>JAXECN010000060.1:0-2497 GCA_034093535.1 Pelistega sp.
AAATGCCAGAGGAGATTATAGAGCTGGAGAACGACTCGTTATTTCTATGATTCCAAACGATGAAGAAATCCCACTGGACTTTGAAAAATCTACGTTAAAGAAAAAAATCAGTCAAATGCTCATGATATGGTATGAGCGAAGAAGAGAGTTAACACGGTTAGCATATCAAATTAAGAAACTGTATTATTACAATCTTTATGATGAATCGTTAAAAAATGACTTGGCGATTATTAAAGAGGATTTTAAGACTATCTCTCAGAAAATTAGAGCAGGTCTAGCTCATGAGCTATCTGAGGGGGATACACGTTATCTAGGTGCTTGCACAAAAGGGGCTACAGCAGCAAAAAGTGTGCAACCACAGTTTTATAATTCTAGTCAACCAGCAAAACGGCGTGCTTATTCATTAAAACAATCTTATATGACGTTTGTTTTGAATAATTATGTGTTGAATCAATCTGATGAATACGAGTCAATTTTTAAGCATAATGAACTTGCAGAGAGTAGTTTTGATGATGAGGTTAAGAAAAAACTTGCTTTCTACTATGGTATGGATGAGCATAGTCTTTATCAGCGTTTTGACTTACTGGGTTCGAGTGCAAAACAAAAAAATAAAATGCTAGTTAATCGGATGTTGGGTATCAATACTGATGCGGCAGAATTTCGTAAAGCAAATATTATTGTGAAAACAATTCGTGTACAAAAGAATGGTATACCTAAAGAGAGTATGTCTTTTGCGAATGTGCCTATTGCCGATTTTATTCATAATGCATTTGATGAGTCTCAGATTTATCAATTCTTTGAAGAGGCAAGATTTTTATTTGTCATTTTTCATGAAAGTGATAAGGGGAAGTATATCTTGCGTAAATCGATGTTCTGGAATATGCCTTTGAGTGATTTAGAGAATATCGTAAAAAATGAATGGCAACGTTATAAAGATATTTTTATGAAGGGCGTGCAGTTTACGATTACAGCGAATCGCATTACAAATAACTTGCCTAAAAAAACAGAAACAGATATTTTCCATTTACGCCCGCGGGCACAACATTCTGCCTATATTATTGATGGTGTATCGTATGGTCGTGGAGGAGAGGCAGATATGGATCAATTGCCAAATGGTGATAAAATGACAGCTCAATGTTTTTGGTTAAATAATGACTATATCGCTAAAATCATTCGCTAGTTTATTTAAGGTTTAAAGGAAAAATCTCAGTATGAAATTAACAGTTGCCGAGTTGTTTGCAGGGGTCGGTGGATTTCGTGTAGGGCTAAATAACATTACTGAGGTAGATTCAGACGGGCGAGCTATCGAGAAAAAAGATTGGGAGTTTGTTTGGGCGAATCAGTTTGAGCCATCAACTAAGACGCAGCATGCTTTTGATTGCTATGTAAAGCGTTTTGGGTTAGAAAATCATTCTAATCAAGATATTCATCAGGTGGATAAATCGACAATTCCTGAGCATACTTTATTGGTAGGGGGCTTTCCTTGTCAGGATTATTCCGTAGCGCGTTCATTAAATAATGAAAAAGGTATTGAAGGGAAAAAAGGTGTTCTTTTTTGGGATATCAAAGAGGTTTTAGACTATAAGAAACCACCGTTTGTTCTATTAGAAAATGTAGACCGTTTATTAAAATCACCATCATCTCAACGAGGGCGTGATTTTGCTATTATGCTTAAAACCTTTGATGACCTAGGTTATTGTGTGCACTGGCGTGTTTTAAATGCAGGTGATTATGGCATGCCTCAAAAACGCCGCCGAGTATTTATACTTGCTTTTCAAAAAACATTGAAGTTTGCACAACAGCTATTAGCGAAAGAGGTGGATATTGATGAGGATAACTTTTTTAGTTCTGTTTTTCCTGTGTCTGAGATAACACAAGCCCAGAGTTTTAGCTTGAATACCTATGCAGAAGTACTTGATGTTTCAAATTTATATAAAGAAGGTAAATTTGAAGATATGGGGATAATGCAAAATGGTCGAGTGTGGCATGCAAAACCGAAAGTGCAGGATGAAGTGGTTTATCCGCTAGCAAAGGTGATTCAACAAGCGAGCACTTATCAAAAAAATGATATTCAGCAGTATGTCGTACCACATGATAAATTGGATAAATGGAAGTATCTCAAGGGAGGAAAACGAATTGAGCGTACTGCTGCTAACGGTCATCAATATATTTATAGTGAAGGAGCAATGGCTTTTCCTGAAAAGATGGATGAACCTGCGCGCACCATGTTGACCAGTGAGGGTACACTGAACCGATCATCTCATATTGTCTTTGATGAGCAACTTCAACAATATCGTATCCTAACACCCGTCGAGTGTGAGCTTATTCAGATGTTTCCTCCGAATTGGACGGATACAATGCCTAACCGCAATCGTTATTTTATGATGGGCAATGCTTTGGTAACAGGGATTGTGAAGCGCTTAGAACCTAAATTGAGGCAGATTATTTTGGCGGAGTGATAGAAAGGATTTTGCATGACTTTAGTGACAGAGTCTTT
>JAXECN010000061.1:0-3583 GCA_034093535.1 Pelistega sp.
CGAGCAAGAAGAAATGTATCGCGTATTTAACTGCGGTATCGGTATGGTAATTGTGGTTTCTGCAGAAGAAGAGGCAGCTATCACTCAAACACTAAAAGACCAAGGTGAGACGGTTTATGCTTTAGGTGAAATCATCGCTCAACAAGAAGGTCAGCCACAGACGGTAGTTGTTTAATTGTAGTTGTTAGTTTGAGAATAAGCCACACTGTGCGAGATTGAACAGTGTGGTTTTTTATTGGGTTTCAATGCGATTATGCTAATAGTGATTTCACCTGCGCTAACACCTGCCCCGGTACATTTGAACTAAAACAATCAATAATCACTCGCTCTGGCTGACTGCGTAGCCAAGTGATTTGACGTTTGGCGAGTTGGCGTGTTGCTGCAATCCCTTGCTCAATCGCTGTATCTAAATCCACTTCACCTGCAATGTGAGTCCACAGCTGACGATAACCGACACAGCGAATAGACGGTAAGTCAGTATGTAAGTCTCCGCGCTCAAATAGTCTACGTACCTCATCAACAAAACCTTGATCTATCATTTGCATAAAACGCGTCGCAATGCGAGCGTGTAAATCTGCACGATTTTCAGGTTCTAGACTAATTGTGACGAACTGGTAAGGTGATGCATTGTTTTTTTGTTCTGCAAAAAGTTGCGAGAGAGGTTTACCCGTGAGAGTAATCACTTCAAGAGCGCGTTGAATACGCTGGCTATCATTAGGTGCTAAGCGCTCAGCAGTGATACTATCAAGTTCTCGTAATTTCTCGTGCATTGCTGGCCAACCAATAGCTCGTGCTTCTTGCTCAAGCTGTTCTCTCAGTATAGGATCAGCACTGGGCAAATCATGTAGCCCCTCGCGAAGTGTTTTGTAATACATCATTGTGCCACCAGCGAGGATAGGGATTCTCCCACGCGCTTGAATATCTGCGATAAGCTTTAATGTATCGTCATAAAAGTCAGCCGCACTATAGCTTTCGAGGGGATCTTTAATATCGAGTAAATGTTGTGGTACGAGGGCTTGTTCTGCTTTGCTAGGTTTTGCCGTACCAATATCCATACCACGATAAATCGTCGCTGAGTCTACATTAATAATCTCGATAGGAAAGTGTTCTGCTAGCGTGAGAACTGAGGCAGATTTACCAGCTGCAGTTGGACCTGCAATACAAATAATCGGTGAGGGCATTGTCATTATTGACCTCGCATAAAGAGTTTATCTAGGTCTGCGAGTGACCAACTAAACCATGTAGGGCGACCATGGTTGCATTGGTTGGCACGTTCGGTTTGTTCCATTTGGCGTAAGAGATTATTCATCTCAGTCAGGCTGAGTAGGCGATTAGCACGTACAGAGCCATGACAAGCCATGGTGGCAAGTAGTTCATTGCGCTGTTCTGTGAGTAGATGAGAGACACCTACTTGTTCTAAATCATGTAGTACACGACGCACCATGGTTTCAATATCCCCTCGAGCCAATAGCGCAGGGACGGCACGTACTGCAATCGACTGTGGTCCTGCAGGGCTTAGGCTGAGACCGAGGCTGTGTAATGTGTCTTGCTGTTCTTCAATGAGAGCCATATGCTTTTCGGATGTATGAAACACAACGGGTACTAATAACTCTTGGACGCTTAAACTATGTTGGTCAATACGTGTTTTTAATTGTTCGTACATCACACGTTCGTGAGCGGCATGCATATCGACTAAGATAAGTCCCTCTTTATTTTGCGCCAGAATATAAATCCCATGTAGCTGACCAATTGCCATACCTAATGGGAAGTCCTCAACGGCATGATTATCGCTGTGACTTTCGCTAACAGCGCCTCCAAATGAACTTCCCACAGCAGGTGCTGATTCGCGTATTTGTAGTGAATTCAGTGGGGTATAGGCTGTTTGCCAAGCCTCATGCTGATTAATCCCTAGGCTAGTTTGCACTGGTTTTTGATAGGAAACGGCAGGCTTTGCCCCAATAAAAGGGCTTGCCTGATTGAGGGATGTATTATTCGCCCCTTCTGCGGCTAGTTTATTGCTTGTTACGAGAGAACTATTATCTTTGACCGTTTCAGCGATTTCTGTGCCTTGATGAACTGCGCCTTGCCCACCTAGTTTGGCGAGTGCTTGTGAGACGCTATGTTGCATAAAGCGATGAATTGCACCGCTATCACGAAAGCGAACTTCACTTTTAGCTGGGTGGACATTGACATCAACAAGATTTGGGTCAATGGATAAAAAGAGAACAAACGCTGGTTGACGGTCGCCATGCAATACATCCGCATAAGCACTACGAATTGCATGAGCTACGGTACGGTCACGGATAAAGCGACCATTGACATAGAAATATTGCTTATCAGCTCGTGCGCGAGCAGCACTCGGCTGGACGACTAAACCGTGGATACTGCAGACGGCACTACTATTATCGACCTCAAGCCCAGCTGCTAAAAATTCATTGCCTAAGACATCACGAATACGCTGCAAGCTATCGGTGGCTGTCCATTGTTTATAGGGTTTATCATTATGAAAAATGCGAAAGCTGATACTTGGATAGGCAAGTGCAATACGTTCGATAGCTTCTACACAATGTGAAAATTCAGTTTGCTCTGATTTTAAAAATTTGCGCCGAGCAGGAATCTCATCAAATAACTGCTGCACATCGACGACAGTACCAACAGAACCTGCAGCAGGCTCAATGACACCATGGTTGCCATCAATGGACCAAGCGTGCTTTTGTGAGGCTGTGCGTGATGTTAATGTCAGACGTGCAACAGACGCAATTGAGGCTAATGCTTCACCACGAAAGCCCATTGAGCTGACGGACTCTAACTCATGTAAAGAGCGTATTTTGCTCGTTGCATGGCGAGTTAACGCCAGTGCGAGTTCTTCTTTGGGAATGCCGGAACCATTATCAATCACACATAGGCGACGTATACCGCCTCCATCTAGACGAAGCTCTATCTGCGTAGAGCCTGCATCGATAGCATTTTCAACCAACTCTTTAAGTACAGACGCAGGACGTTCAATGACCTCACCAGCGGCAATTTGGCTGATAAGCTGATCGGGTAAAAGGTGAATGTGGCGACGCTCTGACATAGCAACGATTACAGATAAAGCAATAAAGCTCTATTGTAATAGATAATGTGATGATATACATTGCGCCAGTAAAATCTATGGGGAGGTAAAGAAGGGGTGCTGTATAAGATAGCAGTGAGGGTGAAAAGTGGCTAAAAGAAATGCACCCAATCGTTTAAGACTAAGGGTGCATGGTAGAAGATGAGATAGTGAATGACTTAGGAGCGTGCTAGCGCTGGATTGGTCGCGAAGTAACCATCAAGTCCCGTCATAATGGCATTTGCCACAATACGGTGATTATCTGTATTACGTAAGAAATTTTCCTCTTGAGGATTAGAAATAAAGGCTACCTCAATGAGGATAGAAGGAATTTCAGGTGCTTTTAACACCGCAAATCCGGCTTGCTCAACACGGCGACTTTGTAGACCATTAATACGTGATAAGGCATCTAAGACTCGATGACCTATCTTTAATGAGTCATTAATCTGAGCATTGGTGGTCATGTCCAAAAGGACACTGGCGGTATTG
>JAXECN010000062.1:0-14955 GCA_034093535.1 Pelistega sp.
TGTGATTTCTGATAAGGCAAATCATAGTGCTAGTCATGATTTTGGACGCTTCTTAAAAGAAGTTGCACCATTTATTTCTTCAGGTGTGTTGTTGAATTATTTAAATTTATAGTATACTTAACACTCTTTGCAGTGTCCCCCTGTAGCTCAGTTGGTTAGAGCAGAGGACTCATAATCCTTTGGTCGCCGGTTCAAGTCCGGCTGGGGGGACCAACAATCTTATTTCCTATCACTTTTATTCCAAGTACTTAAATTAGTTGGAATTTCGTTCATTCCCCCCAAAAACTCCCTAATCCCTTAAAATAACTGTTTTTTTACACAGTTTAAGAGAATTTTAGCGTGGCAGTGAAAGAGAATTACGACGAGAGTTCGATTCGTGTCCTAAAGGGGCTAGAGCCAGTACGAGAGCGTCCGGGCATGTATACCCGTACGGATAACCCATTGCACATTATCCAAGAGGTTATCGATAATGCTGCCGATGAGGCGTTGGCGGGTTTTGCAAAAAAAATTAATGTTAGTCTGAATATTGATGGAAGCGTTACGGTCGAAGATGACGGTCGTGGTATTCCTGTGGGTTTACATCCAGAAGAGCAAGTGCCTGTGGTTGAAATCGTCTTCACACGTCTGCATGCTGGTGGTAAGTTTGATAAAAAAGCGGGCGGTGCCTATGCTTTCTCGGGTGGTCTGCATGGTGTAGGTGTCTCAGTGACCAATGCACTTTCAACGCGTCTAGAAGTGGCGGTAACGCGTGATGGTGAGGTGCATGAGCTAGTGTTTGCCAATGGTGGTGATGTGGCTACTCCTCTCCACGTAACGGGTACAGCACCGAAACGCAAGACGGGTACGCGAGTGTCGGTATGGCCTGACGCAAAATACTTTGACTCAGCCAATATTCCGCTCAATGAATTAGTTCATCTGCTCCGTAGTAAAGCAGTCTTAATGCCCGGTGTCGAGGTTGTTTTAACCATCGCTAAGACGGGTGAAGTCCGCAAGTGGCGCTATGAGGATGGTCTCAAAGGTTATCTACAAGAAGAGTTATCGGAAACCGAGCTGTTAATTCCTTTATTTGCTGGTCAAGACTATGCAGATAAACACCATGATACGTTTGCCGAAGGTGAGGGTGCTGCTTGGGTAGTGGCTTGGACGGCAGAGGGCTCAATTGTTCGTGAGTCTTATGTAAACTTGATTCCGACAACCAATGGCGGTACGCATGAATCAGGGCTACGCGATGGCTTGTTTAATGCGCTTAAAGGCTTTGCGGAAATGCATAGCTTATTGCCAAAAGGGATTAAGCTACTACCTGATGATGTGTTTGCTCGTGCAAGTTTTGTCTTGTCAGCAAAGGTTCTCGACCCGCAATTCCAAGGTCAGGTAAAAGAGCGTCTGAATAGTCGTGATGCGGTACGTCTGGTCTCGGGCTTTGTGAAGTCGGCACTAGAGTTATGGCTGAATTCCAATGTTGAACATGGTAAGAAACTCGCGGAATTTGCGATTAAGCAAGCGCAAGAGCGTAGCAAATCGGCACAAAAGGTTGAAAAGCGTAAGAGTTCTGGTGTTGCCGTCTTACCGGGTAAATTAACGGATTGTGAGTCATCTGATGTGACGCGTACTGAGGTATTCCTTGTCGAGGGTGATTCGGCAGGGGGGTCGGCGAAAAAAGGTCGTGATAAGGAATATCAAGCGATTCTGCCTCTACGCGGGAAAGTACTAAACGCATGGGAAGTGGATAAAGACCGTCTTTTTGCCAATAATGAGATTCATGATATTTCTGTGGCGATTGGTGTCGATCCGCATGGTCCAGAGGATAATCCTGATTTGTCAGGGTTGCGTTATCGCCGTATTTGTATCTTATCCGACGCGGATGTGGACGGTTCACATATCCAAGTATTGTTATTGACTTTGTTCTATCGTCATTTCCCTAAATTGGTGGAAAATGGTTTTGTCTATATTGCTAAGCCACCGTTATTCCGTGTTGATGTAGCGGCTTCCGGTAAACGTCCTGCACGCAAGATTTATTGCTTGGATACGGAAGAGCTCGACAGTGTCAAAGATAAGCTGATTAATAAAGAAAATATCCGAGAATCAGCCTTGAGTATTAGCCGCTTCAAAGGTCTTGGTGAGATGAATCCAGAGCAATTATGGGAGACGACTTTAAATCCAGATACACGTCGTCTTTTACGCGTGGCTTATGGTCAGTTGGATAATCAAGCCACATTGGAAATGTTTGATATGTTAATGGGTAAAAGCGAGTCTGCCCAACGCCGTTCTTGGATTGAAGAGAAAGGTAATTTAGCTGAGTTGGATGTGTAATGAGCGAGCAAAACGAATTATTAATGGAAAATGGTGAGCCGAGTATTACGCTAGGGCTCTATGCTGAAAAAGCCTATTTAGACTATGCTGTTTCCGTGGTAAAAGGGCGTGCTTTACCTGATGTTGGGGACGGTCAGAAACCCGTACAACGTCGTATTCTATTTGCGATGGATCGCATGGGGCTACGCGCTGGTGCTAAACCTGTTAAATCTGCTCGTGTGGTGGGTGATGTTTTAGGTAAATATCATCCTCATGGTGATCAGGCGGCTTATGATGCGATGGTGCGTATGGCACAGGATTTCTCATTGCGTTATCCGCTTATTGATGGTCAAGGTAACTTTGGTTCGCGTGATGGTGATGGTGCAGCAGCGATGCGTTATACCGAGGCACGCTTAACCCCGATTGCTGAGCTGTTATTAGATGAGTTAGGTGAGGGAACTGTTAATTTTATCCCTAACTATGACGGTCAAGAGCAAGAGCCAGAGTTATTGCCAGCACGCTTACCGATGATGTTATTAAATGGTGCTTCGGGGATTGCTGTTGGTATGGCAACAGAAATTCCTTCGCATAATTTGACTGAGATTGCGGCAGCATGTGTGGCTTTACTTAAAAATCCGAACTTGCCCGATGAGGAGTTATTTACGCTAGTACCCGGACCTGATTTTAATGGTGGGGCACAGATTATTTCACCTGCTGAGGTGATTCAACAGATTTATGTGACTGGCAAGGGTTCGTTAAAGGTGCGTGCTCGTTGGGAGATTGAAGAACTCGCCCGAGGTCAGTGGCAATTAGTGGTGACTGAATTACCACCGAACACCTCTAGCCAAAAAGTCCTCGAAGAAATCGAAGAAATCACTAACCCTAAGGTAAAAGCAGGTAAGAAGACGCTTTCGCAAGAGCAGCAACAGGCAAAAGCGGCGATGTTGGCTTTACTCGAAAACGTCCGTGATGAATCGGGCAAAGAGGCAGATGTTCGCTTAGTTTTTGAGCCTAAATCATCACGAATTGACCGTGAAGAGTTTATTAATGCCTTATTAGCAAATACCAGTATGGAGGGCAATGCCTCTATTAACTTGGTCTGTATTGGTATTGATGGTCGTCCGAAGCAGCGTAGTCTACGAGAGGTGATTCAAGAGTGGCTGGTCTTCCGTACCAGTACCGTGACTCGTCGTTCTGAATATCGTCTTGATAAGGTGAATGACCGTATTCATATCTTAGAGGGTCGTCAGGTTGTCTATTTAAATGTTGATGAGGTAATTCAGACTATTCGTGAGTCAGATGAGCCTAAAGAAGCCTTAATGACACGTTTTTCACTCAGTGAGCGTCAATCTGAAGATATTTTAGAAATGCGTCTACGTCAATTGGCACGTCTTGAGGGCTTTAAAATCGAACAAGAGCTTGAAGAAAAGCGTAAAGAAAAAGAGAAACTCGAGGAATTACTTGCCAATCCATCGGCTTTAAAACGTCTTATCATCAAAGAAATTGAAGCTGATGCGAAGAAGTTTGGTGATGAACGTCGTACAGTGATTGAGGAAGCCGAACGTGCGACCATGGAAAATAAAGTGCTTGATGAGCCAGTAACGGTCATTGTCTCTGAAAAAGGTTGGTTACGTGCTCGCCAAGGACATGGTCACGATTTAAGCGGTGTTCATTTCAAAACAGGCGATAAATTCTATGCGAGTTTTGAGTGTCGTAGTGTGGATACCTTAATCGGTATTGGCTCAAATGGTCGCGTATACTCGGTGCCTGTGGCAAATCTCCCGTCAGCTCGTGGTGATGGTCAGCCTATTACGGCGATGATTGATTTAGAGAGTGGTACGCATATCGTCCATATTATTGCGGGTGCAGAGAGCAGTCGTTGGCTGCTTTGCCAAGACAATGGCTTAGGCTTTAGTGCGCGTATTAGTGATATGACGACACGCCAAAAAGCAGGTAAAGCCTTTATTAATCTTGAGGATAAAGCGAAGATTTTACGTCCAGTTGCCTTGCCTGATAATACACGTTATGTGGGGATGTTAAGTAAAACAGGTCGTTTCTTAATGATTGATATTGCTGAGGTTAAGGCCCTAAGTGGCGGTGGTCGTGGTACGATTCTCATGAGTTTTGATCCGAAAGATAGTTTTGCGCAAGTTCTGGCAGTCAGTGAGCAGGGAATTATGGCAACAGGCGTTTATCGTAATAAAGATGTCGAGGACCTTATTGCTTTAGGTGATTTACAGGAGTTTGTTGGCAAACGAGCCCGTAAAGGTAAGGCGTTAAATCTACGGATGAAACAAGCGACCTTATTACCGTTATAATAATGAGCAACAATGTCTTTTTAATATATTAAATTTAGGAGATTACACAACATCATGGCTTATAAAGTAACCATTGAATCAACCCATCATACTTTTGACGTGCAGGAGGGGCAAACTATCTTAGATGCCGCTTTGGCTCACGATATTGTATTGCCTTATAGCTGCCGTACCGGTTCGTGTACCAGTTGTAAAGGCAAGGTGGTTAGTGGTGAATATGAGGCGGGTGCAGGTACGGCAAACTTAATCCCAGAAGCCGAACGTGCGGAGGGAGCTTGTCTATTCTGTGAGACAAAACCGTTATCAGATGTCGTTATCCAAGCCCGTGAGGTGCGTATGGCGAGCGATATTCAGATTAAGAAAATGCCTGTTCGTGTTAGCGAGATGGAAAAAGCCGCTGATGATGTGATGATTGTGAAATTACAGACGCCGAGCTCTGATGTATTTCGCTATGAACCCGGTCAATATGTGGAGTTTATCCTCAAAGATGGCTCACGACGTGCTTATTCATTGGCAACCCGTCCAGTAGAGGGTACTTTGATTGAGTTGCATATTCGTCATATGCCGGGTGGACTCTTTACCGACCATGTATTTGGGGCGAGTACGGCGATGAAAGTGCGTGAGATTTTACGTCTAGAAGGACCGTTAGGCTCCTTCTTCTTACGCAAAGAATCGGATAAACCGATGGTGTTTTTAGCCAGTGGTACAGGCTTTGCGCCGTTAAAAGCGATGATGGAAGAGGTGATTGCTCTTGATATCCAACGTCCGATTTCACTCTATTGGGGTGGTCGTCGTCCAGCTGACCTCTATATGGCAGACTTGTGTAAAGAGTGGGAGGCTAAACTACCTAACTTCAAGTTTATTCCTGTGGTATCTAATGCGCAAGCGGAAGATAATTGGACGGGACGCACTGGTTTTGTGCATGCAGCGGTATTGGAAGATATTCCAGACTTAAGCGGCTATCAAGTCTATGCTTGTGGTGCACCGATTGTTATTTCGAGTGCTCGTGAAGCCTATGCAGCCGCAGGATTACCGGCAGAAGAGTTCTTTGCGGATTCATTTACCTCAGCGGCAGATGTCCCTAAATAAACAATAAAAACTCGGTAGCTTGTTAAAAGTTACCGAGTTCGCTGATTAAGCAAAAGGGTCTAGTATTTATGCTAGACCCTTTATTTTTAGATAGCTGTTGTAATGCTATCAGCGTGAGAATTAGTCTTCTTTACGTAGGTGAGGGAAGAGTAATACATCACGGATACTTGCGCTATCTGTAATCAACATAATCAAACGGTCGATACCGATACCACAACCTCCTGCAGGTGGCATACCATATTCGAGAGCGCGGATATAGTCAGCGTCGTAGTACATGGCTTCTTCATCACCAGCGTCTTTGGCACGAACTTGTGCCATAAAGCGTTCTGCTTGGTCTTCTGGGTCATTTAACTCAGAGAAGCCATTGGCGATTTCACGACCGGTGATAAATAATTCAAAACGTTCGGTAATCGATTTATCACTGTCAGACGCACGTGCTAGTGGAGAAACTTCGACAGGGTAGTCGATGATGAAAGTTGGGTTCCATAACTGGCTTTCTGCGGTTTCTTCAAAGAAAGCGAGTTGTAGACCACCTAAGCCTGCATTTTTAATGGCAGGGTCATTCATATCGGCACCGAGTTTTTTCAATTCGCTGCGTAAGAAGTCGATATCTTGTAGCTGCGCTTCAGTGTATTGCGGTGCATATTTGAGCACAGCTTGTACCATTGTCAAACGCTCAAATGGTGCTTCCAAATCTAATTCACGACCTTGGTGAGTGATTTTTGCCGTACCTAATGTGTGGCGTGTCGTTTCGCGAATCACTTTTTCCGTAAAGTCCATCATCCAGCGATAGTCTGTATAGGCAGCGTAGAATTCCATCATTGTGAATTCTGGATTATGGCGAGGGCTAACCCCTTCGTTGCGGAAGTTACGGTTAATCTCGAACACACGCTCAAATCCACCGACCACAAGACGTTTTAGGTAGAGTTCTGGTGCGATACGCAAGAACATATCCATACCTAAGGCATTGTGGTGAGTGATAAATGGTTTAGCCGATGCACCGCCCGGAATAGGGTGTAGCATAGGTGTTTCAACCTCTAGGAAACCCTCTGCTGTCATTAAATTACGGAGGTGGCTGATAGCGGCACTACGTTTTTTAAAGGTATCGCGTGTTTGCTCTGTCATGATGAGGTCAACATAGCGTTGGCGATAGCGTAATTCTTGGTCAGCAATACCGTGGAATTTATCAGGTAATGGACGTAGTGATTTACTAATCAGTTCTACCGATTGTGCATGAATAGAAAGTTCACCTTTATTGGTTTTAAAGACACGCCCTTTGACACCTAGAATATCACCGATATCCCATGTTTTAAAGGCCTCATAGACATCTTCACCGATATGTGCTTTATCGAGATAGATTTGAATACGACCAGTTTGGTCTTGTAAAGTCGCAAAGCTTGCTTTACCCATCACACGCTTTAACATCATACGACCGGCAACACAAGCAGGATTCTCTTGTGGGTCGAGTTCGGCTTTTTCTAGATGGTTATAGGCTTGATGTAATGCTGCCGCATTATCAATTGGACGGAAGCTATTAGGGAAAGCTACACCTTTTTCTTCGCGGATTTTGTCGAGTTTGGCACGACGCTCAGCGATTAATCGGTTTTCATCCAGTTCTGGGGTTTGATTTTGTTCAGTCATAATACTTTTAAATTAAACGAATATCTGAAAGGGTTTGTTTGCCAAAATCAGCATGTTGGCTATATGCAAGAATCTTCTGTGCGGTTTCTTCGGCTGGGCTTAATGCTTGATTGGCATGTAAATCTTTAAAGCGTTGTAGGTTAGGGAAGTCCTCTTCATTGCTCGCACGAATATTGGCTTGCATATCGGTATCGATGACACCGGGTGCTAGCGAAACAATCTGTGCAAAAGGAGCTTCGAGTTGAGCCACTTCACTATAACGGTCTAAGGCAGCTTTACTCGCGCAGTATACTCCCCAACCTGGGTAGGCATTACGTGCCGCACCTGATGAGATATTAATCACTTGGATTTTGCTATCGCGGTGTGCTTCGCATACGCTGAGAAAATGGCTGCTTAAGGTAATCACAGCGGCAATATTTAAATTAAAGGTCTGTGCAATCTGTGAGGATAGGCTCGCCTCTAAACCATGGTATTGTGCCATCGGACCTAGTGTGCCAGCATTATTAATCAGCAGATAGCGTTGAGCGGGGGCTTGTAATAAGGGTGTAAGCTTCTTGCATAACGCCGTTACTTGTGCCATATCGCTTAAATCCGCCGCATAGTGAATATGTTGTGCTCCTGAGGTAGCTGCTAACTCACTAATACGGCTAATCTGATTTTGACGTGCTACGGTAATGACGGTATGACCATTGCGAATGAGTTGTTCGGAGAGGGCGAGTCCGAGACCTTTTGACGCACCTGTCACAATCGCTAGAGTTTTCATCTTAGATACCTTGTTTTAAGCTGGCTTCGATAAAGCTGTCTAAGTCACCATCTAAGACTTTTTGTGTATTAGAAATCTCTACGCCAGTGCGTAAGTCCTTAATACGGCTTTGATCGAGTACATAAGAACGAATTTGATGACCCCAACCTACATCGGTTTTAGCGTCTTCTAATTTCTGTTGGTCTGCCATACGTTTACGCATTTCAAGCTCATAGAGCTTAGAGCGTAACATCGACATGGCTTCTGCCTTATTACGATGTTGTGAGCGGTCGTTTTGACATTGCACCACAATGCCTGTCGGTTGGTGCGTAATACGAACCGCAGAGTCTGTTTTATTGATGTGTTGACCACCAGCACCACTTGCACGATAAGTGTCGATACGCAAGTCGGCTGGATTGATTTCAATTTCAATAGAGTCATCAATCTCTGGATAGACATAAATACTGGCAAATGAGGTATGACGACCATTGGCTGAGTCAAAAGGACTCTTACGGACAAGGCGATGAACACCACTCTCAGTGCGTAAGAAACCAAAAGCATATTCGCCTTCGATTTTAATGGTGGCAGATTTAATGCCTGCTACATCACCGTCAGATTCCTCAAGTACTTCTGTTTTGAAATCTTTGCGTTCGCAGTAGCGTAGATATTGACGCAATAGCATAGACGCCCAGTCTTGAGCTTCGGTGCCACCTGCACCTGCTTGGATATCTAAGAAACAGTTTAATGGGTCAGCTGGATTGTTGAACATACGACGGAATTCGAATCCCTCGATAATTTCGGCGTATTTTTTAGTGTCTTCTTCGATAGCTTGTAAGGTTTCATCATCGTCATCGCTGCTAGCGAGTTCGAAGAGTTCTTGACTATCTTTGATGGCTTGTTGTAGGTCAGTGAGGACAAGCACAATATTCTCTAGGGTTTTCTTTTCACGACCTAGCTCTTGTGCTTTTTCTGGATTCTCCCAAATGCTTGGGTCTTCCATTTCTAGGTTAACGACTTGTAATCGCTCCGACTTTTCTTCAAAGTCAAAGATACCCCCTCAGCGCTTGTTCGCGCTCAGCATAATCAGCCAAAGCAGCGGCTAATTGATTCTGACGTTCAACTTCCATAGTAAGTTCCAGTAACTATTTTTTAATGAGAAAACGAGTATTTTACCCTAGATTGGAGTATGCTTTGTACAGTATCGTGTGGTGGGCGACATAATTATTGGTGTTGTCTGACCGAATAAGAAGTCAAGAAGGATAGAAAAATGCTTACAGAACAACAATTTCAACAGTATTGTCAGTCTATTGGCTTAAATGCAGCTGATTATAAAGACGCTCAACCCACTTTAGTCGTATTGATGCAATTTCAATATGCACAATTAAAATACTATCCTTTTCAAAGTTTGTCGACTGTTCTACACGAGCCGATTTTATTGGATGATAGCGTTATCTTTCAAAAACTCGTTGAGGATAGACGCGGTGGGTATTGTTATGAATTAAATAGCTTATTGCAATCGGCATTGCGATATCTAGGTTTTGAGGTTGATACCTTGAGTGCCTATATCGTGCATGACAATGCCCCTGAGCGCCCTAAAGCGAGAACCCATACGCTATTAAAAGTTGTCTTGGATAATCAAGACTATCTTGTTGATGTTGGTTTTGGTGGTTTAGTACCGACAGTGCCATTGAAAATGGAGTGGGATACGGTACAGCAAACCCCACATGGGCTTTATAAGTTAACAGCGTTTGCTGACAAATATGTATTGTCGGCTGAAGTCAAAGGGCAGTGGCAGATGTTGTATGCCTTTGATTTGAGCATACAAAATAGTGCCGATTTAGAGGTAGGAAATTGGTTTGTATCGACACACCCACATTCGCCATTTCGTACTCGCTTAATGGTCTCTCGAATTGATGATGAGGGGGTACGATATAGCTTATTAAATACACGCTATCACCGCCATCAAGTCGGTAAAGACAGTCAGCGTCAGGATATTGAAGGTGTTGATAGCTTATTGACCTTGCTACAAGATGTTTTTGGTATTAACACCGCTGCTGTGGATACGCCCAGCGATAGAGAGAAATTGCAGTTATTCTTAGCGGAAAATAAGTTGTAGTCTAGTAAGTGTGGGAAGCATGGTTTAGGGTGAGCCAACTTTGCCTACATTGCCCAAAGCACCACCGACTGTGCCCACTACGCCATCTACGGAGGCATTTGGGTCGAGGTAGTGATGACAAGCGCTCAGACCAAGACAGCTTATCAATAAGGTGAGTAATACATATTTCATGGTCGCTCCTTTGGTGTTATATCGATGGGGTACTTACATGGCATGACGAATCATCAGCTGTGTATAGACATTGCCATTCCAATAGTTCGGCACAAATTCATAGACTAATTCTACGGTATCTGGTAGTTCTTCATTGTGATTAAACCAGATAGCGTCAAACATTTGTTGCCCACGAATCACTTGTAATTTTAAATGCTTTTCTTTGAGTAAGCGTTGCGAGCGAACTTGGAAAACATCACGGAATAGTGGGCTAGGGAAACCTGCTCCCCAGACTTGTTGAGTCAGGGCGATAGCAGTTTCCGCTGTCGCATAGTCTAAGTCTAATGAACCGTCTGTTTCGATAAGAGGGGAAAAGTTGGTCTTGCCACTAATATCGACCACCGCTTTATCAAAGGCTTGGATAAAGGTATCAAAGTCTTTTTCGGCAATAGTTAAACCGGCTGCCATGGCATGACCGCCAAATTTTTGAATAAGGGTCGGATGACGTTTGGATACGAGGTCTAAGGCGTCGCGTAGGTGCACATCAGGTACTGAGCGTCCTGAACCACGAATCTCGCCCTCATCGCCGGGTGCAAAGGCTAATGTCGGCTTCCAGAACTTTTCTTTTAGACGAGAGGCGACAATACCTACAACGCCTTGGTGCCATTCTTGGTTAAAAACACAGATAGAATGTTTGAGGGTAAAACTATCGCTCTCAATTTCTTCCATGGCTTGAGTGCTCATCTCTTGTTCGATACTACGGCGAGCGTGGTTCCAGTCATCGAGTTCTTTAGCAAGTTTCAGAGCCTCATCATAATCATCACTGATTAGACAGCGAATACCAATACTCATATCAGCAAGACGACCGGCAGCATTAATACGAGGACCGATTTTAAAGCCTAAATCCATACTGTTAGCTTGGCGAGGGTCAGCACCTGCGACATCGAAGAGGGCGCGAATGCCTACACTCATCTGTCCCGAACGCATTTTGTTCAAGCCTTGGCTGACCAGAATACGATTATTGCTATCGAGTTTCACGACATCGGCGACAGTACCGAGTGCCACTAAGTCTGCCAAACCATCTAGGCGTGGTTCAGGACGGTGAGTAAAATGCCCTCGTTGACGCATTTCCGCTCGCAATGCCATCATGGTATAGAAAATTACACCCACACCAGCCAGATTTTTGGATGGGAAATCACAAGCGACTTGATTCGGGTTAATAATCGCAATCGCGTCAGGTAAAACATCGCCGGGTAAATGATGGTCAGTGACTAAAACATCAATGCCATGAGCTTTAGCGGTGGCGACACCATCAACACTGGCAATACCATTATCCACTGTGATAATTAAATCGGGCTTAGGATGGACGCGTTCTAGCATGACATCAATTACGGCAGGCGAGAGTCCATAGCCAGTTTCAAAGCGATTGGGCACCATAAAATCGACTTTAGCGCCCATCATACGTAGTCCACGGATTCCCACAGCACAGGCAGTCGCCCCATCACAGTCGTAGTCGGCAATAATGAGGAGATTTTTGCCTTGTTCAATGGCGTCGGCAAGAATACGAGCGCCATTTTCGACCTCAGTTAGCAACTTAGGCGAGAGCAGATGTTTCCATGATGTATCGGTTTGATTAATATCAGATACCCCTCGCGCCGCCCATAGTCGTGCCATAAAGGGATTAATACCTTGAGAAATAAGTTTTTGAGCGTCTGTTTCATTGACAAGACGATCACTTACTTGGACTGAGACCACCATTGTTTCCATTCCATTTTGTTATTGAGCAGTTTAGCCCAGAGAGGTTTTGGGGTGAGGGTGACAATACGGTCAAACCCAAAAAGAATATAGCGATGAGCTTGATTGGCTAGTTGAGTCAGTTGTTTATCTAGCGTAGCAAGTTGCGCAATCCAGTTACCCCAGTCTTGGTGAAGATGAGCACTGGCAAGTTGAGAGAGAATTTGCGCATGGTGATTTGAGGTGAGCGTGATATCCGCTAGGCGTGCGCCACCATAAATCCATGCACTATTAATTGGCTTTAACCCTCGGGCTTGGCGTGCTTGATTAATCGGGTGATTGTGCCAAACCATTTGCAATTCGTTTAATACATTGCGTAGAGGGCGTGCTAAATCCCCGAGTCGGTGCCAGTCATTTAAATATCCTGTAGCCAGTAGTTTGGGGCTTAAAAGAGGGAGATTAAAATCTGCTCCCATATCCATCAAGGCGCTATGTGACTGCTGTTGCAGCATACAATAAGGACTATCAGCCAGAATTTCTTGTGCACTTTCAAAAAGTGATTGTGCTTCGTTATCGCTAATATTGAGCTCATCGGCTGTATATAAGCTCGCATAGTGCTGCCCGATTTCAACATATGTCAACTCCATTAAATAGATGGGTTGATGTGTAGGTATGGTGTTAAAATGAGCGGAAGCATATAAAGGACCAAGACCTTTGGCATAGAAACCATTCTCGCCAGTGTATTGTGCCTTTTTTAATTGATAATATTCGTAAGGCGTACAGCCAATGGTCTCAATATCTAACCATTTTGTGCTAGCCTTGTGAGTTTGTAGTAGGCGAGTAAAAGAAGGAGCTTGTTTTTCAATATAAGCTTCACTTTCTTTTGCCAGTAAGTCGTGGGGAATTGCCCCTAAAATTACAATATCCATAAGTGAAATTGTACCGTTAAATTATCCTTGATAGAAAAGAATTATTGTGAAATTACCTTATGAATTATGGATTGGCTCACGTTATGCTGGGCTGACACGCTCAAAAGGGCGAGGCAAGAAGCGTGACCGTTTTGTGTCATTTGTCGCAGGAAGCTCTATGGCTGGGATTGCCCTAGGGGTAGCCGCTTTGATTGTGGTGCTGTCAGTGATGACTGGATTCCAAGTCCAAGTGCGCGACCGTATGTTATCAGTCTTGCCCCATATTCAAGTCTATAATCCGGGCGTGCCAGCCACAGACGCCGTGGAGAATTGGGAAGAGCTTAAGACCGCAGCACTACAAAATCCTGAAGTGGTAGGTGCGTCGGCGTTTGTCGCGGCAAGTGGTATGTTGGCTCGTCAGGATAATATGAAAGGGGTAGAAATCCGAGGTATTTTGCCCGAAACTGAGGGTGATGTTTCAGACTTACCTAAGCAGATTGTGCAGGGAGATTTAGCCTCTTTGACACCGGGTAGTTTCCATATGGTGTTAGGTAGTCGTGCGGCTTCACAATTAGGGGTTACTGTGGGTGATACTTTATTAGTGATGTCTCCACAAGGTTCGCTCAATCCATCTGGCTTTTCACCGCGTATGCGTCAATTTACGGTAACGGGTATTTTTGCTTCTGGTCATGCCGAGTATGACGCTAATTTAGCGTTTATCGCTGTGCGTGATGCAGCAGTCTTATTCCGCGACTCGGGTATTGCTGGAGCACGCTTGAAAATCAAAGATATGATAAAAGCACCTGACGTTGCCAATGCTTTGATGAATAGCTTACCACCGGGTTATATCCTACGCGATTGGACCTATGATAATCGCACGTGGTTTGCCGCCGTTAAAACGGAAAAGCGCATGATGTTTTTAATCTTGGCATTAATTGTGGCGGTGGCTGCGTTTAACTTATTGTCATCATTGGTGATGTCGGTGAAAGATAAACAATCCGATATTGCCATTTTACGTACACTGGGTGCTAGCCCACGTTCTATTGCGGGTATTTTCCTCGTCCAAGGTTCTCTAATTGGTATTTTAGGGACGGCTATTGGTGTCGGTTTAGGCTGTTTAATTGCGTACAATATTGATGTGATTGTGCCGTTTATTGAGAATTTATTAGGTACACATTTCCTAGACCCGGGCGTATATATTATTAACCAACTCCCATCACAAGTTGAACTTGATGAAGTTGCAACGGTGGGGATTACCTCTTTAGTCCTTTCTTTACTCGCAACGCTATACCCAAGCTGGCGTGCATCACGATTACAACCTGCGGAGGTATTGCGTCATGACTAATACAGTGCCAGCACTTGAAATTCAAGGCGTAACAAAAACGTATTTTGATGGTACAGAAAATCTCTCGATTCTGCGAGGGATTGATTTAATGGTAAAAGCGGGTGAGATGCTGGCGATTATCGGTGCGTCTGGCTCGGGTAAAAGTACGCTATTGCATATTATGGGCTTATTAGACCAGCCAACGACAGGGTCTATTAAAGTTGATGGGCAAGAAGCGTCTAGCTTAAATGAAAGTCAACGTAGTCAGTTACGCAATCAGAAGCTAGGGTTTGTGTATCAGTTCCATCATTTATTGCCTGAATTTACGGCTTTAGATAATGTGGCTATGCCATTGATTATGCGTCGTGTGGCTTATGCAGAGGCACGAGCAAAGGCAGAAGTTGTCTTAGGTAAAGTGGGCTTAGCAGAGCGTGTATTACATCGCCCTGGTGAGTTATCAGGTGGTGAACGTCAGCGTGTTGCCTTGGCACGTGCTTTAGTAGCCAATCCTGTTCTTGTTCTTGCTGATGAGCCGACAGGTAATCTTGATACGGAGACGGCAGAGAATATGTTCTCCTTGCTCAAAGAGGTAAATCGTGAGTTCAATACGGCGTTTATTATCGTGACGCACGACCCTAAACTTGCTG
>JAXECN010000063.1:0-5081 GCA_034093535.1 Pelistega sp.
TCACTGCAGACAATTCGCTCTTGCTGTGGTTCACTGCTCCAAGTACCCACTACACGAAACTTGCAGTGAGCCTCGCTGTCAATTAGTGCAATCCGAGCGACTGCGCAAAACATGCAGGCAGATTGGCGTGTGCACCACATTACTTAGAGTGGCAATCAAACTGCGGAAACTGGCAGCAACCCCTGATGCTAAATGAGTACGTATCGATAGACTTTACAAGCAAGTAGCGACTAATACGACTGGGTAATGTTTTTAAGCTTGCGTCTTCGGCTTAAAATCACACAAATCACTAATTGAGCAATTAGGGCATTTGGGTTTGCGAGCGACGCAGATATAGCGACCGTGTAGAATGAGCCAATGGTGAGCGTTGAGTAGATATTCTTTAGGGACAAACTTTAATAATTGTTGCTCAACTTCTAACACATTTTTCCCCGGAGCAATCCCCGTACGATTAGAGACACGGAAGATATGCGTGTCTACTGCCATGGTAAGTTGTCCAAAAGCCGTATTGAGTACGACATTAGCTGTTTTACGACCTACACCGGGGAGTGCTTCAAGTTCTTCACGAGTTTGGGGTACCTCGCTATTGTATTGATTGACGAGGATTTCACAGGTTTTTAGCGCATTTTTTGCCTTGGTCTTATAAAGACCGATAGTGCGAATAGCCTCTGTAAACGCTTCTAAGCCCATATCAAGAATATCTTGAGGGGTTTTGCATTTGGCAAAAATAGGGCGTGTTGCGATATTGACCGACTTATCTGTCGCTTGTGCAGAGAGGAGGACGGCAATCAATAACTGAAAAGGATTTTCATATTCTAATTCAGTTTTAGGGTGAGGATTGGCTGCTTCAAAGCGAGCAAAAATTTCGGCACGTTTTTGTTTGTTCATGATGATTGACGGCGAGCACGAGCACGAGCAAGTGCCATGGCAATAGCGGCAGATTTAGCTTGGCTAGCGGCTTTATTATCTTCGAGAATACCCGATTGTTTGTTGTCAGCATGAAGCTGTTCAGCAACCTCATCTGCTGATTCTAGAATATTGCTTGGACGAGATGAATGTTGATTCAGACGCTCCTCTTCGA
Organism: Pelistega sp.; assembly: GCA_034093535.1. Classification (GTDB taxonomy): domain Bacteria; phylum Pseudomonadota; class Gammaproteobacteria; order Burkholderiales; family Burkholderiaceae_B; genus Taylorella. Next base: position 1,082 of record JAXECN010000063.1, read on the forward strand.
GTTCTGCCTGAATAACAAGACGTCTAGCACGATGTTGGTGACGAGAGCGTGCTTCATCGGCATCGATACGTGTCCAAGCTCTATTTGCTGGAACCATTTGGATACAGTCAACAGGGCAGACAGGGATACATAAATCACAACCTGAACATAGGTCAGGGATAACCGTATGCATAAATTTATTCGCACCGATAATGGCATCGACAGGGCAAGCACGAATACATAAGGTACAGCCTATGCAATGCTCTTCGTCAATCACTGCCACTTGTAGCTCTTGTGCTTCACCACAACTGGTATCCAGAGGGATAATGGCTTGACCGGTGACTTCGGCTAATTGCTGAATACCTAAATCACCTCCGGGGGGACAGCGATTAATAGGGGCTTGTTCTGTTGCAATGGCGGTTGCATAGGGCAGGCAGCCGTCATAACCGCATTTGGTACATTGGGTTTGCGGTAAGACGGCATCAATTTTTTGGATTAAAAAGTGTTCACTCATGATGGTTCTAGCACTTATTTTGCTGACTTCTCAGCTTCATTGATAAATGCTTCAATCACAGGGAAAACTTTAGTACGCCAACGACGACCAGAGAAAATGCCGTAGTGACCGGCTTGCTCAACTTCGTAGTGTTGTTTGTTCTTGGCTGGAATGCCTGAACACATATTATGAGCAACCTTGGTTTGCCCACGACCTGTAATATCGTCTAGTTCACCTTCAATGGTGAGTAAGTGTGCTTTTTTAATCGCTGCCGGTTCAACAAGTTCGCCTTTGACATGCCATACACCACGAGGGAGTTGGTGTTCTTGGAAGACCACTTTAATGGTATCGAGATAGTACTCTGCCGGTAAGTCGAGGACGGCATTATATTCATCATAGAATTTACGATGAGCTTCGGCTTCCATATCATTACCACGCATTAAATCAAGGTAATAATCATAATGCGATTGCATATGTTTATCTGGATTCATGGCAACAAAACCTGCGTGCTGCAAGAAGCCTGGATAAACAGGGCGACCATGACCAGGATAACGAGAGGGTACGCGGTGAATCAGTTGGGTTTCAAACCAAGTGTAAGATTTTTTGCTGGCTAGACCATTAACTGATGTGGGTGATTCTCGGGTGTCGAGTGGACCACCCATCATGGTCATGCTTTTGACCTGAATAGGGTCTTTATGACTAGCCATTAAAGAGACTGCTGCTAATACAGGAACAGTAGGTTGGCAGACAGAAACCACGTGAGTATTTGGTCCGAGATGATGGATAAAGTCAATGACGTATTGAACATAATCATCTAGGTGAAATGCGCCCTCAGACATAGGCACCATGCGTGCATCAATCCAATCGGTAATGTAAACATTAAAGGATTGCAACATAGTGCGGACGGTGTCACGTAATAGTGTGGCATGGTGACCGGATAGGGGAGCCACGATAAGTACGATTGGATCCCCTTTAGGATTTTTAGAGTGGCTACGCTCAAAATGCACCAGACGACAGAAAGGCTTTTCGATAATCACTTGTTCGGTGATATAAGCTGTTTTGCCATCTACCTCGACTTCTGGAATATTCCATTGCGGTTTTTCGTAGTCTTTGCCTAGACGGTGTAGTAATTCAAATCCAGCGGCAATATGACGCGAGTTAGGAATATAAGAATAAGGGCTAAATGGGTCTGAGAAAAGCTTTGAACCCCAAGTAGATAGGCTTACAAAAGGAGCCATACTTTGTTTAGTGAACTCGTGCAATATGTAGAGCATAGAAAATCCTTTTTACCAGTATTTTTCAACAGCGAGATTACCAATATTGCCACGTCGACCAGTGGCAAAACCTAAATCACCTAGAAGTTTACGACCATCAGTGAGCATGTCTGGATTGCCACATAACATCACGCAAGCTTGGCTTGGGTCTAACTCAACGCCGGCTAACTTTGCCAGTTGTCCTGACTCAATTAAGCTTGTCAGACGTTGTTGAGGATAGTGTTGGTAAGCTTCTCGGGTGGGTAGTGGGAGGTAAACAAAACGCTCACCCCATTGTTGTTGCCAGTTTTGAATTTGTTCTTGGTAGCTTAACTCATTAATAAAGCGAACACCATGACAGAGGACAACTTTATCAAAAAGTTCCCATGTTTTTGGGTTATGGATAATTGATAAATAAGCGGATAAACCGGTGCCCGTGGCTAATAGCCATAGGCTTTTGCCGCCATTTGGGAAATTATCTAGTGTTAAAAAGCCAATGGGGTTTTTATCAATATAAATCTCGTCGCCTACTGTGAGGGCAGCGAGACGAGGGCTAAATTCACCCTCAGGAACAACGACAGCATAGAATTCTAACTCCGTACTGTCTACCGGATTGACCATCGAAAAGCCACGCCAAATACTAGGTTCTGCACCCTTTTCAGCAGGTAGACCTAAGCGTGCGAACTGACCGGGTTTGAATTGGAACTCGGCAGAGCGCGTCGTTTTGATGGAGAAAAGCTTTTTTTCTACCCAGTAATGGATATGGGTGACGGTTTCTTTGGTATAACGTTGTTCAGCGGTCATCTTAAGGTTTTTCTAAGTATGGAAGTTTATCGGCAACACCATTCCATTGATCCGCATCTTCAAGAGGCTTTTTAGAGCGATTAATCGGACCAAATAAAGGTGTTAATTCCGCATTAATCTGGATAAATTTGGTTTGGTCGGCAGGAACATCTTCTTCGGCAAAGATAGCGTTGGCAGGGCATTCTGGGATACAGACGCCACAGTCGATACATTCGTCAGGGTCGATGACGAGGAAGTTTGGTCCTTCTTTAAAACAGTCCACAGGACAGACATCAACACAGTCAGTATATTTGCATTTAATACAGTTTTCAGTTACGACATGAGTCATTTTGTGATTCCAGTTTTACATTAAATAAACAGATGTAATTTTAACTAATCTTTGCCAATAAAGTGCTTAAAACCCTAAAGCTGTGATAAGGTTATGAAAAAAATAGGAACAAGTATGATTATTCGCTCGCTTTTAGATACCGATTTATATAAATTCAGCATGATGCAGGTGGTATTGCATCAATTCCCGAGTGCTCAGGTTGAGTATTTGTTTAAATGCCGTACTAAGGATGTCGATTTACGTCCTTATATCGATGAAATTCGTGAAGAGATTCACCATCTATGCCAACTCAAATTTCGAGAAGATGAGTTAGCGTACTTGGGTAGCCTGCGTTTTATTAAAGGCGACTTTATCGAGTTTTTAGGATTGTTCCATTTGCCAGAGAAATGTATCTCTGTCACAGAAAGTGATGAAGATGGCGGTATTCATATTGAGGTAAAAGGGTCTTGGTTGCATACGATTCTCTTTGAGATTCCTGTGCTTGCCATTGTGAATGAGGTTTACTTCCGCAATATGCATAAGGATTTAGACCTGACTGAGGGACGTCGTCGCCTACAAGAAAAGATTGATTTAATTCTGGGCGCTACTGATGTTCCTTCATTTAAGTTTGCGGATTATGGTACACGTCGCCGTTTCTCGCAAGTATGGCATGAGGAAGTGGTAAAAACATTAGTCGAGCAGCTTCCTAAACATTTTGTCGGTACGAGCAATGTATTATTAGCCAAACAATTGAATACCACGCCGCTTGGTACGATGGCGCATGAGTATTTGCAAGCATGTCAGGCGTTGGGTCCTCGTCTACGTGACTCTCAAGTCTTTGCTCTAGAGAAGTGGGCACAAGAATATCGTGGCGACTTAGGGATTGCACTTTCAGATGTCTACGGTTTAAATGCCTTTTTGCGTGATTTTGACATGTTCTTTTGTAAGTTATTTGATGGTGCACGTCATGACTCAGGCGATCCTTTTGAATGGGGCGAGCGTTTATTGCGTCACTATGAGGCGAATCGCGTGGATCCACGCATGAAAATTTTAGTGTTCTCTGATGGGTTGAATTTTAATTTAGCCTTGGATATCGCTCGCCGTTTTGCGGGGCGTTGTATTACTTCATTTGGGATTGGGACGAATTTAACCAATGATGTGGGT
>JAXECN010000064.1:0-29000 GCA_034093535.1 Pelistega sp.
TTACTGTATCACGAAGTTGGGCTTGTAGTTGCTTAAATCGTGCCATTCGCTCTGCCCAAATCGTTTGTGCTTCTTCAACACTAGTGAGTGTAAAGCGAATACTTTGCCCTGGTAGTGCCTGTGCAAGATAGCCGAGATCGGCAGTGATAACATTGGCGATTTTAGGATAGCCGCCGGTGCTTTGACGGTCAGCCATTAAGACGATAGGGTTGCCGTCTGGTGGTACTTGAATCGTACCAAAAGCGGTAGGCTCAGAATAAATCTGAAAGGCTTGTTGTAGGCTGAGTGTGCAACCTTGCAAACGATATCCCATGCGGTCAGACTGAGCACTGATTTTAAATTCGGTGTCTAGTAATTGATGACGTGCTTCTTGCGTAAATTGCGCAAAATGTGTTCCTGGAATAATACGTAGATTTTGTCGTGGCTGAATGCCTAATCCAGAGGTTAAATAGACGCTTCGTGAGGCGATGAATTGCTTAATTTCTAAAATATGTCTTGAGCGAAAACGACCATTTAACTCAAGGATATCGTCTTTTTGTAAAGGGCGACCTTGGATACCACCTAGTTTTGACTTTAAGTCAGTGCTATGGCTATTTAGTGTATTTTCGCCTTTAAATCCCCCAAATACTGCGATATAAGCACGAGCACCTGTATTGTAGGCACTGGATTTAAAGCTTAATGTTTGACCCGGTGTCAGAATATAGCTGCGATTGTTTTGGATAGGTTCATCATCAATATGTGGACTTAAAAAGGCGCCGGTGATGGCAATACAAGCGTTGCTGTCAAAGCGTAAGCTAGGACCTGTTAATGTAATCTCTAAGCAAGGTAAGATACTTGGATTGCCCACGAGAATATTTGCTAGACGTAAGGCACTTGGGTCCATGGCGCCGGATACGCCAACACCAAGACCTTGGTATTGCCAACGCCCCTCATCTTGAATGGTACTTAGCATACCTGGTTTAAGAACGACAATACTCATTTTAAGCTCAGATATTCTTCTTTAGAGATAGGTTTAAACACAATCATATCACCCGGTTTATAGCGTGTATAGGGAGCATGATTAGGGTCAAAAAGTTTAAGTGGGGTACGCCCAATAATATGCCAGCCTCCCGGTGTTTCATAAGGATAAATGACGCATTGACGGTTGGCAATGGCAATGGATCCTGCTGCGAGTTTGACACGGGGAGTTGCTCGACGAGGAATATTAAATTTCTCATCAAATAAACCTAGATAAGGTAAACCCGGTGAGAAACCTAGCATAAATACGCGAACAGCTTGTTGGCTATGCAAACGAATAATTTCGTCAATGCTGATTTGCAATGTTTGCGAAAGCTCTTCTAAATCAATACCAAATTCTGTGTCATAGCACACCGGAATTTCAACAGTGTTGGGTGTATGGTTGATGGGTGTTTCGGTACTAAGGTGAGCATCGCAAATAGGGGATAAGTATTGGCAGACTTTTTCAAAAGCATTTGTCCCCAAGTCGTCTAGGCGATAGTAAACACCTACGGTACTGAAAGTAGGGATTGCTTCAATAATGCCGGTGGCTTTTTTCTCTCTCACCAAGGCATTAATCTCATCCGCAATACGGATGGCGGCGAGGTTAACCTCAACATCCGGGTGTTGTTGAGTTGGTGATTGGATACGAATAATAATGGTGCTGTCACCTTCGTATTCAAACTGGTAAGGAAAAGTTGTGCTCATAAATCAGATGCAATACTGTCTTTCGGAAAAACTAAACTAAAGGTGCTGCCTTTATTGAGTTTGCTCTTGATTTGTAATTTTGCATTATGCCGGATAGCAATATGTTTGGTAATTGCCAAACCAAGACCAGTCCCACCAGAGGCACGAGAACGGCTTTTATCGACACGGTAAAAACGCTCGGTAATTCGAGGAATATCATGAGGAGCGATACCTAAACCTGAATCGGTAACGCTGAATATGACTTCATCCTGTTCGTTTACTCCCCAGAACACATCGATAGTGCCTCCAGCTGGTGTATATCTTACTGCATTTGTGAGTAAGTTGGTAATGGCTGAGCTGAGTTCGGTGGCATTGCCTCTAATCGTTAGGTTCTCATCAATTTGCCAGTTAAAGGTATGTTGTTGATTGGAGAGGATTTCTGCTTGGCTACGAGCTTGTTCAATAAGACTTTGGATAGCGACTGGTTGAAGATTATCCAGGCGGGTGGACTCTAGTGTGGAGAGCGTGAGTAAATCGCTGACAATGGCTAACATACGACTGGCTTGTTCTTGCATTAACCCTTCGAAGTGTTGGCGTTGTTCTGTTGAAATAGCGTCTGGGGGAAGTTCTCTTAAGGTTTCTAAAAAGCCACTTAAGACAGTTAATGGGGTACGTAACTCGTGTGAGACATTGGCGACAAAGTCCTGTTGTGTGGTGCGTAAGACTTCCAATTGGGTATTGTCAAAACAGAGCAACAGAATATTGTCGCCATTGTATTGGGTGAGCTCAAACTTAAGATGATAGCGACGCCCCTCACGTACCTCGGTTGTGTGATAGGGTTTGCTCCAGTTATTTGATGAGAGATAGCGATAAAAATCAGGGTTGCGAATATAGTTTAAGAGGTTATAGCCAGCGTCTTTTTTGTAGTCGATATTGAGCAGCTGTTTGGCTTGTCGATTACACCAACGGATTAAGTAGTTTTTATCGAGAATAATCACAGCGGTAGGAAAAGCATTCGCTGCCCATAAAATATTCTGGTTAAGTTGGTTGGACTGGGATAAGTCTAGTCGCTGACTACGCAAGTATTTGTAAATGGGCGTAATGAGATGTTCATAGTCGCCGACATAGGCAGGAGGTGTGCTGTCGATGTGTTGAGCCCATTCTCGAGTTCTGGCATAGTGTCTGCTATCAATCACTAAATAGATGAATAACAAAATACCTATCGTAAAAAGGCCTGCAAATCCTCCAAACTCGTATTGGACAAGTGAGGCGAAAAGCAGACCGAGGATAAGTAATAAAAACGGTTTAATTCTGAGCATTTTATTTTAAAGAGGAGGCTTGCTAGTAAAGCGATAGCCGCTGCCTCTGACAGTTTCAATTAAGTGATGGTGCTCACTGGGCTCTAGGGCTTTACGCAAGCGTCGAATATGAACATCAACGGTACGCTCTTCTAAGAAGACATGGTCTCCCCAGACTAAGTCAAGTAACTGTCCGCGAGTAAAGACGCGGTCGGTATGTGTCATAAAGAAGTGCAGTAAACGAAACTCGGTGGGACCTAGGGTCAGTGTTTTATCATGCCCTGTCACTCGATGGGCGACTGGGTCTAAATGTAATCCAGCTACATTAATCTCATCATCCGTTAGTTGTGGTGAACGACGGCGTAGAACAGCTTTAATACGTGCTAATAACTCTTTAGGTGAAAAAGGCTTAGTAATGTAATCGTCGGCACCACTCTCTAGACCTTCGATTTTGTCATCTTCGGTACTCTTCGCTGTCAACATGATGATAGGGATGTCGCGTGTTCGCTCGTCTTGGCGGAGGGTGCGAGCTAAGCTTAAACCAGAAGTGGTCGGAAGCATCCAGTCTAATAGAATGAGGTCAGGAAGTTCGGCATTAATAATAATTTTGGCTTGCTCTGCGTCCATGGCACGGAGGACTTTATGCCCGGCAAAGGTTAAATTAACCGCAATGAGTTCTTGAATTGCGGGTTCATCTTCAACAACGAGAATAGTACTTGCCATAATAGGGTAAAATAAGAAAATCGATTAATAGGAAATGTATAAGTCGCTTCTTATACGGCTGACTACCTTATCTTAGATTTATTTTATGTCATGTTTATGACAATGTAAAAAATTATGAGTATTGAAAATAAAACACCTGATCAAGAAACGACACACTTTGGCTTTCAGACAGTAAAAGAGGTCGAAAAAGCGAATAAAGTTGCTGGCGTATTTCATTCTGTCGCCGCACGCTATGATGTGATGAACGACTTTATGTCAGTGGGTTTACACCGTGTCTGGAAAATGTTCACGATAGGTAAGTCAAATGTACGCCCAGGGATGAAAGTCTTAGACATCGCTGCGGGGACTGGCGACTTGACGATGGCTTTTGCTAAGAAAGTGGGTAAAACAGGTGAGGTATGGCATACGGATATTAATGAGTCCATGCTCAGTGTTGGTCGTGATCGCCTCATCGATAAGGGATTTAGTGTCCCTAGTGTTGTCTGTGATGCAGAGGCATTGCCTTTCCCTGATAATTATTTTGATATTGTTACCGTAGCCTTTGGCTTGCGTAATATGACTCACAAGGATAAGGCATTAGCGGAGATGTTACGTGTACTCAAACCAGGTGGTAAGTTACTGGTCTTAGAGTTCTCTCAGATTTATAAACCCCTAGCACCTGCGTATGATTGGTACTCATTTAATATTCTGCCTTGGCTAGGTAAAAAAGTTGCCAATGATGAGGATAGTTATCGTTATTTGGCAGAGTCTATTCGTATGCACCCAGACCAAGAAACGCTAGCCCAGATGATGCGTGACGTCGGTTTTGAGCGTGTTAACTATCATAATCTGACAGCAGGAATTACAGCGCTGCATGAGGGTATTAAGCTACGTTAATAGTCGCTTTTGTTATTGCTAAAAATACGGCTGTAATTAACTGAAACTTAGTGCTTTTACGAATATTGTAACAACAGCATTTTATGCTACACTTAGCTTTACTTGTACTCAGTTTCAAGGTTTTTTAAGGGAAGTTATGAACAAAAAGTTTTCTAAGTTTTTGTCTGCAGCCGTTGTTGTTTTTGCTTCGTCGACGATGTTTATGGCAGAAGCTGAAGCGCGTCGTATGGGTGGTGGTTCAAGCTTTGGTCGTCAGTCTAGCAATATTAACCGTGCTCCAGCGACACAAGCCCCTGTGGCACCGACAGCTCGTACGAATAATGCAGCGACAGCACCAGCAGCGAGTACGGCGACAGCACGCAATACCGCAGCGAACCAACAGCGTAGCGGTATGTCACGTTTCTTAGGTCCTATTGCAGGTATTGCGGCAGGTTTAGGTATTGCTGCGTTGCTTTCTCATTTAGGTTTAAGTGGGGCATTCTTAGAGTTCTTGTCTAGTGCTATTCTGATTGCTATTGTGGCTTTTGGTGTGATGTTCTTATTACGTCGCTTGCGTGGTGGCGCTGCTCGTCCAGCGACAGCGGGTGCTTATGCAGGTGGTGCGGCAAGCAATGTGAGCAACAATACATTCCGTACGTCAACACAAGATAACTATCAGCCAGCACCCACGCCAGCGAGTGCTAGTGTGGCAGATACGCAAGTGGCACAACCTTTAGATCCTAGCTGGTTTATTCCTGCCGACTTTAATTCGGTAGCATTCTTGCAAGAAGCAAAAAAGCAATTTGTCTTAATTCAGGATTTATGGGACAAAGGTGATACCGCACAATTACGTCATTATCTAACAGATGACTTAGTGCGTGAATTAACACCACAAATCGAAGGTCAATCTGGACGCACAAAAACAGAAGTCGTGTTACTAAATGCGGAATTACTCGGTATGGAGAAGATTACAGACGCTGGTTTTGATGGTCACTTAGCGAGTGTACGTTTTTCAGGTATGTTACGCGAAGAGGCTAATCAAGCGGCGTTCCGCTTCGAGGAAGTATGGAATCTGTATAAAGCAGATAATAGCGGTTGGTTACTGGCAGGTATTCAACAAATCGAAGCTTAAGGCATTACTGAACAAACAATATGAAATCCCCGATTAACGTAAGCTAATCGGGGATTTTTGTTAAACTAGAGGTCTTGTTTTTATAGGTCTTGATTATGTTATCTAGTCTTCAACCTCAGCAGATTGTGGTCAATGTGTTAAATGCCTTATTACGTCGAGAAGAATGGGCACAGAAAAAAGTTCAAGCGCATGCAGGTAAGTATCTGCGTCTGAAAGTTAGTCGATTTCAGGTCGGTTTAGCGATATTACCTACTGGACAAGTCGCATTGGCAGAAGAGGGGACTTTTACACCTAATGTGACACTGACTATTGATGATGACGCACTCAAACAGTTGCCAAGTGCTATTCGTGAAAAAGCGAGTATGGACGAGTTAGCCTCGTTGCTGCATATTGAGGGTGAGGGTGGGTTAGCTCGTTTGATATCAGAGCTGGCACATGATTTGCGATGGGATATTGGTGCTGAGTTAACCAACCTATTTGGTCCTTTTGTTGCCAATATGATGATGAGTACCTTTAAAAATGCGTTAGCTGTGGGTAAAGAGGTGCATGAAAAAGTGCTTGAGAAAACGAAGACTTTTTTAAGCCATGACTACCATGTGATTGTACAAGCTCCTGTAGTGGATAGCCTTAAAAATGATATTCAAACATTGCACCAGTCAGTAGGACAACTTGAGCAACGCATTCAAAAATTACAGAAGGCTTAAATGAGATTTTTACGTTTAATTCGCATTACTTTTATTTGTTGGCGTTATGGCTTGGATGAGCTTTTATTAGAGAATATTCATCATCCTGTTGCTTCATTTTTTATGAAGGTAACCCGTTTAGGTCGTCAATATACCAAATCACGTGGTGAGCGTTTACGAGAAGCCTTAGAAACCTTAGGTCCTATTTTTGTGAAGTTTGGGCAAGTCTTATCCACTCGCCGAGATGTCGTGCCACATGATATTGCCGATGAGCTTGCACTGTTACAAGATAAGGTGCCTCCGTTTCCTTCTGAGCAAGCCGTAGCGACGATTGAAAAATCGTTGGGCAAGCCTTTAAATGAGTTATTTGCCGAGTTTAACTTAACACCTCACGCCTCTGCCTCTGTCGCACAAGTGCATATTGCCCACTTATTTAATGGTAAAAAAGTTGCTGTTAAGGTCTTGCGTCCGGGTATGTTATCGGTGATTGAAAAAGACTTAGCATTGATGCGTTCATTTGCGGCATTGGTTCAACGCTATATTCCTGATGGTAAGCGCTTAAAGCCTAAAGAGGTAGTCGCGGAGTTTGACCAGTATTTACACGATGAGTTGGATCTGCAAGTAGAGGCTGCTAACTGCAGTCAATTACGTCGTAATTTTATCAATGACCCAAAACGTGAGGGTTTATTGTTAGTGCCGGAAGTCTTCTGGGAATACTCAAGTAAAGATGTCTTTACGATGGAGTGGATGGAAGGTATCCCTATTAATCGTGTGGATGAGCTGCGAGCTAAAGGTGTTGATATTGCCAAATTAGCACGTATGGGGGTGGAAATTTTCTTTACCCAAGTCTTTGATGATGGTTTTTTCCATGCAGATATGCACCCAGGGAATATTCTCGTCTCACTAGATGAAAAAACTTTTGGGCAGTATATTGCGGTTGATTTTGGTATTGTGGGTTCTTTATCTGAGTTTGATAAGAATTATTTAGCACAGAACTTTTTAGCATTCTTTCAGCGAGATTATCGTCGTGTAGCGCAGTTGCATATTGAGTCGGGCTGGGTACCTGCAGATACACGTGAAGAATTGTTAGAGGGGGCAGTGCGAACAGTTTGTGAACCGCATTTTGATCGCCCTTTATCAGAGATTAGTCTGGGGCAGGTGTTAATGCGTCTTTTCCAAACTTCTCGCCGCTTTAATGTCGAAATTCAACCTCAGTTGGTACTTTTGCAAAAAACACTACTCAATATTGAAGGTATGGGTAGGGAGTTAGACCCTAATCTAGACTTGTGGCAGACGGCTAAACCATTCTTAGAAAAATGGATGTGGAAGCGTATTGGACCACAAGGCTTTGTGAGTCAGCTTAAGAAGGAAGCGGCTCAATGGTCGGGTATTTTGCCTGCTTTGCCACGCTTATTGCAGCAAAATTTATTGCGAGATAATCATTCGGCAGAGATTTTAAAGGCTTTACAGGATTTAAATCAGCAACAAAAACAAGGTAAAAGACTTGCTTGGGTGGGCACTATTTCTGCGCTGCTGAGTTTGGCTTTGGTGGCTTATTTTGTAGTGTTGCCAGTTTTAAAATAAAGAGGGGAGTAATGATGGCAAATTTTGAAAAGAAGATACTTTCACCCGAGCAGATTTTGGCAAAATTAGCGTCAGGAGAACTTGCTCGCCCACTTATCTTTACGAATGGTGTTTTTGATATTCTGCATCGTGGGCATGTCACTTATCTGGATGCCGCCAAGGACTTAGGCGCTAGTCTTGTGGTTGCCGTTAATACTGATGAGTCCGTTAGACGTTTAGGTAAGGCACCAGACCGTCCATTTAATACGATGGAAGACCGTCGTGCTTTATTGGCAGCATTAGCATCAACGGATGCCATCACTTTTTTTGCTGAAGATACCCCGTATGAGCTTATTGAGAAATTGCGTCCCGATATGATTGTAAAAGGTGGCGATTACGATATGAGTAAGCTTCCTGAAACAGCACTTGTTGAACAGTGGGGGGGTAAAGCCGTTGCTATTGATTTTGAACATGACCGTTCAACAACAGCGTTAGTGAAGAAAATTAAGGCTTAACTCCACACGACTAATATTTTATTCTCCATAATGGGGTGAGGGATAGTCTGTCCAGGTACACCATAGATAGCTTCTAAATTATCAGGTGTTAGTACGGTTGTAGCGCTGCCTTGGGCAATAAGTTTTCCTTTGGCTAATAGGGCGAGCTTGTCGCAATACAGAGCTGCTAAATTAACATCGTGTAAGATAATCATAATCCCGATATTTAACTCAGTTGCAACACGACGCAATACTTGCAGTAATAGGCGCTGGTTCTTGGGATCTAAGTGAGATGTTGGCTCATCTAATAGACAGTAACGAGCGGACTGTTGTTGTGCAAAGAGTTGAACTAGAATACGCGCAAATTGCACCATTTGTTTTTCACCACCGGATAGGGCTTGATAGCGTTTTTGTTGTAGGTGTTGAATATCTATCCACTCAAGAGCTTGCTTTTTTAAGGTAGCGACTTCGGTGTGAGAAAGTTCAGGGAATGGATAGCTACCCATTTCAATGACCTCATCCACCGATAAATCAAAATTCAAACTAGGGTGTTGGGTCAGTACAGCTCGATGTTTAGCGAGTTGTGAGCTAGAGAGTGTCTGAATGTTTTGCTCATCTAACAGTACCTCACCAGTAGTGATAGGCATGTCTAATATATCGCCTGCTAGACAGCCTAGGAGGGTCGACTTTCCAGCACCATTTGCCCCTAATAATGCCATCACTTCACCTGCTTGAATGTCTAGATGAATATTGTCTAAAACAAGATGAGATGCTTGTTGTACGGAAATTCCTTTGGCTTGTAATGGCTTCATAGATGACGCTCTCTTAGTAATAAATATAAAAAGAAAGGACCGCCTAATAAGCTAGTTAATAAGCCCACGGGCAATTCTACTGGTGAGAGCAGTGTACGTGCGACTGTGTCCGCAATGGATAATAATAAGGCACCACCTAATATGGAGGCAGGAAGTAAATAGTGATGATTAGCACCCATGAATATTCTCATTATATGTGGCACGATTAAGCCAATAAAACCAATGCCTCCTGTAACGGCAACCAGAGGTCCTAGGAGTAAAGTAATACTCAGAATTAAACGACGGCGAAGCGGTTTTAATGAAAAGCCTAAATGTTGAGCCTCTCTATCACCCAATAGCAAAGCATTGAGTGAGCGCCATTGGCTGATGAGTATGATGAGCCAAACTAATGACCAAGGGATTAAATAGTGCAGCGTATCCCATTTTCCTGTTGCTAGACTACCCATCCCCCAGAAAGTTAAGTCGCGCAATTGCATATCATCTGCTATATAAGTTAGTAGACCGATAATACTAACAGCAATTGCGTTGATGGCGATGCCGGCGAGTAATAAGCCTGCTGACCCAGCAAAACGCTTGCCAATGGTATAAGCCAATAAGGTAGCCACTAAACTTCCTAGAAAGGCAAGTGGAGCAATAAGACTTAAATGCGTACCAAATAAAACAATTGCCATGACCGCACCTAGAGAAGCACCGGCAGATACTCCCATAAGACCTGGTTCAGCGAGTGGATTGCGGAATAAGGCTTGCATGACTACGCCAGTGCTTGCCAAGATGGCACCGGCAAAGAGAGCAAGAATGACTCTAGGTAAACGAATATCGATGAGAACTTGTCGTAGTGCCTGTTCTTGTGGCGTGATATCACCTATCAGTAAACGGGGGATATCTGACCAAGGGATGAGTACTGTTCCATGACCAGTCATCCATAGGCTACTCGTCAAAAGGAGTAGGGTGAGACAGAGTAAAAATGAAGATTTTGAAAGTGGCATCAATATTGTCTGATAGATAGTAAAAACGCTGATTACTCCACAGAATAATCAGCGCTGCTATCATCAATAGGTTTGATTAGAACTTAAAGCGTGATACTGCAGGACCACGTAATGGCTTAATATACGTCTCTTGTAGAACCTCTTCAGTAAATTGAGAGGCACTGTCACGCGTAATGCGAAGTAATTGCATGGTACGACCGGTGCCCACGACCACTACTAAGCGACCACCTACGGTTAATTTGTATTTCAGAGCGTCTGTTAAGGCAGGGATAGAACCCGTCACCAAAATAGCAGGATACTCTACAGAACCCCAACCGTTTTGACCATCACCAATCTCTACTTTGACATTGTTGATATGGTTTTTCTCAAGGTTTGCTTTAGCAAAAGCAGCGATTTTAGGGTCGATTTCCACACTGATAACATTTGCACATAACTGGCTAAGAAGTGCGGCTTGAAAACCGCTGCCCGTACCAATTTCAAGCACTGTATCGGTAGGTTTTAGTTGTAATGCTTCGGCAAAACGAGCCTCTAAGCGAGGAACCAACATGGTTTCATAAGTGGCTATGCCATCAACTTCAATAGGAATTTCTGTGTCTGTATAGGCGATGTTTTTATAGTTATCACTCACAAAAGCGTCACGAGAAAGGCTGAGCAGAGCACCTAATACTTTTTCGTCCAGAATACCAGCAGGACGAATTTGTTGCTCAATCATATTAAAACGGCTTTTTTCTAATAAAGACGAGGTATTGCTCATAAGAAACTCTAAAAGAATAATAAATGAATACTCGGAATTGTAACTGATTAATACGTTATATGTACTTAGTTCTGCCAAACCTTATGAAAATGGTGAATTGGTCCATGACCCTGTCCGACACTTAGTTGATCGGCATGGACGATGGATTGATGAATAAAGGCAACGGCTTGGCGAGTTGCTTCAGGCACATTTTGTAGGCGAGCTTGTAGTGCACAAATAGCAGAGGATAAAGAGCAACCCGTACCGTGAGTATTCTTGGTAGCGATTTTTTGATTGGCAATTTCTATCATTTTATCGCCATTAAAGAGCAAATCGACAGTGTCATTGCTAGGGAGGTGTCCACCTTTGAGCAATACCCAACTTTCACGAGAAGAATTCATGAGGGTATGTAGTTGCTCTGCAAATTTATACATCTCTTTTAGGCTTTCCGGCGCGCTACGCTTGAGAATAACGCCTGCTTCGGGAAGATTAGGTGTAATCATATGTGCTTGGGTAATTAGAGCTTCGATAAGTGCAGCGACGGCATTTTCCTCAAGTAGTAAATCACCACTTTTAGCGACCATGACGGGGTCAAGCACGATAAAAGGCGGTTGGTATTTTTCTAATTTATCCGCCACGACTTTTATCACCGGTTCATGACCGAGCATACCAATCTTTACGCCATCAATACGCACGTCTTGAAAGAGGGTATCCATCTGCAAACCGATGAAATCAGGTGCAATAGGGAGAATTCCTGTGACGCTTTTGGTATTTTGTGCCGTGAGTGCCGCAATAACAGCCGTGGCAAATGTCCCTAAAGCACTCATCGCTTTTACATCGGCGAGGATACCAGCACCACCAGATGGGTCAACTCCTGCAATTGTTAGCGTATTTTTAATCATGAATGGACTCCGAAAACCTTAAAGAATGAGTGATAAATGAAAGCCTTATTATTGATAAGGGTTTTCTCTATTTTAAAAGAGAAATTCCTGTTTCCTACTAGAAAGAGGAGTAAAATAGAAATAGTTAATAACAATAATAAAACCAATTAAAGTTTGTTTAATTTGTTAATAGGTAAGGAAGAAATAATATGGTGACAGCAAAAAAATCTACTCCTCGTAAAGTCGCTCCGCGTAAAGCTAGTGCGGGTGATACTATCACAGGTCGTACATCTTCAAAAACACGTAGTAACGTGGTCAATAATCGTGTACGTGAGCGCATTGATAAAGAAGGAGCGGCTGTTGCCGGTGCTTTAGAGAAGAAAAATACAGGTAAATCAGTGAGCAGCTTATTAGAGGGCTTATCTGCTGATGACCGTAAAGCCTTGCTGAAATTATTGCGTGAAGAACAACGCAAATTAGAAGCTGAAAAAACAGACAATCCAGATGAGGTACTTGTTGAGAATTGGCAAGATGAGGGTGTGTACCCTTATCGCTATTTGATGAGTCGCCGTAACTATGAGTTCCAGAAATATAATCTTCAAGTTGAGTTATTGAAGCTACAACAATGGGTTCAAGAAACAGGTTCTCGTATTGTGATTCTCTTCGAGGGTCGTGATGCTGCCGGTAAGGGTGGTACGATTAAGCGTTTTATGGAGCACTTAAACCCACGTTTTGCACGAGTAGTTGCGCTACAAAAACCGACTGAAGTTGAGAGTGGTCAATGGTACTTCCAACGCTATGTTCAGCATTTGCCGACCAAAGGTGAGATTGTTTTATTTGACCGTTCTTGGTATAACCGTGCGGGTGTTGAGCGTGTGATGGGTTTCTGTACAGATGCACAATACAATGAATTTATGCGTCAGGCACCTGAGTTTGAGCGTAACTTAGTGCGTAGCGGTATCGTATTGATTAAATTCTGGTTCTCAGTCAGTCGTGACGAACAACGTCGTCGTTTCCGTGAGCGTAAGAATCATCCACTCAAACAATGGAAATTATCGCCAATTGATATGGCTTCTCTTGATAAGTGGGATGACTATACTAAAGCGAAAGAAGCGATGTTCTTCTATACTGATACAAGCGATGCTCCTTGGACGGTTGTTAAATCAAATTGTAAAAAACGTGCTCGCTTAAATGCAATGCGTTATGTATTACATAAGTTTAACTACAAGAACAAAGACCTCAAATCTATCGGTAAGATTGACCCATTAATCGTCGGTCGCTCAAATGTGATTTACGAATCCGGTGAAAGCGCAGTGATTGATAAACCTTAATGATTTGATTTGTTAAGATAAGAGCCAGTCGTGAAAGCGACTGGCTTTTTTGCGTCTTCGGCGTCCGCTAGGACGCCGAAGACAAAATGGCATAATCCCAGTACAATAAAACTATCATAGGATAGACCATTTCGATGGTATTTTTAAACAAAGCAATAAGAGAGTATAACCATGAGTTTTGATTTTGATTTATTTGTGATTGGTGCTGGTAGTGGTGGTGTACGTGCCTCTCGTATGGCAGTCGCACGTGGTGCAAAAGTCGCTGTTGTTGAGGGTGCTCCACTAGGCGGAACTTGTGTCAACTTAGGTTGTATTCCTAAAAAATTGTACAGCTATGCCTCAAGTTTTCCGGGGCACTTTAGCTCAGCAAAGGGTTATGGTTGGAGCGAAGTTTCTGCCGAGCTTGATTGGAATGCCTTAAAGAAAAATCGTGCCACTGAAATTACACGCTTAAACGGTGTTTATGGCAACCTCTTAAAAGAAGTGACCTTATTAGAGGGATGGGGCTCAATTGTTGATGCTAATACCGTTAAGGTTGGAGATAAGACGTATACGGCACGCTATATTCTTATCGCAACAGGTGGTTGGCCAACAGTTCCTGATGTACCAGGCAAAGAACTTGCCATTACGTCTAATGAAATTTTTGATTTGCCTGAGTTCCCCAAACGCTTACTTGTCGTCGGTGGTGGCTATATTGCGAGTGAATTTGCGTCTATCTTTAACGGTATGGGCGCAAAGGTTATTCAACTCTATCGTTCGGAAAAGATTCTACGTGGTTTTGATGAAGACATTCGCAACTTCTTAAGCCAAGAAATGGTCAAACATGGTGTTGACTTACGTGTCAATAGTGATGTGGCTAAACTTGAGAAAACTGCCACAGGTATCTTAGTCACACTGAAAGATGGCTCGACAGAGGAAGTCGATCAGGTCTTATATGCGACCGGACGTGCGCCGAATACAAAAGGTCTTAACCTAGCGGGTGTAGGTGTAGCGACAAGTAAGAGTGGTCATATTATCGTGGATAAAAACTACACGACCAATATTCCATCAATTTTTGCAATTGGTGATGTGGTTGGTCATCTTGAATTAACGCCTGTGGCATTGGGTGAGGCGATGGTATTAGTCGATTATTTATTTGGTGATAAAACACGCCAGATGAGCTATGACAATATTCCTACGGCTATTTTCACTACACCAAATGCAGCAACTGTTGGTTTGACGGAAGCACAAGCCCGTGAGCAATATAAAGAAATCGCTATTTATCGTTCAGACTTTAAAGGCTTAAAACATACCTTAACTGGTAAGAATGAGCGCACTCTGATGAAACTCATTGTGGATAAAGCGAGTGATAAAGTGCTTGGTGTGCATATGGTCGGCGATGAAGCGGGTGAAATCATCCAAGGTTTTGCGGTGGCTCTTAAAGCAGGCGCAACGAAGGCAGTCTTTGATAGCACCATTGGTATTCACCCAACGGCAGCAGAAGAGTTTGTGACGATGCGTACGCCAGTGGAGGGGTAATGCAAACAGCCGTTCATTCGATTGTCGCTGTGGGTACCTTGGGTGGGACGATTACGATGACTTCCCAAGGTCATGCAGCAGGTGTTAGTTCAACTCTAGGCGCTGATGATTTAGTACAGTCTATCCCGGGTTTGGCGGAGTTGCCGGTGCAGCTCCGTTTAAAAACTATCGCTAATTTAGCGAGTGGTTCTATTCAATTTGAACATCTTTTTCAGGCTTTAGCTTGGGCTAAACAGCAAGTGGAGGATGGGGCCAATGGCGTGGTGTTGGTACAGGGTACGGACACGCTAGAAGAAAGTGCCTTTTTCTTAGATATGTATTGGCCATATGCAGCGCCTTTAGTGTTAACCGGTGCTATGCGTTCTCCAAAGGAAGCAGGGGCGGATGGTCCGGCAAACTTATTAGCGGCTATTCAAGTCGCTATGAATCCTAAAATGCGTAATTACGGCTCTGTCGTGGTGATGAGTGATGAAATTCATCAAGCTCGATTTGTCCGTAAGCAGCATACGATGTCGGTGCAAGCGTTTGCTTCTCCTGTGGTTGGTCCACTCGGGCATGTGCAAGAGGGTGATGTATTATTGTATCGCCCAGCCAATGAGCGAGCAGTCTTGCCCGTGCCATCGCAGCACAAAGAAAAAGTCTTATTACTCGAAACTGTCTTGGATGAGGCAGTAGAGATTTATCAAGTGTTACCAAGCCTAGGCTATTCAGGGCTGGTGATTGCGGGTGTGGGTAGTGGTCATGTTTCTGAAAAAGTACGTGATGCTTTACAACCTGTATTAGCCATTATGCCAGTGATGATGGCTTCGCGTACTGGGGCAGGTAGCACGACAAAGGCAGTCTATGGCTATAAGGGTGCAGAGATTGATTTGCAATCTTTAGGCGTAGTGATGGCTGATGCCTTATGTCCACGCAAAGCACGCTTATTATTAAGTGCGATGTTATGGTCAGCCGATGGTCGGCGTCAATATGTTGAGCAAGCTTTAAAGAAATATTTAAACACGTATAAGGCATATTAAATAAAACTAAGGGTTAATACTAGTATTGCTGCAGAAGACGCGTCTTTACTGGCTTAGATGCTTATAATGTCGAAGCCTAACTAGGATGTGGTGGTATAACATCGAAGAAGTATGCGTAGTTAGGCCATACTGATGTTGTTTTTTGGAGTAGTAAAGCAATGACCCTTAGTACAATTGCTATCCTTATTTCTTTGTTTTTATTGATGTATCTCGCTTACCGAGGTATTTCAGTATTAATCTTGGCGCCAGTGATGGCGGCACTTGCCGTATTATTATCGGGTGACTTTTCTTTAATGGCACCTATCTATACGGAAACCTTTATGGGTGCTTTGGGTAAGTACCTATTACAATTCTTCCCTGTTTTCCTCTTAGGGGCTATTTTTGGTCAATTAATCGCTGACTCGGGTGCTGCTTCTAGCATTGCACATTGGTTTACGCGTATTCTAGGTCCTAAGCATGCTATTTTGACAGTGGTGTTAGCATGTGCCGCACTAACCTATGGTGGCGTGTCTTTATTCGTCGTGGCATTTGCGATTTATCCTATTGCCAAGGTGATGTTTTATCAAGCAAACTTGCCTAAACGTTTTATTCCGGGGGCTATTGCTTTAGGAGCCTTTACCTTTACGATGACGGCATTGCCAGGGACACCAGCGATTCAGAACGCTATTCCTATTCCTTATTACCAAACCAATGTATTCGCTGCACCTGGTTTAGGTTTAATTGCTTCGGTCATTATGTTTACTTTTGGTTGGTGGTGGCTGACAAGTCGTGCCAATAAAGCGGTTGCGGCTGGAGAAGGTTATGGTCAGCATAATGATGGTGTAGAGCATGAAAACATCGAGGAAAAAGATGGTATGCCAGTATGGTTGGCGTTTTCTCCGCTTATTCTTGTGATTGGTTTAAATGCTTTATTTACATACGTTATTTTCCCAGGCACCGACTTTAGCGCAGTGACAGCTAAGTTCCCTAATTTAGTACCTGCCAAAAATACAGGTATGTGGGCGATTATTATCTCTTTAATCCTATCGTGTATCTGGTTGATTATTATTGCTTGGAAACGTTGGACGAATTTACGTGAGACAATCAATAAAGGCTCATTTGGTTCTATGTTGCCAGCCTTCAATACAGCCTCAGAGGTTGGTTATGGTGCGGTTATTGCCGGTTTAGCAGGCTTTGCGATTATTAAAGAGTTTGTCTTAGGTGTTGCACCGGGTAATCCTTTAATTTCTGAAGCGGTGGCGATGTCAGCCTTAGCGGGTATTACAGGCTCTTCATCTGGTGGTTTAAGTATTGCTTTACAAACCTTAGGTCCTGATTATCTGCGTCTTGCTGTAGAAAATAATATTAGTCCAGAGCTATTACACCGTGTAGCAGTTATTGCGGCAGGTGGTTTTGATACTTTACCGCATTGTGGCGCGATTATTACGCTACTCTCTATTTGCGGTCTTAACCATCGTCAATCTTATGCACATATTGCGGCGGTAACTATTGCTGGTCCAGTATTGGCAGTCACCGCTGTGATTACCTTAGGGACTTTATTTGGCTCTTTCTAAGACGTTAAATCCTTAAGTATGCTATGATGAAAAAGGTTGGTTCTATTGAGCCAACCTTTTGTTTATTAAGGAAAAAACATGGGTCTTTATATTGCATTAGGGATTGGCTTAATTCTAGCAACTTGTGTGGTACATTGGGCAGCTTGGAAGTTTTTATTAAAACCTCGTCTAGATAAGCAAGCGAAGCTGATTCAAGAGCGATACCAACAAGAGCAACAGGACCAATAAAGCCTTGTTATAATACGCGATTGTCTTTTTAGCGTGGTTCGCAATCCTCCCACGCGGTTACTTATAGTGACTAAATCAAAACTAAGGAATTTATATGTCAACTCAAGAAAAAGCCTTGGTCATCTTTTCGGGTGGTCAGGACTCTACGACTTGCCTCGTGCAAGCGATAGCGACTTATGGTCGCGACAATGTTCAAACAATCAGTTTTGCTTATGGGCAGCGACATTCCATTGAATTAGAGCGTGCTCGCTGGATCGCACAAGATTTAGGTGTGGCACAGACTATTCTCGATTTGTCTTTGATGAAACAAATCACACACAATGCCTTAATGGATAATCAGGCAGAGATTGCCGAAGACGCCAAAGGTATGCCCAATACCTTTGTAGATGGTCGTAATGCCTTATTCCTGATGTATGCCGCGATTTATGCCAAATCCCAAGGGATTAAACATATTATTGTTGGGGTTTGTGAGACTGACTTTAGTGGTTATCCTGATTGTCGCGATGTCTTCGTAAAGTCGATGAATGTTACATTGAATCTGGCGATGGACTATGCCTTTCAGATTCATACTCCCTTGATGTACCTTACTAAAGCACAAACATGGGAACTTGCCGATCAATTAGGTTATTTAGAGTATATCCGTAAACATACCCATACTTGTTATATGGGCGTGGAGGGTGGCTGTGGCGAATGCCCTAGTTGTGTATTGAGAGATAAGGGATTAGCGACTTATCTCGCTAGCCAATCATCGTAGGGAGAAATCAGTGAAAGTAGTAAAAACCTTTACTTTTGATAGCTCACATCTACTGGATGGGCATGATGGTAAGTGCAAAAACCTACATGGACATACCTATAAACTAGAGGTTGAGGTGAGTGGTCCTTTGCACGATGACGGTCCCAAAGAAGGTATGGTCATTGACTTTAGTGATTTAAAAGCGGTTGTTAAGGAACAAGTGGTGGATAAGATGGATCACGCTTTTCTGTATAACCGTCTAAATGAACGAGAGTCTGCCATTGCGGCTTTATTAGAAGGTTGGAATTTAAAAACTTATGCCTTGGAACAGCGGACAACGGCGGAGGTGATGAGTCGTCATATCTTTCTATTACTACAGCAGCAAGGTTTACCAGTGACGCGAGTCAGGTTGTGGGAAACGCCGAATTCTTATAGTGAGTACGACCAATATGAGCGCTAATATTGAGCAACCCTTAGTGCGATTGGATACACAAAATCCGAGTTATCGTATTGTCGAGATTTTCGAGAGCCTACAAGGCGAGGGGCATAATACTGGTATGCCTTCTATTTTTATTCGTTTGGGGCGTTGTAGCCTAGCCTGTACTTGGTGTGATACCGATTATTTGAAGTATGAGGGCATGACCTTAAGCGAGATTTTGGCATTTATTTCGGCTTATACTGCTAAAAATATTATTATTACTGGTGGGGAGCCGAGTATTCATCCGCAGTTGGATATCTTGTTGTCTGCCTTAAAAGAAAAAGGCTATACGCTTTGTATAGAGAGTAATGCATTGCATGAGATTTCACCATTGATTGACTATATTGCAGTCAGTCCTAAATATTGCTATGCTGAAAAATATGAGCATGAATGTATTACACAGGCAGATGAAGTGCGTATTGTGGTAGACCCTCTGAAAACAGGTCAGCCAGCGCCGAAATCTGCACTACCAGACAATCCAGAAGAGGATTTTTTACATTGGTGCGAACAGATAGCTCGGCAGCTTAAGGCGAAACATTATTTCTTATCTCCACTAGAAGTTGGGGGAGAGATGAATATTCTGCAAACTATCACGATGATTGGACGTCTTAATGAGCGTGCTCAAGCGGGTATGCCGCATTGGCGATTAAGCATTCAGACGCATAAATTTGCACGTATCCAGTAAGCTTATGTTAAGCTAAGACGAATAATTTGTTTAAGATTAAACTAAGGAGGATTGAATAATGTTAAAGAAAATAGTTTTGGCAATGGCTTGTATGGTAGGGGCAACCTCTGCTATGGCAGAAGACTTCCCGAGTAAGCCTATTCGTCTGATTGTGCCAAGTGCTCCGGGCTCTGCCTTTGATAACTTAGCGCGCGTATTAGAGCCAGAACTGACTAAGACATTTAATCAATCTGTGGTTGTGCATAATTTAGCGGGTGCTGCCAATATGACAGGTACTCGTGAAGTCTTGCGCTCTGTGCCTGATGGACATACAGTGGGTATGGTGTCATCAACACATGCTATCAATCCTTATTTGCATGAGCAAATGCCTTATGACGCATTAGCGGATATTACCCCAATTACGAGTTTGGTGATTACCCCTCTGATTGTGACAGTGCCAGCGAATTCACCGTATCAAACTTTAGCGGATTTGGTTGCTGATGCAAAGGCCAATCCTAGCAAAATTAATTATGGTTCTGCAGGTGTGGGTAACTCCCTACACCTTGCGACGGTATTATTAGAAAATGCTGCTGGTATTCAGCTCACACATGCTCCTTATAAGGGTGGCAATCTGATTGTGAATGATTTGATTGCAGGGCATTTGCAGATGGCTACTTTAGCAATTCCTAGCGTGTTGCAACAAATTAATGCGGGTAATTTGCGTGCTTTGGCGACCACTACTGCCAAACGTACTGAAGCTTTACCAAATACCCCAAGTATTGGTGAGACGTATGCAGGTTACGATTATTCGACTTGGTTGGCTTTAGTCGGTCCAAAAGGGATGAGCGATAAGGTGCGTGACCAATGGAATAAGGCGATTTACGATACGATGGCAAAACCAGAAGTGAAAGAGAAACTAGCGGCTTTAGGTTTAGTGATTGATGTCTCAACGCCAGATGAGTTAAAAAATCGTATTCAAAAAGATTTAGATGAGAATAAGAAGTTATTTGAACAAATTAATGCTAATCATTAAGCCATAATTTTATTAAGAAAAAATGCCTGTCAGTATCATACTGACAGGCATTTTTATTGTATGAATGGTTTATTTATTCCTTAAAGCCGCTTCAATTTTCTTATCAGTCTTATATTGGCTAAGGGCGTAGACTGACCAAATCGCAGCTGGAAGCCAGCCGATAACAGTGATTTGTAGAATAAGGCAGATAATGCCGGCAAATGGACGTCCAATGGTAAAGAACTGTAGCCATGGAAGCAAAATCGCTAGAATTAGACGCATAGTAGAATTCCTCTATTAATAAAGTCAGATTTATACGATAAGCCACTGAGTAGTACACTCATCATATAAGGGTGGTTATCATAAAATCAAGGTTTTAAGAAATGACGCGTTGAACCGCTTGTTTCCAAGCGCGCAGACGAGTTTGGCGTTCGTCTTCACTCATTTGTGGTTCAAAACAACGGTCTAGTTGCCACATCGCCGCAAAATCACTTTCATTAAAGAAGCCGCAACTTAAGCCGGCCATCTTAACGGCACCAAAAGCAGTGGTTTCCGTCAGTGTAGGGCGTAGTACCGGTACACCTAGAATATCCGCTTGGAATTGCATAAGGAGATTGTTGGCACTTGCTCCGCCGTCTACACGTAGTTCAGTCAGTGGGATAGGGGCATCTTGCTGCATAGCATGTAAGACATCAGCAACTTGGAAGGCAATAGCTTCTAATGCGGCTCGAGCGATATGGGCTTTTTGCGTACCACGACTGAGACCGCTAATACTGGCAAGCGCATTAGGCTCCCAATAAGGTGCGCCCAGACCTGTAAATGCAGGTACTAATACAACGCCGTCACTGTCTTTAACCTCAGAGGCGAGCTGTTCGACTTCGTGGCTCTCTTTAATAAAGCACATATTATCGCGTAACCATTGCACAATCGCACCAGCCATAAAGACGCTACCCTCAAGGGCAAACTGTGTTTCTTGTCCAGATTTTTGCCAAGCGACCGTGCTTAATAATTTATGACTACTCTTAATGACTTGGTTGCCTGTATTAAGTAGCATGAAGCAGCCAGTGCCATAGGTATTTTTTGCCATACCGGCTTGTTGACAGTCATGACCGAATAAGGCGGCTTGTTGGTCGCCGATTGCTGAATAGACAGGTATTTTAGCGCCCAATAAATGTTTGTCTGTTTGCGTAATTTCTTGACCTGAAGCGATAATTTTGGGGAGTAAATTAGCCGGTATTTTAAAGAGATTGAGCAGAGGTGTAGACCATTGTTGCGTATGAATATCCATCATCATCGTACGCGATGCATTGGATACATCAGTAACGTGGCAGCCTTTACTGAGGTTCCAGATTAACCAGCTATCAATCGTGCCAAAGGCTAATTCATTATTATCAGCCAGTGTACGAGCCTGAGGTACATTATCGAGAATCCATGCTAATTTGGTCGCACTGAAGTAAGGGTCGATAATTAAACCGGTAATTTGTTGGATATGCCCTTCGTGTCCTTTATCTGTAAGTTGTTGGCAGTAGGCAGCGGTACGGCGGTCTTGCCAGACGATAGCAGGGGCAATGGCTTGTCCTGTTTTTTTATTCCATACGACCGTGGTTTCGCGTTGATTGGCAATTCCGATAGCACGTATTTCGTGTGCTTGGATATTCGCTTTTTGGATGACTTCCTTAATTGTATTTAACTGTGATTGCCAGATTTCGTGGGCATCTTGTTCTACCCATGCAGGTTTTGGGGTGTTGAGTTGGAAAGCTTGTTGGGCACTGGCGACGACTTGTCCAGCTTGATTAAAAAGAATACTACGACTGGAAGTTGTGCCTTGGTCTAGAGCTAAAAGATATGACATAGTGCATTAATTCAAAAATAAGAATGTCATTATTGTAATACGTATATTTATATAAAAAACTCACATATAATTATCCATTTTATAACTTTTTCAAATAAAGATAGAAAAAATCATTCGCTCGACAATGATGGAAATTTTGTATAGTTATTTCATCATTTATTTTTATCTAAGAGACGACGATGAAATTACTACATAAATTATCAGCAGTGGTGTTAAGCCTAGGTTTAGTCGGTACAGGGGTAGCTCAACAACAAGACTTTTTAAATGTGTCTTATGATGTCATGCGTGACTTCTATAAAGAATACAATCCGCTCTTCTTAAAAGAGTATGCGGCTAAACATAATGGCGCTAGTTTAAACATTCAGCAATCACACGGTGGTTCAAGTAAACAAGCCTTGAGTGTGGCTAATGGTTTACAAGCGGATGTTGTGACGATGAACCAAAGTTCTGATGTTGAGTTATTAGAGAGCAAAGGGTTAATTGAGGCTGGTTGGGATAAAGAGTTCCCTGACCATGCTGTACCATTTACCAGTGCGACTGTCTTCTTAGTGCGTAAAGGTAATCCTAAGAATATTCAGGACTGGTCTGATTTGACTAAAGAGGGTGTGCAAATCGTCGTGGCAAACCCTAAAACGACAGGCAATGGACGTTATACCTTCTTAGCGGCTTATGGTGCGGAATTAAAAGCCAATGGTGGTGACCATGATAAAGCTAAAGCCTTGGTAAAAGCTTTATTTAAAAATGTTCCTGTACTCGATAATGGTGGTCGTGCGGCAACCACAACATTTATCAAACGTAATATCGGTGACGCTTTAATTACCTTTGAAAATGAAGCCAACATGGCAGCTCGTGAGTTTGGTGCGGGTGAGTTTGAAATCGTGTATCCAAAATACTCTATCAAAGCAGAAAATCCTGTTGCTGTGGTAGATACTGTTGTGGCGAAAAAAGGCTCTGCTGAACTTGCTAAAGAGTATCTCAATTATTTATGGAGTGATGCGGCTCAAGAGCTTGCGGCAAGCTTATATTTACGTCCTAGCAATGCTGCAGTACTAGAAAAACACAAAGATCGCTTCCCTCATATCGAAACATTCCGTGCCAATGATGTCTTTGGGACATGGCCAGAAATTATGAAGACATACTTTGCTGACGGTGGTGTCTTTGATGAGATTCAAAAACCATAAGTGAGCTAACGTGTTATTAAAGTCACGCACAATTTTGCCGGGGTTTGGTCTAAGCTTCGGCATTAGTCTCTTTACGCTATCCCTATTAGTGCTGATACCTTTTGTGATGTTGGTATATAGCACGGCAGATATGGGCTTGGCGACATTTTGGGCAACGATTTCTCATGACCAAGTGTTGGCAGCGATTTATCTCACTTTAAAGATGTCGTTGCTAGCTGTGCTGACCAATTTAGTCTTTGGTACGATGATTGCTTGGGTACTCGTGCGTTATCAATTTCGCGGGCGTAGCATAGTGAATGCACTGGTTGATTTGCCGTTTGCTTTGCCGACAGCGGTCACAGGGATTGCCTTGGCGACTTTATATGCACCTAATGGTTGGTTGGGGCGATGGTTTGACTTTAAGATTGCGTTTACACCCATCGGTATTTGGTTAGCCTTGGTGGTGGTAAGTTTGCCTTTTATCGTGCGTGCAGTACAGCCCGTATTGGAAGATTTATCACCAGAACTGGAAGAAGCGGCAGCGACATTAGGTGCGGGACAATGGACGATTTTTAGAAGAGTGGTACTGCCCGAATTAATGCCGGCTTTATTAACAGGGGCTGGTATGGCTTTTGCGCGTGCTACGGGGGAATATGGTTCGGTGGTGTTTATTGCGGGTAGTATTCCTTATGTTTCGGAAATCTTACCGGTGATTATTACTGCTAAATTAGAGATGTTCGATGTGGCAGGTGCTTCGGCAGTGGCTTTATTTATGCTGGTGATTTCCTTTGTGATTTTGTTTGTCTTTAATGCCGCACAATGGTTCTATAGCAAACGATTAGGAGCTAAAGTATGAACCCTTTAGCGAATAAGTCGAAAAAAGTCGCTGAACCTAAATGGGTGCAATACGTATTAATTAGTCTAGTATTGCTATTTCTTGCACTCATGTTGGTCATTCCTCTTATTTCTATTTTTATCGAGGCTTTGCGTCAAGGGTTTGATTTGTATATCGCCGCCTTGACTGAGCCTGATGCGCTAGCAGCGATTAAATTAACTTTATTAACCGCAGCAATTGTTGTCCCTATTAATGCTGTGATAGGCATTGCGATTGCTTGGTTATTAAGTCGCTATGATTTTCGGGGTAAGCAGCTTTTTACGACACTATTAGACTTGCCTTTTGCCGTGTCGCCAGTCGTGGCAGGCTTGATGTTTGTTTTATTATTTGGTGCTCATAGTTTCTTAGGCTCTTGGTTAGAAAGCCATCATATTCAGGTCATTTTTGCGGTGCCGGGTATTGTATTGGCAACTTTATTTGTGACGTTTCCTTTTGTGGCGCGAGAGATTATGCCCTTAATGCAAAGTCAGGGTGATCAAGAGGAGCAAGCCGCATTAATTTTAGGTGCTTCGGCATGGCAGATGTTCTGGCGCGTGACATTACCGAATATTAAATGGGCATTGTTATATGGTTTGATTTTGACCAATGCGCGGGCGATGGGTGAGTTTGGTGCGGTCAGTGTCGTATCGGGACATATTCGTGGCTTGACCAATACCGTTCCTTTGCATGTTGAGATTTTATATAACGAATATAACTTTGTCGGTGCTTTTGCTGCAGCGAGTTTGTTGGCATTTTTAGCCTTATTTACTTTAGTATTGCAACATGTATTGGCATACTTGCAGATGCGTAAGAATCGTCTAAGCCAAGAGAGAGAAGAATGAGTATTCAAGTTAAGCAAGTAGAAAAACATTTTGGTCAGTTTCATGCCTTAAAAAATATTAATTTGGATGTGGAAACTGGCTCATTAGTGTCATTGTTGGGTCCTTCGGGTTGTGGTAAGACGACTCTCTTACGCATTATCGCAGGCTTGGAGAGCGCAGATAGTGGGCAGATTCTTCTTAATGGTACGGATGTGACGCATATGCCAGTGCAAGAGCGTAAGATTGGCTTTATGTTTCAGAGTTATGCCTTGTTCCGACATATGAGTGTTTATGACAATATCGCCTTTGGTCTATCAGTATTACCACGTCATTTACGTCCATCAAAAGAGCTTATCCATGATAAGGTGATGAGTTTATTGAAACTGATTCAGCTCCCTCATTTGGCAAAATCGCTACCGCATCAATTATCTGGGGGGCAGCGACAACGAGTGGCTTTAGCTCGCTCATTAGCCGTGGAGCCGAAAATCTTATTACTCGATGAACCATTTGGTGCTTTAGACGCTAAGGTACGTAAAGAGCTGCGTCAATGGTTACGCGATATTCATCAAGAATTGCATATCACCAGTTTATTGGTAACACATGATCAGGAAGAGGCTTTAGAGGTTTCAGATAATATTGTCGTGATGAATCATGGTCATATTGAGCAGGTGGGTGACGCGGCTACCTTATATCATCAGCCACATACGCCTTTTGTAACCGAGTTTATTGGTGAGGTGAGTCGTTTTGATGGTGAGGTTAAAGGGCAGCAGTGGTATTATCAACAATTTGCTTATGCTTTAGCGACACCACAGGCAGATGGCAAGTATAGTGCCTATATTCGCCCCCACCAATGGGTACTCACGTCATCGTCAGAAGAAGCTATGCTATCTGCGGTGATTAAACATATCCACGATGTGGGACCTTTCTTGCGAGTGACTGTCTCAGCGGCTGAGCGCTTTATTGAGGTTTTGGTAGCGCCAGAACAATTGACCCATCAAGTAGGGGATACAGTGTATTTATCACCTAAAACGGTGCAGTTATTTCCCTCGGCAATGATTTAATCATTAACTACTGGTTAATGATTTATTGCTGTTTTGTGTGTTGATTGTTAATGCTTATCCCACCATAATGTTCACATACGTAACCACACAACAAAAAAAGGAACTTTTACGATGAGCAAAACATTTTTTGATTTACAACAACAACGCCGTTCTATTTATGCTATTGGTAAAAATGTTACCCTAGATAAAGCGGTGATTACTGACCTTATTCAAAAAGCAGTTCGTGAAGCACCATCTTCATTTAACTCGCAATCTTCTCGTGCTGTTATCCTATTTGGTGATGCCCACGAGAAAGTATGGAATATTGCTTTAGACGTACTCCGTCCAATCGTACCAGCAGAAGCATTTGCGACAACTGAGAAGAAAATTAACGGTTCATTTAAATCAGGTTTTGGTACTGTGCTTTTCTTTGAAGATCAAGACGTTGTTAAGGGTCTACAAGAGAAATTCCCAGCTTATGCAGATAATTTCCCAATCTGGTCTGAACAAGCGAGTGGTATGGCACAATATGCTGTATGGCTTGCTTTAGCTGAGCAAGGTATTGGTGCGACAGTGCAACACTATAACCCATTGATTGATAATGATGTTACAAAAGAGTGGGGTATCCCTGCTTCTTGGAAGTTGCGTGCTCAAATGCCATTTGGTAGCATTGAAGCTCCTGCTGGCGAAAAAGCATACATGGAAGACAGTGACCGCTTTAAGGTTTTTGGTGCATAAGATTTAAAAATAGTGTATTATTTTATAATTAAACAATTCGTACCAAGATTATACAAATTGTAAAGACTTCCCCTCTTGCCGCTTAATGATTCAGATTGCTGATGATTTAAGCGGCTTTTTTTATCTGCTGCTTTTTATATTGGCGGTAAATGGTAAGGAAAGACTCAAGCCCTCTTTTTGGTTTCAATATAATGGTTTAGGTGATAGACCATCAAACCAAAAAGTAATCCCCAGAATGCACTTCCAATGCCTAGCAATGTCATGCCAGAGGCACTAGTTAATAAAGTGATGAGAGACGCTTCTCGGGTGGACTCATCAGACCACGCTTGTGTGATATTGTTGGTGAGTGTGCCAAAGATAGCAATGCCTGCGAGAGATAGTAAGAGTTCTTCGGGAAGTGCATTGAAGAGCGATACGACAGCACCACCAAAACATGCCACGATAAAGTAAAAGACAGCTAACCAGATATTGGCAATGTAGCGCTTGTGAGAGTCTGGGTCAACATCACTTCCCATCGTGATGGCGGAGCTAATGGCAGCTAGATTGATTTTAAAAGCACCAAATGGAGCCATTAGCAAGGTGCCTATGCTGGACCAAGTCACGAGTGGTTTATCTGGAACATGGGTATAGCCGTGCATGCGTAAAATAGTAATAGCGGGTACATTCTGTGTAACGAGTGAGGTGATAAAGAGAGGAATGCCTACACTAATCATGACTTGGAAATTGAAGTCAGGTGTGACCCATACTAATTCAGGTGCTCGCCAAGTTAGTTTCTCAATGGCGAGTAAATCGAGTTGATATGCCGTGGTAAATCCAATCAGTAGCATAAATAGTAAGCTATAGCGTGCATAACGTATTTTACTGATTAGATAGGTGAGTAACATCATAGCGACTAATAGTGTTTGATGTTCCATTCCCACAAAGACTTTGGCACCAAAATTAATGAGGATGCCTGCTAACATGGCACTAGCAAGTGTTTTGGGAATAAGTGACACAAGGCGATTAAAAAGACCTGTGACAGATATGAACAGCATCAACGCTCCTGCGAACATAAAAGCAGCGATTGCTTCGGGGAGATGAATGCCTTGGATACCCACCATGAGTGCTGCACCAGGTGTACACCAAGCGACCATGATAGGGGCTTTGTAGCGATAGGATAAGAAGAGTGTTAGCGTACCACAAGCAAGACTGAGAGATGTGAACCAAGAACCGATTTGAGCTGTATTTGCACCAAAAGAAGTTGCTGCTTGGTAAACAATGACAGCAGCAGATCCATAAGCAACTAAGAGGGCAGCAATAGCCGCGGCTATATGACTCAATGCAAAAGTCGGTTTGGGCATAGTATTTTTTGGAAAGGGGCGATACAAATAAGGGTTATCTTATCAGTTTCTATTTTTGATCTTCAAGCCAATCTTTATTAGGGATAGTTCGGCTTGTAAGATAGGGGGTTTTCCTATATAAACTAGGCATGAATGATTTCCTGGGAGGAAAATAATGAAAAAGATATTTTTAGCATTGGGTTTAGCCGTTATGCCGATGATTGGACTGGCACAAAATGCTTCACCGATAGGGACGTGGCAATCGGTAGATGAGGATGGTTCGAAAAAAGCAGTGGTGCGTATCACGCAAGATGCAAATGGAGACTTACGCGGTACGATTGTGAAGCTTAATCAAAAGCCGGGTGCTTTGTGTGTGAAGTGTAAAGGCGATAAAAAGGACAAACCTATCGAAGGGATGTCGGTGATTTGGAGCTTGAAAAAAGTTGGTGACAACAAATGGGACAAGGGTGCTATTTTAGATCCAGCCAAGGGCGAGACTTATAACCTCAAAGCTGAGCTGATTGAGAATGGTCAGAAGTTTAAGCTACGTGGATTTATGGGGGTATCGTTATTAGGTCGCACACAGACTTGGAATCGTATCGATTAAGTTAGAAAGCAGAGCCTTCTTCTTGTAAGAAGGCTATTTCTTCAATCGTAGAGATGCGACCAAGCACGGCATTGCGATGTGGGTATCGACCAAAGCGATCTATAATGGCTTTGTGCTTTAATTCAAATTGATAGCTTTCGTCAGTGCCATAATTTTTAAAGAGAATCTCAGCTTGTTGATGAATAACGGCAGATTCTGAGTGCATATAAG
>JAXECN010000065.1:0-20499 GCA_034093535.1 Pelistega sp.
CGAGTAATCATCGCATTAGGAAAGTTCCATGGTGTTACTGCCGCACATACGCCAATAGCTTGTTTTAAAACTAAAATTCGACGATCGGCTGCTGGACCGGGAATGGTATCTCCATAGATACGCTTTGCCTCTTCAGCAAACCACTCGATATAAGAAGCACCATAAGCGATTTCACCTTTCGCTTCGGCTAAAGGTTTACCTTGTTCACAAGTTAAAATATAGGCTAAATCCTCTTGATGTTGCATCATCAAGTTAAACCATTTACGCAAGATATTCGAGCGCTCTTTTGCACTCTTTTGCTGCCAAACTGTTAGCGCAGCTTCAGCGGCTAAGACTGCACGCTCTGCTTCTGCTTTACCCATATTTGGGATAGTACCAATCAGCTCTCCTGTCGCTGGATTAGTCACTTCTATGACTTCTTTACTATCAGCATCTACCCATTTACCGTCAATATAAGCTTGGGTTTTTAAAAGTAAAGGATTTAAAGACATTATTGCTCCTCTTTGTTGGTATATGGCTTTACTTTACACTAAAAGCAAAAAAACCTCAGCACTTTCCTAAAATACTGAGGTTTTGTACGTAAAAATACATTATCGCTTAGACAGGATTATCCTCTCCTCTCGCGACTTTTTCTGCATTTTTTACGCCCTTATGACGGACATCTTCACCCTGTACCACGTAAATCACACGCTCTGCCATATTCTTAGCATGGTCACCAATACGCTCCAGAGCACGTGCGATAAAGATTAGGTCAATAGACTCTGATGTCTTGCGAGGATCCTCGATAATATAACTACTCAAGGTACGCAATAAAGACTTCCACTCTTTATCCACCTGTTTATCAGCACGCACTACTTCAGCGGCAACAAGGGCATCACTACGAGCAAATGCATCTAAGAGTTTATGCAACATCGATAAAACAAGTGTGGCAATATGACGAATTTCCACTAAAGGTTCATAACGAGGATTAGCTTCATAAAGACGACGAGCAGCTTTGACGACTTTTTCTGCTTCATCACCAGAGCGCTCCATATCGGTTAGCATTTTGAGCGCAGAGACGAGCAAGCGTAAATCAATAGCAGTCGGTTGGTTACGTGCGATGGCTTCTGCAATTTTCTTATCCAGCTCGACTTCTAATTCGTTGACCACTTTCTCATTTTCTAGCACTTGTGCAATATGCTCGGCAGAACCTGTCTCGACAACGGTGAGAGCATCTTGAATCATCGATTCAACAATTCCACCCATGCGTAATAGCGTTGAACGAATGACTTCTAATTCATTTTCGTAGCGTTTACTCGTATGTTCAGTCATATGACACCTATAAAGAATAATGCCCTCATTATAGAGGGCATTTATGACGAATATATGACAAATGCGTCAATTAAACGGTCAAGGTTTTAACACCCTCTTGTGTTGCAATTAACGCCACTGTCGCAGGTGAAATCGCAAAGAAACCACAGCATACGACACCAGGAATATCATTGATTTTACACTCTAGCGAGCGAGCATCAGCCACGCTAAAACCTGCTACATCAATAATTGGGTTACCATTATCTGTCGTAAAGCCCTCACGCAACTGTGCTGTACCACCTAATTTTGCCACTTGACGAGAAACACTTTGTAAAGCCATCGGTAACACTTCAATCGGTAATTTAAATACACCTAATTCCGCTACTAATTTGCTCTCATCTGCGATACAGACAAAACGCTCTGCCACAGAGGCAACGATTTTCTCGCGAGTTAATGCGCCGCCACCGCCTTTAATCATCTGCAATAAAGCATTAATCTCATCTGCTCCGTCCACATAAACCGGCATGGTTTGAACCTCATTGAGATCCAATACCTGAATGCCATGTTCAGCTAGACGTTTGGCACTACGCTCAGAACTGGCCGCTGCAGCACGAAAAGCTTGTTTGTGTTTAGCCAATTCATCAATAAATAAATCAGCCGTCGACCCTGTACCCACACCGACCACACAATCAGGTGTCAGTAAAGGTAAAATATATTCCACGGCGGCTTGAGCTACTTGTTCTTTTAGCTCTTGTTGAGAAAAAGTCATCTTAAAACACTCTCTATTTGTATTAGGCTAATTGCTGATAGGCTTTTTCATCAAAACCTAAAATAAGCGTATCCCCTTGCACAAGTAAGGGGCGTTTCATCAATGAGGGTTGCTCTTGCACTAAAGCAATGAGGTCACTCTCTTGCGTGAGCGACTTCTGCTCATCACTCAATCCACGCCAAGTCTGAGACTTCTTATTAATTAAGCTATCCCAGCCCACTTGAGCAGACCAGCTTTTTAACTGCTCTGCTGTCGGCGGTGTTTGACGAACATCTTGAAATTGAAAAGACAGTCCTTGTGTCATCAACATCTTCTGTGCTTTGACACAAGTACTGCAATTTTTTAAACCAAATACTTCAATCATACGGATTTATTCTTAAGTTGAATACGGTTAGCCACAATCACAATAACACCCACAACAACGATGAAAATCGTCGCTAGTGCATTGACCTCTGGCTTAATTCCTAGACGTACGCGAGAGAATACCTCAATCGGTAAGGTCGTAAAGCCCGGACCGTTTAAGAAAGATGCAATCACCACATCATCCAATGACAAAGTAAATGCTAATAACCAAGCAGAGACCAATGCAGGCGCAATCAATGGTAATGTCACCGCGAAGAATACACGCACAGGAGTAGCACCTAAATCGAGCGCCGCCTCTTCAAGTGAACGATCCAACTCACGCACACGAGAAGATACCACCACAGAAACATAGGCTACACATAACGTTACATGCCCTAACCAAATCGTAAATGATCCATTCGCCTCTGGAAATCCCACTAAGTTACGAATCTCGATAATCATCAATAATAACGAAATACCTAAAATCACATCAGGGATAACTAATGGTGCATTGAGCATACCAATGTACAAGGCAAAGCCACGGAAAGGACCTTTGCGAGCGAGGACATAACCTGCCCAAGTACCGACAATCACCGCCATCGTCGCCGACATCACCGCAATTTTAAATGATAACCATGCTGCACTTAATAAGGCTTGATCATCGAGTAAACTACGATACCAACGGAATGAAAAACCCGACCATGACGACGCAAGCGCAGAGTCATTAAACGAGAAAACGACTAAGCTAATAATCGGAATATAAAGGAAAGCAAAACCTAATCCTAATGCTAACCATTTGAACCATTTATTTGACTTGTGCATTATGACCCCTCCTTCATCAATTTGGCCTGGTTACGTTGATAAATAACCAACGGGACCAATAGAAGAAGAATCATACATACAGCCACCGCTGCTGCCACAGGCCAGTTAGCATCCGTAAAGTATTGATCCCACATCACGCGACCAATCATATAAGTATCTGTTCCGCCTAATAATTCTGGAATCACATACTCACCGACCGAAGGAATAAACACCAACATCGCCCCTGAAATCACACCTGGCATAGACAAAGGTAAAGTCACATTCCAGAAAGTGCTAAACGGCTTAGCGCCTAAATCTGATGCTGCATCTAATAAGCGCTGATCGAGCTTTAATAAATTGGTATAAAGCGGCAAAATAAAGAATGGCAAATAGGTATATACCAAACCAATATAGACCGCAATATCTGTACGATAAATCTCAATCGGCGTATCAATCACGCCTAACCACATCAGGAAGTTATTTAATAAACCCTCATTACGCAAGATACCAATCCACGCATAAACACGCAATAGCAATGATGTCCAGAATGGCAAAATCACTAATAACAACAATAGGTTGCGTGTCTTAGGCTCAGAACGTGCGATGTAATAAGCCATCGGATAACCAATCAAGATACAAATCAAGGTCGTTATCGCCGCCATCTTTAATGAGTTTAAATAGGCATGGACAAATAATCCATCCGTAAAGATGAGGAAATACCCCTCCAAGTGCATCGCTAGGCGAATAACACCCTCTTTGAACTCAACTAATGGTGTATAAGGCGGAATACCAAAAGACGATTCCGCAAAGCTAATCTTTAAAACAATAAAGAAAGGCAATAATAGAAATAAAACCAACCAAGCGAATGGTGGAATAATCGCCAATTTATCTTGATCAGGTTTTAACTTCTTCTTGAGATTAGAGAAATTTATCATGATGGTAAAACCGTTGCGCTATCAGGAACCCAAGTAACATAAACCTCATCATCAATACCCGGAGGTTCTTCTTGACCAATACGACTATTAGGAACACTAGCTTCGATAATCTTACCGGCATCAAGACGCACTTGATAACGGAGATAAGAACCCATCCATGCCACGTGTGTCACAATACCGTGTCCCACATTGGTTTCATCTTCTGGCTGGTCGCGTAAAACACGAATATGCTCTGGACGGATAGACACAAAGACTTCCATACCGAGTGGCTCTGATACACCATGGTTCACATACATAGGACGCATGAGTTCGTCACTCTCAATCACCACATGGTCTGGCTCGTCGACGACAATTGTCCCGGTGAAAATATTGGTTGAGCCGATAAAGCTCGCCACAAATTGTGAGTTCGGGAAAGTATACACATCATGAGGTGTACCTGATTGAATAATACGACCATCTGTCATCACCGCTAGACGGTTAGCCATCGTCATCGCCTCTTCTTGGTCGTGAGTTACCATAATACAAGTCACACCAACCGAGTCGAGAATTTTTACCAATTCAATCTGGGTCTTCTGACGAATCTGCTTGTCCAATGCTGACATAGGCTCGTCAAGTAATAAAAGTTTAGGACGCTTAACTAAACTACGTGCCAAGGCGACACGCTGTTGCTGACCACCTGATAGTTGTGATGGTTTACGGCGTGCATAACCTGCCATTTGGACTAAGTCTAAAGCCTCAAATACGCGATCGTGAATCTCTTGTTTATCTACGCCCTCTTGTTTGAGACCAAAAGCAACGTTTGCCTCAACGGTCATATGTGGGAATAACGCATATGACTGGAACATCATATTTACGGGTCGCTTATACGGAGGAACTGTAGAAATATCGATACCGTCAAGTAAAATTTGACCGGATGTCGGCTGTTCAAAACCCGCCAACATACGCAATAAGGTTGATTTACCTGAACCTGAACTACCTAATAGTGCAAAAATCTCATTGCGACGAACAGATAAATTCACCGATTTAACGGCTACTGTCTCGCCGAAAATCTTAACCACATCCACTAATTTAACAAACTCATCAGGATCTCCTGACGGTGTCGAAAAGCGACTTTCTTCCATTGCTGTTTTTATTCCCTTTAATGTGAAATGTCGGCCACTCACTGCCAACTCGACCTATATTATAAATGATAACGCACGCCCTAGATGTATTCTGGCTTGCCTACATCTAAAAGACGTGCGTTTGAAGCTCACAACGCTAATCCCTAAGGGACTATACGATTATTTTCCTGATTTTAACTCTGCCCATAAACGAGTTTGTAGACGAGAAACTTTTAATGACTGAGGCTTAATCACAAATAGTGTTTTTGCCACTTCCTCATCTGGGTAAAGCATTTTATTGTTAGCAATATCTGCCTTCACATGATTACGTGCTGTTTTGTTCGCATTTGGATAGAACATTTCATTCGTAATCGCTGCATGTACTTCTGGCGTTTCGATGTAGTTAATAAATGCATGTGCTGCATCTAAGTTCTTCGCATCTTTAGGGATTGCCATCGTATCAAACCATACTGGTGCACCACCTGCTGGGATGTAGTAATCCACCACAAAAGGTTTCTTCGCTTCTTTAGCGCGATCAGCTGCAATCAGCACGTCGCCATTAAAGCCATAAACCATACATAAGTCACCAGAAGCTAACTCATCAATATAGCCAGATGAGCTAAACTGACGGATATATGGACGCACTTTTTTCAATAAATCCAATGCTTCACGATAGTCCGCTTCGTTTTCGCTATTAGGATCTTTGCCTAAGTAGTGTAATACTGCAGGGAAAACTTGTGCTGCTTCATCTAAAATAGAGATACCGCATTGTTTTAATTTCTCAGCGTTTTCAGGCTTAAACAACATATCCCAGTTGCCTAAATCTACGTTTTCACCAAAAATTTCTTTTACTTTGGTCACGTTATAGCCTAGACCATTGGTACCAAATCCCCATGGAATAAGATATTCATTACCTGGGTCAACTTGAGCCACCACGTCCATAATGGCTGGATCTAAATGCTGCCAATTGGGTAGTTTACTCTTATCTAATTTTTGTAAAAGACCTGCCTCGATTTGACGTGCTGCATAATGAGTAGAAGGAACTACCACGTCATAACCAGAGTTACCTGTTAATAATTTTGCTTGCAAAATATCATTTGTATCGTAGGTGTCATAACGCACTTTAATACCAGTCGCTTTCTCAAAGCCAGGAATTGTATCTTCCGCTGTATATTCAGCCCAGTTATAAACATTAACTACTTTTTCTTGCGCCCATGCTGCAGATAATGAAGCACCTAAAATAGTAGCGGCAACAGTAAATTTGCCTAAACGGTTAAGTTTCATTGAATGACCCTCTATGACAATGTTAAAAGGTATGAATTGGAAAGGTAATAATAAGGCTTTTTTGAAAAATTGATACCTTTTTGGGGAACTTTTTTGATATTTGTTTAAATTTTTGTCAAATTTTGTCTGATATATACCATAAATTGCTGACCACGCTCACCTAAGACCTTTAAAAGATGTCTTTCTAAACGTTGATAATTCGCCTGACACCATTGTCCTTGGCTTGGCTCTATCTTTGCCTTATCAAAATCAATAATATAAATTTGCTCTTGGTTATCAATAAGGATATTAAACGCATTTAGGTCAGCATGATTGACTTTTAAGGTATGCATACGCTCAATCACCCTCGTTAATTTAGCTGCCAAATCGGCAAACTCAGTTGGCGCTAAGTGTTCAATATATTCAACTAATGTTTTGGCTTGAACAATCTTGGCGGTGATCAAAGCCCCCTTATACAAAAAACCTTGGCGAACATACATAGCAGCAAGAGGCTGTGGCACAGGAAAGTCTTGTTGATAAAGATAATCCATCACGGCAAACTCTTGCCAAGGACGCGTCTTATCCGCTCCACTCCACCAATAAGACTGCTTGACTAACTTACCAATCAGACCTCCTCGGCGATATTGACGTAACACCCCTGAGAAGCGCTCATGTTCGACAAACCAAGCCGCATTACGTCCACCAACTGCCACCGGATTTACCTCACGGTATACCATACTTGCCGAGAGTGGTTCACTGAGACCAAAAAAAGACGACGTGATAATGTCCTTTAGCTCAGGAGCACAAACAATTCGTTTATCCTGTGCACTAATCATCACGATTACGCATCCAATCTGCTACACCAAAGAAAGCAGCCATCAACTTGTCAAATATTTCACCCTCAATGCCTTGGTCTTGTAAAGCTTGTGCCATACATTGTAGCCACTGGTCTCGCTCTAATGTACCGATGGAAAAAGGCATATGGCGTGCACGTAAGCGTGGATGACCAAATCGCTCTATATATAAATCAGGACCGCCTAACCAACCACTTAAGAAAAGAAAAAGCTTCATCCGTGCTGGCTCTAAAGTCGCCCCATGAGTATCACGCAATTCCTTAAACTGAGGCTCCAAGTCCATCAAATCATAGAAACGCTCGACAATCTCCCGTACACCTTGCTCACCACCAACACGATCATAATAGGTGACTAGCTCCTCTAATGACGGTGCTTGAATTGTTGCCTTAACCATTTATTCTCTCAACCTTTATCGTAAATAATCAATCACATCTTCTAGACGTGACACTGGCCAAATTGTCAGTCCCTCAATTTTTTGTTTAGGCATATTGTGTTTAGGTATCATCGCAATTTTGAAACCTAATTTTGCCGCTTCTTTTAATCGCTCTTGCCCCCTCGCCGCTGGACGAATTTCACCTGCCAAACCGACCTCACCAAATGCTAACAAGCCTTTTGGTAAAGGCTTATCTCGTAATGATGACAAAATAGACAATAGCACCGGCAAATCCGCTGCAGTTTCGGTAATACGCACACCACCTACTGCATTCACAAAAACATCTTGGTCAAACGTCGCAACACCCACATGACGGTTCAAGACAGCAAGTAACATTGCTAGACGACTACCATCTACCCCTAGACTCAACCGTCGTGGATTAGGTACATGTGCATTGTCGACTAAAGCCTGAATTTCAACTAATAGCGGACGCGTCCCCTCTTGGGTTGCCATCACACAAGAACCGGCAACATCTTCATTATGCTGCGATAAGAAAATCGCTGAGGGATTACTAATACCTTTTAATCCCTTATCCGTCATTGCAAAGACACCTAACTCATTGACTGCACCAAAACGATTTTTAAAAGCACGAATCAGGCGATGAGTCGAATCACTCTCTCCCTCAAAATACAAGACCGTATCGACGATATGCTCAAGAACACGAGGACCCGCTAAAGTACCATCTTTAGTGACATGACCAATCATCACAATAGAGATACCATTTTGTTTAGCAATACGTGTTAGTTGTGCCGCACACTCACGAACTTGCGATACTGAGCCAGGTGCTGCCGTCAACTCACCTGAGAATAAAGTCTGAATGGAGTCAATCACGGCAATCTTAGGCTGTTCTTGTTGCAAGGCTTGCTGGATAGACTCTAGCTGAATTTCCGCTAATAGTTTGACATTCTGTGTATTCAACTCTAAGCGATGTGCTCGCAAAGCGACTTGCTCGGCAGATTCCTCACCCGTCACATAAAGCACATTGTGCTGTGCCGATAAATACGATAAGGCTTGAATAAGCAAGGTTGACTTACCAATCCCTGGGTCACCGCCAATCAAAACCACACCACCCGGCACTAGACCACCGCCTAACACTCGATCCAACTCTGATAAACCCGTAGTAATACGTGGAGTCTCAGTAGCCACCACTTCGGATAATACCTTGACCGGAGCGGCTTCAGCCAAATGGGCAAAGCGATTACTGCTTGTACTGACGGCTTTTTCAGTAAACTCCACCATGGTATTCCAACTATGGCAATGTGGACACTTACCTAACCACTTCGTGCTCGTACCACCACATTCTTGGCAGACATAACTGGTTTTCGCTTTTGCCATTAAATCACCTGTACAGGAACACGTTTAGTTAAACCACACATTAGCTCATAGCCAATACGACCTGACTTATCGGCAATCGTATCAATGCTTGGACCTCCCTCACCCCAAAGCACCACTCGAGAACCTAGCTTCGCTTGTGGTAGATGTGTAATATCAATCGTCAGCATATCCATCGACACACGCCCTACTAGACGTGCTACTTGCCCATCTACTGTCACAGGTGTATCCAATGCGGCACTACGAGGATAACCATCAGCATAGCCACATGCAACCACCGCAATCTTCATTTCCCTATCTGCCGTAAAAGTTGAACCATAACCAACACTATCACCGGCTTTTAAGATTTGGATAGCAATAATATCTGCCGCTAAAGTCATCGCTGGTTTAAAACTTAGGGGAGTAAACTCTGTGAGTGTTGTCTCAAAAGGCACTGAACCATAAAGACAAATACCCGGACGTAACCAATTCTCGACACCATGAATACCAAGCTGAGGATAGCGGATACTGGCTGCTGAGTTACAGATACTCAATGGCCCATCAAACGCCTCACTGACACTGATAATCTCGGCAGCAGCACTATCCACATAATCAGCGGATAAGTCCGCATTGGCAAAATGACTCATACAACCAATACGCCCGACAATCCCTTGAGCTTGTAGAGTTTTAAGTGTATGCAGAACCTCTGCTGTCTGCTCTACTCGAAAACCTAATCGATTCATACCAGTATTGAATTTCACCATCACATCGATAGGTGTTAAGCCAACTTTAGCTTGCTTTAAATAATCAATTTGGTAAAAAGAATGAATAGCCGTAGTAATACGATATTGCTGTAATACTTCCACATCAGCGGCATGGAAAAAACCTTCTAACAAAACAATAGGTTTTGCCCATCCTTGTTGGCGGCAGAGAATCGTATCTTCGATATCAATCATGCCGAGTCCATCTGCGTCTGCAAAGCCTTTCAATGCATTCAAAGTACCATGTCCATAGGCATTGGCTTTGATAATCGCCAATGTTTTAAAGGTGTGTGTTGTGTGGGCTTTCGCCTGCATTTTTGTGACTCGCTGACGAACCTGCGCTAAGTTATGCGCCATCGCTTGTGTGGAAATGATGGCTTGAATGGGACGTGGCATGAAATTCTCCGAATGCAATTTGTGATAATTTTACTCTATTTTGGGGCTGTCGCTATGAGCAAATATCTCTACATGTGGGCTTATGCTAATTAGCATTGTAGCCAAGCCGAGCTGCCGGAGATGTTTTGATGCACAAAGCGAGTTTAGCGAGCGCAGCGAGGTACTGTTTGAGCGACTGCACGAAACTTGCAGTGAGCCTCGCTGCTGCCAAGTACTATCATTAGCACTGCTACCAAGCCAAGTTGCCGGAGATGTTTTGATGCACAAAGCGAGTTGTGTACGTGAGCGCGAAGCGCGAGGGGCACGCTGTCCGAGCGACTGCGCAAAACATGTAGGCAGATTGGCGTATGCAGCATGTTGCTTACTAGGACGAGCAACACACCTATCGAAACTTGCAAAGAGTAAATCACCAGTAGTGAGGCTGATAAACTTTCTACAGTGAGACAAGGAGCTATTTAATAAGCCCCTGATACACCGCCAAATGCTTATCAATAATAATCGGCATGGCAAACTCACGCTCCGCCAAAGCACGCCCATCTTTACCCATCGCCACTCGTAACTCCGCATTATCCGCAAGTTGCTGCACTGCCTTAAAAATAGCTTGCCCATCTTTCACTGGCACTAATAGACCACTCTTGCCCGGCACAATCGTATCCCTACATCCCGGCACATCTGTCGTCA
Source organism: Pelistega sp. (assembly GCA_034093535.1). GTDB lineage: Bacteria > Pseudomonadota > Gammaproteobacteria > Burkholderiales > Burkholderiaceae_B > Taylorella. The sequence goes on from JAXECN010000065.1 coordinate 10,937, forward strand.
CAATAGGACGTCCTGCTGCTGCGGCTTCAAGTAAAGATTTTGGAATACCCTCACGATAAGAGGGCAAGGCAATGATATGTGACTGTGCATATAAGTTCGCAATATCTTTACGCTCACCAAGACACTCAACATATTGTCCAATTGCTTCATATTCTTGCGCTGTCAATGATGCTGGATTACCTGGGTCAATGGTACCCGCAAGCTGCCATCGATATTTTTTATCATGGTCACATCGAGCCGCTTCCACAAACTCCATCACCCCCTTGTCCTTTAATAGACGAGCCGCCATGGTAATTACAATCGGTAAGTCAGGCTCAGGCAGATGTTTAAACTCTTGCATATCCACACCCGCACCACGAATCATCACAACCTGTTCTGGACGCACAGCACCGATATCACGCAAGATAGCACAATCATCATCATTCTGAAAAATGACTCGACTATTTGAGTGCCCTAGTGCAAAACGATATAGTCCAGTCACCACAGACTTTAAAACATCAATCCCTTTTTTCTGACGGGTAAAAATAAAACCCAAGCCGGAAATCGCATAGACGGCGGCTGGTACTCGTGCTAATCGAGCAGCAATACCGCCATAAAGCACTGGTTTAATCGTCACTAAATGCACGAGTTGTGGCTGAATCTTTTTAAATAAGCGATAAATTGACCAAATTGTCTGTAGCTCTACCAGTGGATTGGTTCCACTACGTGACATCGTAATCACATGATGGGTAAAGCCATATTGTTCAATACGACTGACTGATTGCCCCGGCATAGTCGCCACATGCACATCGTAGCCAGCGTCTTTAGCCGCTAATGCAATTCTTACGCGATGTGATAGAAAGAAGTCAGGATTATTGACTACAAATAATAATTTAGACATAAACTATTTCTTTAACATGGCAGACCACGTATTTTCATAATTCGCTACCATAGTCTGTATACTAAAACGCTCTAATACACTTTGTCGTGCTCGCTGTTGCAATAATTGGAATGCAGCTCTTTGCTCTTTATCAGTCGGCTGACCGAGGTAGTCTAAAGCCTCTTGCATTTTCATTGCTAAGTCTTCAGGATTAGCCGGCTGTGCGACCCAACCATTTTGACCGACAATCAAGGCTGCATCACCCACATCCGTCACAACATTAGGAACACCACAAGCCATAGATTCTGACACTACATTTGGAAATCCCTCTGCAATACTAGATAGCACATGAATATCCAGCGCAGGCATTAAGTGAGGAATATCACTACGCATACCGAGTAATAGTACGTCTTTACCGGCTTGTAATGCATTTTGTTGTAAACCACTCATCAACGCCTGATTATGCGTATCTATGTCTTTACCGACCAAAACCAATACAGCTGTAGGATAAGTCTGCTTCAGTATGGCAAAGGCTTTTAACAACGTAGGATGGTCTTTTAAGGCATTCCAACGTGCGACAAAACCTAATACAGGAACATCTTCGCTAAGCCCTAAACTCGCTCGTATTTGCGCACGACTCTCTTGACTCGGCTGCCATTGTTCTAAGTTATAACCATTCTGAATAACAGTCATTTTATTAGCGGCATATCCCCAAGAGGCATGTATTTTCGCTGCTTGTTCACCACAGACAATAATACGCTGCGGAATAATCCGCGATAAAAAGGCGCTTATTCGAGCTAAGTAATAATTCACTCTTGAGGTTTCTTTTAAGCTAGCACCTGAATTCCGAATCCCCCAAGCGATGTGTCTAAAGCCAGATAAACGAGTAATCAAACCACCAAATAAATCGGCATGATACATCCACGTCTGTACCACATCAGGATTAAGTCGCTTTAATAAAGTACGTAAGGCTAATAGGTTCTTCAGCCCCTCTTTGCCAGATTTTACGCCTAGACTATAAACAGGAATCCCTGCCTCTCGTAATTGAGCACCAAAGACTCCCTCATCACTAAAGCTAACAATAATATGTTCACTCGATGAATTTGTGACGAGCCGTGTCAATACAGTTTCTGCGCCACCCTGTCCCAGACCGCTAATCAGATGAACGACTCTCATGATGATTGAGCCTCATGAAAAAGGGTATCCCATAATTGCAAAACTTGTGCTTGTGAATAACGCTGAAATACACTTTCCTGCCCTGCCATCGCTAGGCGTTGTCGTTCATCAACATTTTGCATTAAAGCACCCAATGTCTGAGCAAAAGCCGTATCATCATTTAACGGAATCAGTTTTGCTACCTGTCCATCTAGGCTGAGCTCTTTTGGACCACTTGGACAATCATAGGCAATTGTAGGCAAACCATTCGCCATACCTTCTAACATCACGTTGGGGAATCCCTCTAGACGCGATGTTATCGCCAAAATACTCGCTTGACGCATAACCTCCCAAGGAGTGGAAGTATTACCCTTTAAATGGATTACTTTCTGTAAACCTTGTTCGACAATCAAATGATTCAGATGATCCTCTTCAGGACCTTCTCCATAAATATGCAAATGCCAATCTGGATAGTGAGGATGTAACTTAGCAAAGATACGAATTAATCGCTCAAACTGTTTACTCTCTACTAATCGACCCATCGCAACAACCACAGAGCCTGCTTGTCTATTAGGCAATTCTTTTGGTAATGTTTGTGGCAATGGGTTTGGAATAACCACTAGACGACGGCAACCCGGCACATCCTTTTGAAATTGTGTGGCAGCTGCTTCTGTTTGCAAAATGACTGCTTCAGCTGTTGGATATAGCTTTTTACGCAAAAATTTTAAGCTTGAACCAATTTTCTGAAAGTGTGGATTTGAACGCTCACTTACAATGACAGGAATACGCAAGCCTAGTTTAGCTAATAGCGCCATCACGTTCACATTGGTCAAAAATGACACCACCACATCCGCTTGAGATTGTTTTATCAAGCGGCGTAAGATAAATGGCTTAATCAATCTCGCTAACCATTTATTACTCGGTAACGATTGACTTAACCACTCCACATTCACTTGTTTATCTAGTGGATAAAACGATTTACCAGACCCATGTGTAAAACAAGGAACTAGCGTCACCTCATAGCCTTTGGCAACCCAAGCATTGGCTAACGTACACGCCACTCGCTCTGCCCCACCGGCATTTAAAGAGCTTACTAAAAACAAAATTTTCATAAGTTACTATACAGAAATCTGGTATTCATCTAACCATGCTTGCAACATCAACGCTCCCCAGAGATGAGCACTCCAGTCACCTTGCTGATTGAGATGAGCTTGCCAAGCTTGTTGGATTAGTCGTTCATTTAATAACCCTTGTCGCTTCAAACGCTCCATATTTAATAAATCATTTGCCCAGTCTTTCATTGGTCCTTTTAACCAATCTCCTAATGGCACAGAGAAACCTTTTTTCGGTCTATCCAACAGTTGTTTTGGCACATGACGATAAAGCACTTCTTTCATCAACCACTTACTCGTTCCTTCTCGGCGTTTATAGTTAGGATGAATATCCCATACAAACTCAAACACTCGATGGTCCAACAGAGGCACTCGTGTTTCTAAAGAGTGATACATCGCTGCTCTATCCACTTTAACCAAGATATCATCTGGAAGATATGACAAGGTATCCGTCATCATCATTGTCTTTAATAGACTACGCAATGGTTTATTCGCAAAAGCGGTCGCTGGCTCAAAAACTGTTGTTCCTGCCGGATATTTGACTAATCGTTCGGGGTGCTTCCAGTATGAAACAAAGGGCTGATAAAATGCTACGCTATCTTGTGCACGCATAACTAGTGATAACTGTTGCCATTTCATTTGAGCAGCTAATTTAGCAGGTTTATCCACATCAGGACTACTCATCACCTCACTAAATGCTCCAATAAAAGAGCGTAAAAACCCCGGTAGTTTTTGACAACGATCCCACCATTGTTGTGCTCGTGCATAGCGGTTATAGCCACCAAAGAGCTCATCACCAGCATCACCCGATAAAGCGACTTTCACATGTTGTGATGTTAGCCCCATCATGACCAATACAGGCAGTTGCGAAGAGTCTGCAAAAGGCTCACTATATACCTTTGGTAATTGCTCGAAAATCGCTAAGCCATCATTACCATCCATATAAAGCTCAGTATGATCTGTGCCTAGATGTTCAGCCACAGCTTTGGCAAAAGGCGCTTCGTTATATTTTTCTTGTTTAAATCCAATGGCAAAGGTTTTTATCGCTTGACTACTTTGCTTTTGCATTAAAGCGGCAATAAGTGAAGAATCAGTGCCCCCCGATAAAAAAGCACCCAACTTCACATCTGCCAACATCTGGTCTTTAACCGCCTCACTTAAAATCTGTTCAAAAGCATCTGTTGCCAAGGCATCACTCGCAAAAACACGATCACTGCTACGTTTGGCAATTTCATAAGCAGACCAATACTCCACGGGCGTAGACCAAGTGGCTTGGGAAAATAATTGTTCTTGATTAAAAACTAAATAACTCGCCGGCGGTAATTTAAATGTATCTTCAAAAATACTATAGGGTGCAGGAATATAGTTATGACGCATCAATAAGGTGACGGCTTGACGATTCAGGCTTTTATTAAATCCCGCAATCGGCATTAAAGCTTTTAGGTCTGAGGCAAATAACAAGCCCTGTGGACTGCGCGCATAATAAAGCGGTTTCTCTCCAAAACGGTCTCGACCTAAGGTTAATGTATTTTCCGCATTATCCCAGAGTGCAAAAGCAAACATACCCACTAGTTTTGTTAGGGTATCTGCAACACCCCACTGAGCAAAACACGCTAGCAAAGTCTCCGTATCAGAATGACCTCGCCATTGCTGCTTATCTAACTGCTCTCGCAAGGTTAAGTGATTATAAATCTCACCATTAAATACCAAGACATAGCGACCATCATCACTCAACATTGGTTGATGTCCATGCTCAGATAAATCTTGAATCGCCAAACGAACATGTGCAAAACCGACTTGTTGAGTTGGATTTAACCACACGCCCTGACTGTCTGGACCACGCTCGCGAATACGTGCACAGGCTTCGTTTAATACATGTTGTTTATGCTCAAACGAACCAATCAATCCAATAATGCCGCACATAAAATTTATCCTTTTAGACCTAATTCGCCAAATAACTGCTTCCAATCTTGGCTAATTTTTTGCATAGAAAAGCGATCAATAACGCTTGGTGCCTGTTTAGCATACTGTTGGCGTAAGGTATCATCACTCATCAGGACATCTAGTTGTTCTGCCAGTGCCTCTGGGTCTGCCACAGGACGCACTAAGACACCATCGATTCCATCACGAATAATTTCTCGTGGTCCCGTGTCACAATCAAAGGACACAACACACAAACCACTTGCCATCGCTTCTTGCAAACTATTCGAAAGCCCCTCATTGTGTGAGCTTAGTACAAAGATATCGGCACTCTCATACCAGTCTTTAAGATTGCCCACCCGTCCTGGCATTTCAACACGGTCGACTAAACCAAGTTGTTGAATCTGTTGTGTTAATGCGGCTCGCTCTTGTCCCTCACCCAAAATCACTAACTGCCAATCTGGATGTTTTTCTGCCACTTTAGCATAGGCATTAAGTAATACATCAAAGCCTTTTTCTGGATGTAGACGTCCCACTGCTAATAAGCGATGCCCATGCAAAGGCTTATCTGGCGCTACCATAGGCTCGGTATTACTCAAAGGCCAGTTCACTGCATTTTGAATAACACTGACTTGCGCTCCCGGTATATGTTGGCGCAACCACTCTGCACTCATATCCGTGAGTGCTAAGACACGTGCAGCTTTAGGATAAGACCAGCGTCGTAATTTAAGCCAAAAAGATGACATTTTCTGTGATGGAGGATGGGCATGTTCGGTTGCAATAACCTGAACAGGCAATCCTAAGCCTGCCATAATCGACAATACCGATGAACTCATCATCATACCAATCACGATATCTGGTCGATATTGACGGATTGCCTTACGAATAGCTAACACCTTTTTGACATGCGATAACAACCCTGTCTGACCGAACAATCCCGTAGACACACGCGTAACAAATCGATTAACTTCATAAACATCGCTACTCGAGTCTGTATGCGTCAGCAGAATCACATCATAACCTTGATAACACCAATGCTCTGCCAGGGTTACAGCGACACGCTCCGCCCCCCCTCCATGTAAAGAAGGGATTACCAGCATAATAGAAAGTTTGTTCGCATTAGACATATTGTTTTACCGGTAAACGCCACGCAACAACAAAATAACACAAGAAAGAAAACAGATACATTATTGCTGTCGCGGTCATAATACCTGCAACACCATAAGTCGGCGCTAGCAAGTAATTCATCAAAAATTTCACTGCAAAATTCATCAGTGCAATACATGCCATCAATTTATAACGATTTTGACTTGCCAACAATTGCACTAGGATTAATACACCAAAATAAAATGGAATTTGCATAAGTCCAAAACGTAATGCCTCTGCAACCGCGACAGTATTGTCTGCGGTAAAAGCACCTCGCTCAAAAACCAACTTCACCATCCATGGTGCCAATAGCCATGCAAAGACTAAAGCGATAAGACCTAAACCTACCATTGCCAGAGACCATCTTAGTGCGATAGTTTTTGCTTGTTTGGCATCACCACGATGTTGTACATCAGACAACACAGGCAAAGCGGCTCGCCCTACTGAAGCTGCGCCAATACCAATCACAACCGCAACTAAACGAGTCGCATACCCCATGGTTGCATTGGCGTTATTACCCAATTGTGCTGCAAACATCTGATCCATCGGTGCAACAAAACTCAAGGCAATTTGTCCAATCAGCATAAATCCTGCCGCATGCAACAACATCGACCAATGCTCAGATTTAAATTGCCATTTAGGCCATAACCATGACTCACCCTCGGCTCGATTTGCCATATGGGAGAGTAAAAATGTTTGTACCACATAACCACATAAAGTACCCAACACAATCGGCCAAATAGACGTATCACCTGGCGACAACATAATCCAAGCAAAAATAAATAAGGCGGGAAGACTATCTAATAAATTATTGATATGGCGCTCTAACGCTCTAAGCCTCGCCATATGGATACCAATCACCAGAATAAACAGACCCACGGGAGCAAATACCCAAATCATCTGTTGACTAAACTGGCGGGCTTCGATACTGAGTTTACCTGCGGTATATTGAATAATTTCTGGCCAAAAATACCATGTGAGCGCCACAATACTCACACCTATCGTTAAAATCCACGCCTGTAACTCGGATAAAAATTTATTCTTTTCCTCACTCCCTAAATGACGTAATTTAACCAGCACAGGAATCAGTACAACAGAAAAGGCACCAACAATTGTTGTCGGCAACCAATTCGCCATACTCTGGGTGAATTGATAAGCGTCAACAACATCACTCACCCCATAGCGACTAGCAATCGCAATCTCTTTAATCGCGCCAGCTAGTTTACCAATAATAAGGAAAAAAGCGACTCGCAGCGCACCCGAAATAATGCGCATATGGTCGCTTTTTTGCGTTTGAACTGGACTATTCACTTATTTTAGGAACTGAATATACCAAGGCATGGCTTTCGCTAAACCTTGGGTAATTGAGAAGCTAGGCTCATAACCTAACTGCGTCTTTGCCTTATTAATATCAGCAAAAGAATGGCGGACATCCCCTTTGCGGAAGTCTGCATAAATCGGAGACTTGGTATACGCCACGCCATTTTCTGCTAATACATCACGAATATAGGCAAATAAAGTATTCAGCGTCGTCTGGGCATGATAGGCGACATTGTATACCTCAAAGCCCGTCTCTGGCATATGGGTTGCCGCCAAAATATTCGCCTGCACCACATTTTCAACAAAGCAGAAATCACGACTCGTCTCCCCGTCACCATTAACCGTAATATCTTGCTGGTGAATCATCGCTGCTGTCCATTTCGGAATCACCGCCGCATAAGCGCCATTAGGGTCTTGACGCTTACCAAACACATTAAAATAACGCAAACCAATCGATTTAAAACCATAGCTTTGGGCAAAAATCTTAGCGTAAAGCTCATCGACTAATTTCGTAATCGCATAAGGTGATAAGGGATTACCTATCTTATGTTCAACTTTAGGTAAATCTGGGTGGTCACCATACGTAGAGCTAGACGCAGCAAAAACAAAGGCTTTAACCCCCTCATCACGTGCCGCCACTAGCATATTTAAAAAGCCACCCACATTGACCTCATTACTCGTGATAGGATCATTTAACGAGCGAGGCACTGAACCCAAAGCAGCTTGGTGCAACACATAATCCACGCCTTTAACCGCTGCCTGACATGTCGCTAAATCACGAATATCACCTTGAATAAAAGAGAAATTCGCCCATTGCTCTGCACTGACTTGGGTCTTTACCTCATCAAGATTATGCTGATGTCCTGTCGCAAAGTTATCCAGACCGACCACTTTTTGATTAAGTCCCAATAAGGTCTCTAATAGGTTAGAGCCGATAAATCCTGCACAACCGGTCACCAACCATGTACGTGGCTGTGCCAATAACTCTGCTTTGGTAATTTCAAATGCCTGACTCATTATCTTCCTTATAGACGAATGTCTGCCTCTTCTGCACTTAATACATATTTTAAATCGTAAAGCACATGCTCTGCTTTACCCAATGCACGAATGGCTTGAGCGCCCATTTTCACAAACTGCTCATGCGCCACACCCAAAATAATGCCATCATACGCACCGGCTGCTGGCGTTGCCACTGGCGTAATCCCATACTCATGTTGAGCCTCTTCAACATCTACCCATGGGTCATACACATCCACTTGGATATTGTACTCACCTAACTCTTTCACAATATCCACAATACGCGTATTACGAATATCGGGGCAGTTCTCTTTAAACGTCAAGCCCATCACTAATACACGGGCACCTTGCACCTGAATCTTACGCTTAGTCATCGCTTTAACTAATTGCGACACCACATACGAACCCATGCTGTCATTTAGACGGCGACCCGCCAGAATAATCTCTGGATGGTAACCAATCGCTTGTGCTTTATGCGTGAGGTAATATGGGTCAACACCAATACAGTGACCACCCACTAAACCCGGACGGAATGGTAAGAAGTTCCATTTCGTACCAGCCGCTTCTAAGACCGCCTGTGTATCAATACCCAAACGGTTAAAAATCAACGCCAACTCATTGATTAACGCAATATTCACATCACGTTGTGTGTTCTCAATCACTTTGGCTGCCTCTGCGACACGGATACTAGACGCTTTATGCGTACCGGCAGTGATGATAGAACCATAAAGAGCATCCACCACATCCGCAATCGCAGGGGTTGAACCTGAGGTTACTTTCTTAATGGTTGACACACGGTGTAATTTATCACCCGGGTTAATACGCTCTGGGCTATAACCCGCGTAAAAATCCACGTTGTACTTTAAACCAGAGACTTTTTCTAGCACAGGCACGCAAACTTCCTCTGTCGCACCGGGGTATACCGTTGATTCATAAATCACGATATCGCCTTTTTTCAGTACCTTACCAATCGTCTCACTGGCTTTCACTAAGGGCGTTAAATCAGGCTGTTTGTACTCATCAATCGGCGTCGG
>JAXECN010000066.1:0-3345 GCA_034093535.1 Pelistega sp.
TTGACACTCTGCCACAATCCCTGTTGGAATATGCGTAATACGCACCGCAGAGTCGGTCTTATTAATATGCTGACCACCTGCACCACATGCACGGAACGTATCAATACGCAAATCTGCTGGGTTTAAAACAACCTCTGCCAACTCATCGGCTTCTGGCAATACTGCTACTGTACATGCTGATGTATGCACACGACCTTGAGATTCCGTCTCTGGAACACGTTGAACACGGTGAGCACCTGATTCGTACTTAAGACGACCATAAACACCCTCACCTTCAATACGCGCAATTACCTCACGATAACCACCTAATTCTGATGGGTTTTCACTCATTACCTCAACACGCCAACCATTTTGCTCTGCATAGCGACTATACATGCGAAATAAATCACCCGTAAAAATCGCACTTTCATCACCGCCAGTACCAGCACGGATCTCTAGGAACACACTACGACCATCATCAGGATCCTTAGGTAGCAACTCAACCTGTAACTGAGCCTCTAATTCCTCAATACGCGCCTTAGCTGCTTTCATTTCCTCCTCACCCATCTCTTTCATATCAGGGTCAGACATCATCTCAATCGCCGTAGCTAAATCCGCCTCTGTACTCGTATAAGTCTTAAATAATGTCACCACAGGGTCAATTTCACTGCGCTCACGAGAGAGCTTACGGAAACGATCCATATCTTCTACCGTATCAGGCTCCGCTAAAATAGCGTCCACTTCAATAAGACGTTGACTCAACTGTTCTAGGCGAGAACGCATAGATGCTTTCATAATAAAATCTCAACTAAAATAATTTAAATTTAAAAAATAGATTGCCAACATAAATCCTCACCATCGACATCAATGAAGACGGATGATGAATAAACAAACGATTTATGAGCTAATGCTCTGCTTGTGTGATAGACGATTGCACAACCATTGCCTCGTCTTTTTCTTGATATGGGAATAACTTAGGCAACACATCTAATAGCTGCACTTTTTCCTCAGCCTGACTACGATTTAGCGCCTGCATAGGTGCATGCATATACTTTTGCGTCAAAGCACGCGCCAATCGCTCTAAAGCCTCTTCTGGACTTACTCCCTTTGCCAGTAGCTTACGTGCTTTTTCTAGCTCAATATCAGCTACTGCATGTGCACCACTATTGAGCCCTTGGATAACAGGCACTACACTGCGATTATGTAACCAATGCATAAAATTCTGCACTCGACTATCGATAATCGCCTCCGCTTGAACAACCGCTGCCTGACGTGCATCATTACCCATCTGCACCACACGACCTAAATCATCTACTGTATAAAGATAGACCTCACTCAAGGTCGCCACTTCTGGCTCAATATCACGAGGCACGGCCAAATCCACCATCACCATCGGATTAAAACGACGCTGACGAATCGCTTTTTGAATCATGCCTAGACCTAAAATCGGCAAGGCAGATGCCGTACAGGATACCACAATATCATACTCATGCAGTTTCTCAGGCAAATCAGCCAAACGCATCGTCTGTGCACCAAAGCGGGAAGCTAACGCCTCACCTCGCTCTACCGTACGATTGGCAACCATAATAGATTTAGGATTCTGTGCTGCAAAATGAGTTGCACATAACTCAATCATCTCACCCGCACCGACAAAGAGTACCTTAGTGTCACTAATATCACCAAATACTCGCTCAGCCAGTCGAACAGCTGCTGCCGCCATAGAAACAGATTGTGCGCCAATCGCCGTCTGTGTACGCACCTCTTTCGCTACAGAAAAAGTCTTTTGGAAGAGCTGGTTCAACATCGTACCCAAAGCACCTGCTTCATCAGCAGCACGGACGGCAGTCTTCATCTGCCCGAGAATCTGAGCCTCACCTAAGACCATCGAATCCAAGCCCGAAGCAACACGGAATGCATGACGCACGGCTTGCTCTTGATTGTATAAATACAGATGAGGTCGAATAAGACTAGAATCCAGCGAATTAAATTCCGCCATCCAATTAGGGATGTGATCAATAATTTCTGGCTTGGCCGCGAGGTAAAGCTCTGTACGATTACAAGTCGATAAAATTGTCGCCTCTTTTAAAGAAGAACCAAATGTCGAACGTAACGCATCCAATGCAGGACGCACCAAATCACCAGCCATAGACACCCTCTCACGCACAGATACCGGTGCTGAGTGATGATTTAAGCCAAAAGTGAATACGTCTGCCATAACGGAAACTCTATCCCAAATAAATATTTATACCCAAAAAACGGTCTGGTGCTATAAGCATATATACCACCCGAGCATAAAATCCTTAATGCAACTTATTATACTCCTTGCAACGCTTGCTTTTGTATCAAAAAAACAACATTAAAAATAAAAAAACTAATGATTTCAATAGCAAAAAACTAAGTTCGCTATTTTTTTTATAATTTCACTTTTATATTTTTTATTTTTAGGTTAATATTATTTTCTCAAGGCCAGGTAGCTCAGTCGGTAGAGCAGAGGATTGAAAATCCTTGTGTCGGCGGTTCGATTCCGCCCCAGGCCACCAGAATTTAAACCCGTTAGGCGAGAGCTTAATGGGTTTTTTCTTGTTTGAAATCAATAAACCATCGTTTAACTCACTGAATATAACCATCCCAAGTTCCCCCTTCTCTATGTGATATCAAGCCAAGACAATATCCATTATAATTTTTCCATGAAAAATAAATAAGGAGATATTAGCCATGTCAAATCACGTTGCTCTTATTACTGGTGGCACAGGTGGCTTGGGGACCGCTTTTGCTCGAGCTCTCCATGACGAAGGACATACAATCCTCGTCACACATATTCCACAAGAAGACCCTAGTCAATGGTTAGCCAAACAATCCTCCGACGGCTACCACTTCAAAGCCTACCCTGTTGATGTCAGCGATTATGAGTCTACTCAAGCCTTAGCCGCTGCCATTGCTACAGATGGCTACACCGTCGATATCCTAATTAACAATGCAGGTATTACCCGTGACGCCACTTTCAAAAAAATGACTAAAGCAGCTTGGGACGAAGTCATAGGCGTAAATTTAGATAGCATGTTTAATGTCACCAAAGCTTTTATTGAGGGTATGAACAATAAAGGTTGGGGGCGTATTGTCAACATCGCCTCTGTCAGTGGCATTCGAGGCAATTTTGGACAAGCTAATTACGCTGCCACTAAAGCTGGCATTACCGGATTCACCAAGACGCTAGCCCTCGAGTTTGCTCGTAAAGGCATCACAGTCAACTCAGTCTCACCTGGCTTTATGAGAACAGAAATGGCCCTCGCTATTCCAAAAGATGTGATGGAAAATGTCATTCTCCCTCAGATCCCTGTGGGACGCATGGGCGAACCCGAAGAACTA
>JAXECN010000067.1:0-12776 GCA_034093535.1 Pelistega sp.
AGATGTTGGTGCAGGACATCGTGGCTCAAGCATGGGACCAGAGGCATTACGTGTAGCAGGTATTACCCAGATGTTAGAGCGTATGGGATTAGAAGTTCATGATATGGGCAATTTACATGGACCTGCTAATCCTTTTACCAAACCTGTTGAGGGTTATCGTCATCTCGCTGAAGTGATTGAGTGGAATCAGCTCACTCATGACGCTATCTATGCAGAACTTAAACGTGGTCATATGCCGATTATGTTAGGTGGTGACCATTGTTTAGGAGCAGGTTCTATTAGTGCGGTGGCACGCTATTGTCGTGAACAGAATAAAGAACTTCGTATTATTTGGTTAGATGCTCATACTGACTTTAATACAGCAGACATTACTCCCTCAGGGAATATGCATGGTATGCCAGTAGCGTGTCTATTTGGGCATGGTCCTGCGGCACTGGTGGAGATGTCGGGTCATGTACCGACATTAGAAGCAAAGAATATCTATCAGATTGGTATTCGTAGTGTGGATGAGGGGGAAAAGCACTTTATTCATGAGGCGGGTATTCGCGTGTTTGATATGCGTTATATCGATGAAGTCGGTATGCGTCATACGATGGAAAAAGCCTTAGAGGGGTTAAATGACAATATTCATCTGCACGTGAGCTTTGATGTGGACTTTTTAGATCCAGAGATTGCTCCAGGTGTTGGGACAACTGTGCGTGGTGGACCGAATTATCGTGAGGCACAGCTCTGTATGGAGATGATTGCTGATACTGGTCGTATGGCATCGTTGGATATTGTGGAGTTAAATCCTGCGCTAGATGTACGTAATCTAACCGCTAATATCGCCGTTGAATTGGTAGAGAGCCTTTTCGGTAAAAATACCTTGGTGAGACCTTAATGAGCGCAGTTAATGAGGTCTATCATAAGAGTGTAGGCGAGCGTTTCTTTTATGCCTTCCTCTTTGAGGTATTAGGCATTGGGATGTCGACAGCACTGGGTATTTGGTTATTTGACCATAGTGCGATGGATATGGGAGTAGTGACGGTCGTGATTGCGATTATGGCACTGTTATTGAATATGAGCTATAACGCGTTGTTTGACCATATCCTACGCAAAAAAGGTTTAACGAAGACCACGACTGTACGGACATTACATGCGATTGGCTTTGAGACAACGCTCTTTATGATGACGATTCCATTTATTATGTGGTACCTCGGTATTGGTCTATGGGAAGCGATTGTCTTAGATATTGTATTTATTCTGTTCTATCTGCCGTATACCTATATCTTTAATTTAGTCTACGATATCGTCCGTAGCAAGTTTGTCAAAGGGTAGTTAGACGATGGAGCAGCTCGAGTTTTTTGATATCCCTAGTCCCTGTATTAATGTTTGCCAGTCAAATGCAAAGGGATATTGTTTGGGCTGCTACCGTACCCGAGATGAGCGCTTTTATTGGCAGCAACTGTCTAATACGCAAAAGCGTACGGTTTTAAGAGCTTGTCGTTTTCGACGTTTTAAAGCCTATCAAGAGAAGTTAAGCGGGCAAGAAGAGCTTCCGGAAACAAATGAGAATCTGAAGCTCTTCTAATAGAGGATAGGGTTATTAAGTTGCCCTATTATAGTGGTAAAGAGAGTGAGGATTGCTGACGTAACGCCCATACCCAATCAATAATAGTATCAGCTGTTGCTTCAGTACTTACTTGGCGGTATTGCATTAAGCGTTTTACTTTCTGCTCAATTTCTTTTCTTGATAGCGTATTACCGGGGTCGCCTTTGGGTTCGATAACAGACCCTGTATAATGCGCTCCTGCCGTCGTTTGAACAGTTACTTTACCTATCCATTGTGTAGGGAAGGCGTGATTAATTTCCTCATCAAAAACCATAGTCACTTTTTGACGGAAATCCTCAATACGAGGGTCATGTAGAGAGTTATCAAACTCTTCTAGACCTGCAAAGCCATAATGCGCAATGACACCGAGTACAGTACCCATAGAGAATTTTGATTGGTGTACGGTAGTAGGTATATCCACCATGCCTAAGACATCGATAGCGGCTTGATGAACGTGAGCGGTGACTTGTTGAATATCATCAACTTTTAATTGGTGCTGCTGGATGAGACTTAATAAGGCATCTGCAGCAGGGTGGGTATGGCGACAAGAAGCATGGTATTTAAAAGAGGTTTCTAATAAAGCCCAACGGCTACCTAGGCGATCACAGAGTCGTGTAGCGTCAGCTGCTTTGGAAAAAGCTACTCCCATCCCTCGAGTACCCTCAAAAATATCACTGGCACCGGTGAAATCTTGTTGAGCCAGTAGGGCTGCCATTAGACCGTTGGCTGCAGCTTTAGCCGTATGCAGTTGTTTGGAGTCAGCACCTGTGAGTAGAAACTCCCATAAGCCAGCTGCCTGTGTACCTGCAGAGCCAAAGGCATGTGCCATTTGAGAAGGAGAGAGTTTTAATAAGTATCCGACCGCTGCGGCGGCAGCTATCGTACCGGCAGTGGCAGTCGTATGGAAAACTTTATAATGAGACTCTCCTAGGAACTCGCCTACTCGAATGCCGACTTCGTAACCGACGACGCAAGCGGTAAGAAAATCTTTTCCTGACGCTTGTATCGCTTGTGCTATGGCAAGTGCAGGAGGAAAAACAACACAAGCAGGATGGAAAACAGAGCTATTATGTAAATCATCCTGTTCTACCATATGCGCTGCAGCGGCATTGACCATCGCTGCAAATAAAGGGCTAGTCGTTTGTCCACTCGGGAGAATTTGTGATAAGCCGGTTGCGGGACCTTGTGTGGTGGCAAAGTCGAGAATGGTTTTAACCGGACGCTCAGTAGAGCCAGCATAAATAGACCCTAAGGTATCTAAAAAAAGATCTTCACAACGAGAGATGACCTCGTCAGGAATAGCGTCAAATGTTAGGGTCGCCGCAAAGTTAATTAATTGTTGAGTAGCCGTATTCATTGTCTTTCCTTAGAAACTACGAGGTAGTCCGAGAACGTGCTCAGCAATATATGAATAAATCAAGTTAGTTGAAATAGGGGCGACTTGGTATAAGCGAGTTTCTCTGAACTTGCGCTCAATATCATATTCATGAGCAAAGCCAAACCCTCCATGAAACTGTAAGCAAGCATTCGCTGCTTCCCAAGAGGCTTCAGAGGCTAAAAGTTTAGCCATATTGGCTTGTGCGCCTGCAGGTAAGTGCGCGTCAAAACGTTGGCTGGCTTCATAGCGCATTAAGCTGGCAGCTTCGACATTGATAAAGGCTTTGGCGATAGGGAATTGTACGCCTTGATTCTGACCAATCGGTCTACCGAAGACCACACGTTCTTTAACATATTGAGTCACCTTATCGATAAACCAATAACCGTCACCGATACATTCGGCAGCAATTAAAATACGCTCGGCATTGAGACCGTCCAGGATGTATTTAAAGCCTTTGCCTTCTTCACCGATGAGGCAGTCTTCGGGAATTTCTAAGTTATCAAAGAAAAGTTCGTTGGTTTCGTGATTGACCATATTATCAATGGGTCGCACGGACATACCATTTTTAAGTGCTTCGGCAATATCTACTAAGAAAATAGACATCCCTTCAGATTTCTTTTGTACTTGCTCTAGTGGTGTAGTACGGGCAAGAAGCACCATTAAATCGCTGTGTTGGACACGAGATATCCAAACTTTTTGACCATTAATTACATAGCGCCCATCTTTTTTGATAGCAGTTGTTTTAATTTTTGTCGTATCCGTACCTGTTGTTGGTTCGGTGACTGCCATTGATTGTAATCGTAGTTCCCCTGTGGCAATTTTAGGGAGATAGCGTTCTTTTTGTGCGATTGAACCATGACGTAAGATAGTCCCCATGTTATACATCTGACCATGGCACGCACCAGAGTTGCCCCCATTGCGATTAATCTCTTCCATGATGACGCTCGCCTCAGTCAAACTCAGACCAGATCCTCCATATTCTTGGGGAATAAGAGCGGCTAACCAACCTGCTTTGGTCAGAGCCTCAACAAAGGCTTCGGGATAAGCGGCTTCTTTATCTATCTGACGAAAATACTCGGCAGGAAATTGTTGCATCAAGTCACGGATTGCCTCTCGGATTTCATTGTAATTATTTTTGATATCAGACATCATTATCCTTTAAAAGTAAAATAATGCTTTGACTATGCCAAAAAAATAGTGAATAGGCTATTAGATTGTGGTGAAGATTGACTTAATGGTGTGTTAAGGAAGGAATAATGGCAGTACGATTCGATTTAAATGATATGCAGTTAATGGTAAATATAAGTCAAGCAAAGAGCTTAACGAAAGCCGCTGAACGTAGTTTTTTATCCCTACCTGCGGCAAGCAATCGAATTAAAAATCTTGAGGGTAATTTAGGGACAAGTTTGCTTTATCGTAGTAGCCAAGGCGTAACCTTAACACCGGCAGGTGAGGTTTTTGTTAAGCATGCCACGACAGTTTTATCGCAATTGGAGCATTTGCACTCGGATATTGGTGAGTTTGCAGCAGGTATCAAGGGAAAGTTACGTGTTCTGGTCAATACCACTGCGATGAGTGAGTTTATGCCTTCTATATTGAGCCGTTATCTGCAAGCTTATCCAGATATTAGCATTGAGTTGCGCGAGAGACTGAGCTATAAGATTGTGCAGGCGATAGGCGAGGGAAGTGCGGATATTGGGGTGGTAGCAGGTATTGATTTAGCGACGTTAGATACGAGTGTCAATGAGCTAGAATTTATCCCTTATCGCAAAGATAATTTGGTCTTGATAACGCCTCAAAGTCATGCATTGGCACAGACGCAAGAGGTTGCTTTTGCGGATACGTTAGGATTTGATTATGTGGGTTTGTCAGAGTGGAGTGCTATTCATCACTTCTTGCGTCAAGCGGCAAGTAAGCTAGGTATCCCGTTGAAGTTTCGAGTTGAGGTCGGTGGCTTTGAGGGGATTTGCCGTATGGTAGCGGCTAATGTCGGTATTGCTGTCATCCCAGAAACAGTGGCTAGGCGGCAAATGATTTATAACGATATCAAGGTAATCCGCTTAAAAGATGAGTGGGCGACACGACAGTTGCATATTTGCTTTAGAGAATTTAATGCATTGCCTCCATTTGCTCAGGACTTAGTGAACTTGATGAAAGAGGATGCCTTATCAGAAGAGGTTTAATCCCATATCAATACGTTTGTAGCGTATGAGTTGGAGCGGTCTTTATAAGATTAAAAGAGTCTTTTTTAGGAATTGAAATATACGATTTAAGTTGCTCATGTTATTGTTTGATTTGATGAAGTCATTTTAGAGAGTATTTATGAGTCACTTAGATTTACAATCGTGGCTTGGTAAGCAAGAAAGCTGTACCGAATGGATTAGTCCAAGTCATATTAAGAAAATCGCCCTGAGTTTAAACGCACCTATTCCTCAAGCAGGAGAGGCATTACCTCATCTATGGCAATGGGCATTATTTATTGATCCGTTGGGTTTACATGAACTGGGTACTGACGGTCATCCGAAGCGTGGTGGATTCTTACCACCGGCTGATAACCGTAATCGTATGTGGGCAGGTGGACGTCTGCGTTTTATTCAGCCGCTGATTATTGGTCAAGAGGGTACGCGAGTATCAACCATTAAAGCGATTAAAGAAAAAGACGGTAGTACTGGCAAATTGTTATTTGTAACGGTAGAACATCAATATTTCCAACACGATCAATTATGTATTTCAGAAGAACAAGATATTGTTTATCGTGAACCGAGCCCACCCAAATTAGTCGGTACAGAAGCAGCTCCACAAGCCACATGGTCAGAAGTCATTGAACCAAGTAGCGTGATGTTATTCCGCTATTCAGCGGTCACATTTAATGGTCATCGGATTCATTATGATTTTCCTTATGCGACTGAGCAAGAGGGCTATCCTGGTTTAGTAGTACATGGACCTATGATTGCTACTTATGTGTTACATAGCTTTATTCATGCGAATCCTGATAAGCAAGTTAAAAGCTTTGCTTTTAGAGGGTTGCGTCCTTTAATCTGTCCAACACCTTTTAATGTTGAGGGAGTGATTGAACAAGAGGGACAGGCCAAGTTATGGGCTCAACAAGATGGCACAATGGCTCAGTTGGCAGAATTAACGTTTGAGTAAAGGATAGGGCGATGCAAAAAGTATTACCATTGGAGGGGGTAACAGTCCTAAGTCTTGAGCATGCTATTGCTGCGCCTTTT
This sequence comes from Pelistega sp., assembly GCA_034093535.1. Classification (GTDB taxonomy): domain Bacteria; phylum Pseudomonadota; class Gammaproteobacteria; order Burkholderiales; family Burkholderiaceae_B; genus Taylorella. Next base: position 6,200 of record JAXECN010000067.1, read on the forward strand.
TGTTCGCGACAATTGGCGGATTTAGGGGCAACCGTGATTAAAGTGGAGCGTCCGGGTGTAGGTGATTTTGCGCGTGGTTATGATACCCGTGTTAGAGGAATGTCCTCTCATTTTGTTTGGACTAATCGTTCAAAAGAAAGCTTAACGTTAGATTTAAAAAGTGAACAAGGCTTGGCGGTCTTAAAGCGATTATTACCGGAAGTGGATGTACTCATTCAAAATCTAGCCCCTGGTGCTGCAGAGCGTTTAGGTCTATCTTATCAAGAATTACACAGTCAATATCCTCGCCTAATCGTATGTGATATTTCAGGGTATGGTCAGGGAGGACCGTTTGAGCAGAAAAAAGCTTATGATTTATTGATTCAAAGTGAGTCGGGCTTCTTATCGGTGACAGGCACTCCTGAAGAGATGGTCAAAGCAGGTTGTTCTATCGCAGATATTTCTGCAGGTATGTATGCTTATAGCAATATTCTGTCTGCTTTGCTGTTGCGAGAGAAAACTGGAGAGGGAAGCCATATTGATATTTCTATGTTGGAAAGCATGGTCGAGTGGATGGGATTTCCTCTTTACTATGCTTTTGAGGAAGCAACGCCACCGGGTCGTTCTGGTGCCTCACATGCTTCAATATATCCTTATGGTCCTTTTAGTGTCAAAGATAACAAGACCGTGATGTTAGGACTACAAAATGAGAGAGAGTGGAAATCCTTTTGTGAGACGGTATTGCAAAATGCTGAATTGAGCGATAATCCACTTTATATTAGCAATAGCTTACGTCATCAGAATAGACAAAGTCTGCGTACGCTTATTGAAGAAGTATTTGCCAATCTCTCTCAAGAAGAAGTTATCGCTCGTTTAGAAGAAGCAGGGATTGCCAATGCCAATGTGAATGATATGCAAGGTGTGTGGAATCATGCTCAATTACAAGCACGAAATCGATGGGTTACAGTAGAGAGTCCAGTGGGTGAAATACTGGCTTTATTACCACCAGGGCAGAATAATCAGTTTACTCCTCAGATGGGAGCAGTGCCGGCACTCGGTGAACACACATTAGCTATCTTAAAACGTTTAAAATTTACCGAAGACGAAATCCAAACGATGCAAATGCAAGGGGTTATTTAAGATGGAATATATTCGTACAGCTTTATTTGTCCCGGGTACACGTATTGATAGAATTGAAAAAGCGATTGCTACCGGTGCTGATGCGGTCATTGTCGATTTAGAGGATGCGGTTGCTGCAGAGTCTAAAGAGCAAGCACGCCAGGCTTTAGCTGATTTTCTAGTCGCTCATCCACAAGTATCGGTCTGGGTGAGGATTAACGGTATTGGTACACCATGGTTTACAGAGGATTTGGCATTTTGTGCGGCACAGACACAAATTACAGCGATTATGTTGCCAAAAGCTTCTAGCGCAGGAGAGGTAGAACAAGTGGCAGAAATCGGTAAACCAGTCTATCCAATTATTGAGAGTGCTCAGGGTATTGTGAATATCCCAAGCATTGCTGCTGTCAAAGGCGTGGTTAGATTATCCTTTGGTGCGCTGGACTTAGGAGTGGATTTAGGTTTGGATGATGATAGTGAGGGAGCACAGATTCTGCTGAATCAAATGCGTGTCCAGATGGTCGTCCAAAGTCGAGCGGCAGGTATTGCTGCACCGCTTGATGGAGTTTATCCTGATTTTAAAAATCTAGAGGGTATATGCCAAGCGATGACTTTGGCTAAGGGAATGGGATTTGCGGGTGCTTTGTGTATTCACCCTACGCAAGTGGAGATTATTCACCAAGTGATGCAGCCTAAGGATACCGAGGTTGCTTGGGCAAAAGCAGTCTTAGCAAAAGCCGAAGAGACCGGATTAGCAGCCTTTGCTTTTGAGGGAAAAATGGTGGATTTACCTGTTTTTGAAAAAGCTAGACAGATTCTTCATCGTGCAGGATAGGTAAGCGCACAAAGAAGGTGGTACCTACGCCTTGTTCACTTTCAAGGGTAATATCACCTTCGTGACCGTCAATCACGGTATGCACAAATGCTAGACCTAGACCTAGACCAGAAATACGTTTAACGACTTCCATTTGTGGTGCTCGAGCAAATACTTGGAAAATACGCGAGAAGTCCTCTTTAGCAATACCAATCCCTTGGTCAGTAATACTGACTTTCCAATAATCCCCATCTTCTTGTACATCGATAGTAATTTTCATCCCATCTTTACCATATTTGATAGCATTATCAATGAGGTTATTAAAGGCTCGGCTTAATAATGCACCGTCTGCCATCACGTAGCTGACAGGAATATCATTGGATAAATGAATCGTCATCTGGCGAGATTTTGCCATTGACCAGAAGTTATCAACTACGTTTTGTAGGAGGTCGTTGAGGTTAATCGGGACGAGTTGATATGAGGTATTCTTGGCTCGTGCGAGATAGAGGAAGTTATCCACCAGATTTAATGTGGTGCGTGATAATTGATTGACCTGACGCAAGAAGTCCTCTTGTGATACCGCTGTTTCAGGTTGCTGTTGCATTTTAATCAATGCTTGAATCGCACTTTGTGGTGCACGCATATCGTGAGAGAGGAAGTGGATGGTTTGCTCACGTTGACGCTCTTCTTCACGGATACGGCTTAAATCAATGAGGGTGAGAATAAAGCCCGATACAGCGCCATCTGAGGTATAGGTATTAGTAAATTTTAAAAGAATATCGCGGTTCTGCTTATCCTTAAACTCCACTTCTTCACGCGCAAAGGTACTCGGTTCAATTGTGTGCTGAGATGACCATGTACGAATCTGGGTGAGGATTTCGATAGCACGGGGTTGGTCATCAATAATTTGATTGAGGAAAGTTGATAGCACTTCTTGGGGAACGATAGTCTCGCCCAGTTCAGTGAAGTATTTTTCAGTAATGGCTGTGGTCAGTAAAAGCTTTTCTTTATGATCAAAAACCGCCGAAGCATAAGGCATACCATCTAAGCTATCGGTAATGAATTGACGTAGGTTTCGTACACGAGCGATGGCTGAGCGTAGACGATTAATATGTGATTCAAAAGTATTTAAACCACCAGCTTTGACAGCAGTTCCACTATCCATATGGACATGTTCCATAGAGAGTAGAGAGCGTTCGTTGTCCAGCGCTTTAATCTCACGGTGCATTTGTTTGAGTACAAGCTCTTGCATACGCCAGTTCCAAAGAGGATAGACCAGCAAGGTAACAAATAGCGCAGGATCCAGACGGATCCATAAATTGCAATATTTTAAGATGAGGAAATGGCTAACCACTAATACGGTGACTAAGCCGACACTTGCCACGATAATATTGCGAGGAGAGAGCACGAGTACAATCATGCAATAGCTTAATACCCAGAATAGTGAGACGAGAAGTACGACCGTCGTGCTCGCATTAGTAATCCAACGATTTTCTACTTCGGCTTGGAGGGCATTTGCCAGAATCTCTACGCCTGACATATTTAAGCTTTGTGTAGCGGTAGGTGTTGGAAATTTATCACCTAGACCTGTAGCCCATGCACCAATAAAAACATATTTGTCTTTAAAGGTGTCCTCGGGTATGCGTAGATTTAAGACATCAGTATAAGAAACGGTTCGATAATGGTTAGGAGGTCCCGTGAACGGAATAGAGACACGCTCAGGTAGTTGATCTTGTTCGATTTGTACAGGATCTGCGCCAGCGGCAATTAGCATGGCTAAACTAAAATGATACGTGGTATCGAAACCATCGCTTGCCCAGCGGTCTAGCTTACGAACTAATCCATCACTATCAATAGGAATATTGATGGAGCCAATATGATTGGTTTCTAGTAAGAGTGGTTCATAGGGTAGACTAGGTGGCTGACCCTCATTAAAAAAGCTGGCGAGTACGACTCTGCCATGTTCTTTGATTGCTTGCGCAAACTCCTCGTCATCATCGGGATAGTAAGAGGCACCTAAAAAGGAAATATCATAGCCAACGGCTTTGGCTGCCGTGAGTTGGCGCAGCAATTGGGCATGCAAAATACGTCGCCATGGCCATGTGCCCAATTGGTCAAGACTCTGGTCATCAATCGCAATAATGATAATATCGTCACTGGCTGGACGATGATGAGCATTACGTAAAGAGATATCGTAAAGAATACGATCAGCTGACTGTACTGGGATAAAGTAAGTCAACAGAGCAGTGAGGAAACTCACAAATAAAACGACCCCTAAGAATTCTCGGCGATAGCGGGCACTTAGGGATCCGTTCATAGTACTACTTCCAAAAAGAGAGGAAAAAGATTATTTCTTCGATACCGCTTGCGGCGTTTTAGCACCTGCAACAGAGTCAGCTTCGCTTGATGTTGGTACAACGATATATTGAGCCGTATCAATACCAGATAGACCGTCTTGGTTGACTGCACGTACTTGGAGGTAGAACGAAGAAACACTCGGTAGCGGTAAGGTCGCTTTTGACTCGGTTGAGTGATAACGAGCTAACTCGATTAAACCTCGCTCGTCAGCCGTATAGCGAATAATATGTGCTTGAGCATCTGGGTTATTAGGCAGATTGACGATGAGGGCATTCGGCTCTAACTGAGTCGTGTACTGTGGTGGCTCAGGAAGCATGGCTTGTATAATCTTGCCTGATGAAGAAATGATGGCTCCTTGATTAGCAGGGAGTGCATTTTCTTTAGCATTTTTGCTATTGGCATTGGCAACTGCCGCTTTACCACTGAGCAATTCGATGACGGTATTGCCATCAGCATCTACACGGCTACGTAATGACGTGCCACGCACACCTGTAATACTGACAGGTGTACGGATTTCAAAACGACCGACGCCACCATTATTGCTCTCTACTTTTGCTGAGAATTCACCTTGTTCGGTTTTAAAAATCGCATCGATAAGTGCTGTACCAGCAAATTGGCGTAGACGTTGGATATAGACGATACTGTCTGGTGCAATAGCGATAACGTTATCGTTGCTCAATTTAAAAGTAACGGTACTATTGTGTCCCGTCTGGATACGAGATGACTCGGCAATCACTGTGTTCTTATCAGCGACCTGATTATTGACGGTAACATCACCAACAAGGCTCGTAATCTTAGCCGTGTCAGGGAATGTATCAATGAGAGAGAACGGTACAAGAATTTCTTTACCAACAGGAACAAGTTTGTCTTGACTGATTTTATTAAAGGACTTAATTTTGCGCCAGTTGCTGGGTTTGCTGGTAAAACGCTCGGCGACACTACTAATACTGTCGCCGGGTTGCATGATATAGATAAAGTTATCTCCTCGAGCACCGGCTGGTTGAGCCTGTGTTGATAGAGGAGAGAGGGCAAATGCCACGGTAAGACCTGCCGCTAGAAAATGCTTAGTTGTAAATAACTTCATATAGTTTATTAGTCTTGTACAAGCTCTAATCGATAACCAAGGGCGTAAGAAGCCACAATTTGCACACCATTCTCAGGGTGAATTTTGAGTTTTTGACGGACATTGGATAAATGTGTGTCAAGTGTACGAGAAGTGGCAGGAATCTCACGATTCCAGATAGTGGTGCTTAATGCATCACGAGAGAATAGACGACCAATATTACGGAAGAATAGGCTCGCCAATTCGAATTCTTTAGGAGCTAGGATAATTTGCTCACCGTGTAAGTAAGCTTTACGTGCATTATTATCAAAACGATAAGGACCAACGACCACTTCAGATGGAACTTGAGTGGTGGGTGTATTGCGACGTAAGTTGGCATTTACACGAGCGGCAAGGATTGCTGGGCTGAAAGGTTTATGAATATAGTCATCAGCACCGAGTTGGAATGCTTGTAATAAATCGGCATCTTCGGTACGGTTAGTGAGGAAGATGACAGGGATTTGTGTGCCAAGATTATTACGTACCCAAACAAGAATCTCTACGCCAGTTACGTCAGGTAATTCCCAGTCTAGTAGAAAGAGGTCATAACGCTTAGATTGACTGAGCGCAGCTAAACACTCACGACCACTACTGAAGTGATGGACTTCATGACCAGCTTGGGTTAGTGTTTGTTTGATTAAGCTAGCTTGGATTGGATCATCGTCTACAGAGGCAATAAGCATAATATGTCTACCAAATAACTAATGAGAATTATGGTGCGTAATTGCGAGAGAATATCAACAACAATTACAAATACAATTATTTTGTATTTAATTTTAACATAAATTCTTGAAAGACAAGCGAAAATCCCAATTCAAGGGAGGAGTTTTTTTTGAGTGGATGCTTTGTGTGAAAGGTTTTGTCGGGAATGGATGGGGTGGTATTTGCCCATAACTTGATAAAGTTAAGCTTATGTTTCAAAAATGCAAGCAACATATTGTTTTATAAGAAAGAAAAAACCACAGTTTCATTGACGGATTGCCAAAAAAATGCTAAGGTGTCTGATTGCTAGTAAAAGGCTGGCGGTTTTATGCTGCTTTTTATTGGTGATTGGCGTATAGACTTAACCCATTTATACGCTTATTTGGTTGTTTTTCGAATTTTGTATTTGAAAAATTTTGAAATTTAGCTGAATACGTGCATTAAAGTCAGCACGTTAAACAGACATTAGATAAACAAATAATAGGACAAGTAAGGTCATGCCT
>JAXECN010000068.1:0-39086 GCA_034093535.1 Pelistega sp.
TACACAAACTGCTCTGCCAGATGACATGCCACTTGGCGACCATCCACTTCTCGCAATAAAGGCTCTTCTTTTGAACAACGCTCTACCGCATGAGGGCAACGCTTATGGAACGAACACCCTGGTGGTGGATTAATCGGCGAAGGTAATTCACCCTTAATCTTAATCGTTTTAAAACGTTTTTCTTCTGGACGAATAGATGGTGTTGCCGACAATAATGCCTGTGTATAAGGATGTAAAGGTTTTTGGTAGAGCTTAGATTTTTCACTCAGTTCTACGGCTTTACCTAAATACATCACTAACACATCGTCAGCCACATGCTCAACCACGGCTAAGTTATGCGAAATAAACACATACGCTGTTTTTAGTTGGTCCTGTAAATCCATAAATAAGTTCAGCACTTGTGCCTGAATCGACACATCCAATGCTGAGGTTGGCTCATCCGCAATAACAATTTTAGGATTTAAAATCATCGCACGTGCAATCGCAATACGTTGGCGCTGACCACCAGAAAACATATGTGGATAACGATAATAATGCTCAGGACGCAAGCCTACGATTTTCATAATTTCATCGACTTTCTGTTTGCGCTCTGTGGCACTGAGATTGGTATTAATAACCAAAGGCTCAGAAAGTTGATCACCAATTTTACGGCGTGGATTTAAGGAACCATATGGATTCTGGAAAACCATCTGCACTTTACTGCGTAATGATTTAATCTGCCCTTTGTCTTTATGATTAACCTCAACACCGTCTAGGAATACCTGACCAGTACTAGGCTCTTCAATTAAGGTTAACTGACGAGCTAAAGTTGATTTACCCGAGCCAGACTCCCCTACGATAGCCAAGGTTTTACCCTCTTCCAAATCAAAGCTAATACCATTTAAGGCTTTTACCGTAGCTTTAGGTTTTAAGAACCCGCGCGATACATCATAATGACGCGCTAAATCACGCACACTTAATACTTTAGCCATGTGCTTTCTCCAACGCAATTAAAGGTTTCAAACAACGCACTGAACGCTCTTTATAGTGTTCGAGGTGAATACGCCCCTGACGACAGCTATCCTCAACATAAGGACAACGTGGTGAAAGCAAACAGCCCGTAGGACGGTCATATTGACCAGGAACAATACCCGGTAAGGTGCGTAGACGTGCCTCACCCTGACTAGACTCAGGAATAGACGATAAGAGAGCCTCCGTATAAGGATGTGCTGGGTGATAGAAAATTTCAGGGATTTTACCCAATTCAATCTCTTGTCCAGCATACATCACACAGACTTTATGAGCAACTTCAGTAACCACTGCCAAATCATGCGTAATCATAATCAAAGCCATATTCTTCTCTTTTTGAAGATTGACTAATAGATCCATAATCTGAGCTTGAATGGTCACATCAAGTGCGGTTGTTGGTTCATCGGCAATCAATAGTTTAGGTTCACAAGCAATCGCCATTGCAATAGCGACACGCTGACTCAGACCACCAGATAATTGATGAGGATAGGCATCTAGACGAGATTCTGGCTCTGGAATCTCCACGATTTTCATCAATTCAATCGCTCGTTGACGTAAAGCCTTGCCCTTAAGACCGATATGTAATTTAAGTACCTCTTCGATTTGAAAGCCTACTGTAAAACTCGGATTAAGTGCTGTCATCGGGTCTTGGAAAATCATAGAGATATCTTTACCGATAATCTTGCGACGTTCTTTTGGCGAGATATTCAACATATCTTTACCATCAAACATCAGCTTATCTGCCGTGATTTTTCCTTGACCGGCTAAGAGTCCCATCAATGCCATCATTGTGACTGATTTACCTGAGCCAGACTCACCCACAATACCTAGAATTTCACCTTCTTCAACATTGACGCTTAAACGGTCTACAGCATAAAAAGGCTTCTCTTCAGTACCAAAACGTACTGATAGATTTTCAATTTCTAATAAACTCATCGCTAGACACCTCTATGCTGCTTGTTTAAGTTTTGGATCCAGTGCATCACGCAATCCATCACCCATCAAGTTAATCGCTAATACGGTCAATAAGATGGTGAGACCCGGAAAAGTCACTACCCACCATGCACGTGTAATATATTCACGCGCTGTTGCTAACATCGTCCCCCACTCAGGTGACGGTGGTTGCACACCTAAGCCTAAGAAGCCCAATGCCGCAATATCAAGAATAGCCGATGAGAAACCTAGTGTCGCTTGCACGATAATCGGTGCCATACAGTTAGGTAATACAGCTACAAACATCAGACGCCAAATCCCTGCGCCTGATACTCGAGAAGCAACAACATAATCTTTGCTCAACTCTGTCATCACTGAGCCACGCACTAGACGAATATAAGCTGGCAAACCCACGACAGCAATCGCAATCATGGCATTAACAATACCAGGACCGAGAATTGCCATAATCGCAATCGCTAATAACACAGAAGGCAGTGCCATCATGATATCAGCAAAGCGCATAATCACTTGACCGAGCACTTTAGGATAAAAACCGGCTAATAAACCTAAAACAATCCCCGGAATTAAGGTCAGTACTACTGCACTAATACCGATGAAAAGAGAAAGACGTCCACCATGAATGATTCGCGATAAAATATCACGTCCTGCTTCATCCGTGCCTAGAATAAACTGCATAGAACCACCATCTTGCCAAGCCGGTGGCTGCAACATATTGCCACGGAATTGTTCAATCGGGCTATGCGGTGCAATATAAGGCGCAAAAATAGCTGCCAATATCATGATGATTAAGAAGATGAGTCCAATCACCGCACCCTTATTGCGCATAAAATGGGTAACGAACTCTTTGAGTGGCGAAGGATAACTCACCACGTTTGTATTTTCTGTTGATGTAACCACGTTTGTCATCATACTTCCTTAGCGAGAGTGGCGAATACGTGGATTTACAATACCGTAAACCACATCAACCAATAAATTGACGATAATAATCATGGTAGCCACCATTAAGAGACCATTCTGTACAACTGGATAGTCACGGCGGAAAATAGAGTCAACCAACCATTTACCAATCCCTGGCCAAGAGAAAATCGTCTCTGTTAAGACGGCTCCACCCACCAAACTACCGATTTGTAAACCAATCACCGTTACCACAGCAATTAAGGCATTACGTAATGTATGCACAAAAATCACTCGACGTGGTGATAAGCCTTTTGCTCGCGCTGTACGAACATAATCCTCTCCCATCACTTCGAGCATTGATGAACGTGTCATACGCGAAATCACGGCTAACGGAATCGTACCTAGCACAATTGTCGGTAAGATAAGATGATGGATAGCATCTAAAAATGCTCCCTTGTTAAAGTCATCTGCCGACTCTGCCAACCAAGCGTCAATCAGCATAAAGCCTGTACGTGGTTCTACATCATATAAAAGGCTAATACGACCAGAAACAGGGGTTAGACCTAACATGCTTGAGAAAAGCATAATGAGCATTAAGCCCCACCAGAAAATTGGCATTGAGTAACCTGTCAATGACAGCCCCATCACCCCATGGTCAAAAATAGAGCCACGTTTAACTGCCGCTAAGACACCTAGTAAGATACCAAAGAAAGTACCAAATAACAGCGCTGATACCCCTAACTCCAGTGTCGCTGGGAATAATGAAATAAACTCATCCCAGACGCTACGGCTAGTCACAAATGACTTACCCAAGTCACCTGAAAACAGATTGCCTAAATAATTAAAATATTGCACATAAAGAGGCTGATCAAGCCCCAATTTCGCCATCATACTGGCATAAACCGCTGGGTCATTAGAACGCTCGCCCAACATAATTAGCACAGGATCGCCAGGAATGGCATGAATTAACAAGAATGTTAATAGCGTAATACCAAAAAAAGTCGGTATTAATACCAGAATTCGTTTGAGCAGAAATAGAAACATATTATTATCCCGTCTGCACGGCCCTAATGTTGAGCAAAAAACTCAACTATTATTAAAAACGACAAAAGAGTGGAATCGACGATCCCACTCTTTTTCTCTACTCAATAAGCGTTAATTATTTTTTAACACTTACACCAGTGAATTGGAATGCACCAAATGGACTGATTTTGAAGCCATCAACGTTTTTCGTTGTTGGTACGTTAACAATAGATGTACCAATTGGTGAACCTGGTGTTTGCTCGTAGAAGATTTCTTGAGCTTGTGTATAAAGCTTAGTACGAGCTGCCTCGTCGTTAAGTTCACGAGCTTCTTCTACGATTTTTTGGAATGGTTCATAACAGAAACGAGAGTAGTTAGAACCACCGATTGATTCACAGCCGAATAATGTACCGAACCAGTTATCTGGGTCACCATTATCGCCTGTCCAACCTACCATCACGATATCATGCTGACCTTCTTTAGCACGTTTGAGGTACTCACCCCACTCGTATGTCATTAGGTTAACTTTAACACCTACTTTTGCCCAGTCAGCTTGTACTAACTCACCCATTAAACGACCATTAGGGTTGTATGGACGTTGTACTGGAAGTGTCCATAATGTTGTTTCAAAGCCATCTGGGTAACCCGCTTTAGCAAGTAACTCTTTAGCTTTTTCAACACTGTACTCACGAGGTTTAATATTCTCGTTGTAAGACCATTGAGATGGTGGGATTGGGTTAGGTGCACGTTGACCTTGACCGCCGTAAACCGCCTCAATAATAGCGTCTTTGTTCATTGCATAGTCTAATGCAACACGAACGTCCGCATTCTTGAATGGACCTTTTTCTGTGTTGTAGTAGATGAAGCCTACGTTAAAGCCTGGGTTGCTCAATACGTTGATTGAGTTATCTGCTTTCATCTTCTCGATATCTGCTGGTAATGGGAATGACATGATGTTACATTCGCCCGCTTTTACTTTTTGATAGCGTACTGAACCATCAGTAGTAATCGCAAATACCAAGTTATCGACTAAAGGCATATCTTCTTTGTCCCAGTAGTCTTTATTCGCTTTATAGCGGATTGAAGCGTCTTTTTGGTAACGTTGGAAGATGAATGGACCTGTACCCACTGGTTGTTGGTTGATTAGCTCAGCCTTACCGTCAGCCATTAATTTTTCCATGTACTCTTTAGAGTAGATAGAACCGATTGGCATCGCTAATGTTTGAACAAATGAAGCGTCATTTTTGTTCAATGTGATTTTAACTGTGTAATCGTCAACCTTTTCAACAGATTTAATGTTAGATTTTAAGCCTGAGTAAGTGAAGTATGGGAACTCAGCTGGGTATGCTTTATTGAAAGGATTCTCAGCATTGCCTAAACGGTCAAATGTCCATACTACGTCATCTGCATTAAAATCACGCGTTGGCGTAAAGTAGCTTGTTGTATGCCATTTAACGCCTTTACGAAGATGGAAAGTGTATGTTAAGCCATCATCAGACACATCAAATTTCTCAGCAAGACCTGGGCCTGCTTTTGTACCACCGCGAGGGAACTCTAAAAGGCGGTTCATCACGTTGTTAGCACTTGCGTCAAAGTCTGTACCTGCAGAGTATTGCGCAGAGTCAAAACCTGCTGGACTACCCTCAGAACAGTACACTAAAGTACCACCATTAGCAGATGCTACACCAGCAAATGCTGAGAATAGAGCACCTAATAAAATTTTCTTAGAAGCTTTCATAAATCATTTCCTTCTGTTAATGAGTTGACCTATTTAAGTAACAGTAGGTTTATAACCTGTTACAAGCCATTTCTTCAACTGGTGTTTTCCCTATTATGAAAAAATCCTCAATTTGGTGCAAACATGACGCTATTTAGCTAAAAATAGTCGATATCTTGCAACTATTTTATTTTTTACTTGACAAATAGCAGAGATTTCGACAAATGATTTTGACCCCTACTTCTTCCAACTAAGCTTTATTCGAAAAAAAAGAGCAAACCATCAAGATTTGCTCTTTTTAAGCGATATGTGAAGTTAAACCTTAATTATTTTTTGAGGTTTTCAATATTGACTTTCCACTCAGCAGGACCTGTCGTATGCACTGATGTACCTGCGGCATCAACAGCCACAGTCACTGGCATATCTTTTACCTCAAATTCATAAATCGCTTCCATACCTAGGTCTTCAAAACCAACGACCTTAGCATTGCGGATAGCTTTAGAAACAAGGTAAGCTGAACCGCCAACCGCCATCAAATACGCTGATTTATGTTTTTGAATCGCTTCAATCGCTGCTGGACCACGCTCTGCTTTACCAATCATAGCAATCAGTCCAGTATTCGCCAACATCATATCGGTGAATTTATCCATACGTGTAGCTGTTGTTGGACCTGCAGGACCAACAACTTCATCACGCACTGGGTCAACTGGACCCACGTAGTAAATCACGCGATTAGTGAAGTCTACCGGTAATTTTTCACCCTTAGCCAACATATCTTGGATACGTTTATGTGCTGCATCACGACCTGTCAACATCTTACCGTTTAATAATAGAGTCTGACCTGGCTTCCAGCTCGCTACTTCTTCTTTAGTGAGCGTATCCAAATTCACTTGTGTTGACTTATTATAGTCTGGCGCCCAATGCACATCTGGCCAAGAGTCTAAAGAAGGGACTGGCAACTCAGCTACACCACTACCATCTAAAACGAAATGAACATGGCGAGTTGCTGCACAGTTAGGAATCATCGCAATAGGTTTAGAAGCCGCATGGGTTGGGAATGTATTAATCTTAACGTCAAGGACTGTCGTCAAGCCACCTAGACCTTGAGCACCAATACCTAAAGCATTCACTTTTTCATAAAGTTCGATACGAAGTTCTTCTAATTTATTCTGCGGACCACGTGCTAATAGCTCATACATATCGATGTCTTCCATCAATGCTTGTTTTGCCATCAACATCGCTTTTTCAGCTGTACCACCGATACCGATACCTAACATCCCCGGAGGACACCAACCTGCACCCATCTGTGGCACAGTTTTTAAGACCCAATCCACGATATTATCGCTTGGGTTTAACATGGCAAATTTAGTTTTATTCTCAGAACCACCGCCTTTTGCCGCTACTTGAACATCAATCGTATTACCCGGTACCAATTCAACTGATACGATACAAGGGGTATTATCACGAGTATTCTTGCGCTCAAAGATTGGGTCTGCTAATACAGAGGCACGCAATTTATTATCTGGATCAAGATAACCACGACGCACCCCCTCATCACAGGCTTCTTGTAGAGTTTTGCTCAACTCAAGCTTAACATCCATACCAATTTTCAAGAACACGTTCACAATACCAGTGTCTTGACAGATAGGACGATGACCCTCAGCACACATACGTGAGTTTGTCAGGATTTGTGCAATAGCGTCTTTTGCCGCTGGACTTTGTTCACGCTCATAAGCACGTGCCAAATGTTGAATATAGTCTTGTGGATGATAATAACTAATAAATTGCACTGCATCAGCAATCGATTGCACTAAATCAGCTTCTTTAATGACAACTGCCATAAAAAACTCCCAATAAACTCAGTAATGAAATAGATACCTACATCATACTTTATTTACTGGGAGCTCGGCTAGTATCTCACCAAATTTTGGGTGAATTACTCACCTTTCCAAACAGGCGCACGTTTTTCTGCAAAAGCGGTTGCCCCCTCTTTGGCATCATGCGAAGTAAAAATATGTGCCATACGCGGTTGTTGTAAGGCAAACATATCTTCTGGCGACCAGCCTTGTGATTCAATCACCACTTGTTTAATCACTTTCAGTGAAAGTGGTCCGTTAGCCGCAATACGCTGCGCCAAGGCTAAAGCAGCGTCCAATGCCTGACCTGGCTCTACGATCTCATTAACCAAACCCAACTGATGTGCACGATTCGCATCTACCATATCGCCTGTCAAGAGCAACTCCATCGCCACATGATAAGGCAGGCGTTGGGGCAGACGTAACATACCACCCGAGCCAGGCACCAGACCACGCTTAGCCTCTGGTAGACCAAACTTTGCAGCACTCGATGCGATGATTAAATCACATGCTAAAACCAACTCAAAACCACCTGCCAAGGCATACCCTTCTACGGCAGCAATGAGCGGTTTCTTAGGCAATGCTTCACACAATCCGCCTAACCCACGCCCCGGCACCACAGCACGACGCTGTGTCTTGGCAAACTCTTTTAAGTCCATACCTGCACAAAAATGCTCACCCTGACCGCGTAAAATTGCCAAAGACAAATCTGGGTTGCGATCTAACTCATCAATCGCCTCCGCCAAGGCAAAAGACGTATCATAAGTCAGTGCATTGCGCGACTCAGGACGATTAATCGTAATCACCAAGACGCGACCAATTTTTTCAGAAATGACTAATGGTTCAGTTGTCATTAACAGCTCCCTCACTTTATTCGTTGAACAACTATTCTCTTCACTGTAGTCAATTGCTTTCTTCTTGTAAATACAGACAAACCTTAATATGCTCTTCGCTGGCTTTCTTATGCAAGCCATACAGGCGTCATGCTAGAATTAAGCATTATTTTATTTTTACGTCTGAGTAACTTATATGCTTACCTTTCAGCAAATTATTCTCACTTTACAAAACTACTGGGGTGAACAAGGTTGTGCCCTTTTACAACCTTATGATATGGAAGTCGGTGCGGGGACTTCTCACACAGCGACATTCTTACGCGCCATTGGTCCTGAGCCTTGGTTTGCGGCTTATGTACAGCCCTCTCGCCGCCCTAAAGATGGTCGTTATGGCGAAAACCCAAACCGTTTACAACATTACTATCAATACCAAGTTGTGCTAAAACCAGCTCCACCGAATATTCTTGACTTATATATCGGTTCACTTAAAGCACTCGGTATTAATCCTGAAGAGCATGATATTCGCTTTGTTGAAGATGACTGGGAAAACCCTACACTAGGTGCTTGGGGTCTAGGCTGGGAGGTATGGCTCAATGGTATGGAAGTCACTCAGTTCACCTACTTCCAACAAGTTGGTGGCTTAGACTGTCCTGCGACCACAGGTGAAATTACCTATGGTTTAGAGCGTATTGCCATGTATCTCCAAAACGTTGAAAGTGTTTATGATTTGGTATGGACTATCCGTCCAAATGGGGACAAGATTTACTATCGCGATGTCTTCCATCAAAATGAAGTAGAGCAATCTACCTATAATTTTGAGTATGCGGATATTGACGTCTTATTTGCTCATTTTAATGACTATGAAGCACAAGCTAAAAAACTGATGGAACTTGAAAATCCATTGGCATTACCAGCTTATGAGCAAGTCCTCAAAGCAGCACATACCTTTAACTTATTAGATGCCCGTAATGCCATCAGTGTCACTGAGCGTGCTACCTATATTGGACGTATCCGTAACCTATCGCGTGCCGTCGCACAATGCTACTACGACTCTCGTGAAAGACTGGGCTTCCCTATGTTAGCGGAGGCAAAATAATCATGACAACAAAACCACTACTTATCGAATTATTCACTGAAGAATTACCGCCAAAAGCATTGCGTCGTCTCGGCGATGCCTTTGCTCAAAGTATCGTCAGCGACCTCACTAAGGCTAATCTGATTGAGGCTGGCAATGCATTCAAGAGTTTTGCTACACCACGCCGTCTAGCCGTATGCGTAGAAAATGTTTTAGCTCAAGCACCAGAGCAAGACTTTGCTGAGAAACTGATGCCAGTTAAAGTCGGTCTAGATGCCAATGGACAAGCCACACCTGCTTTATTGAAAAAATTAGCGAGCAAAGGCTTAGAACACCTAAGCGTTGCTGACCTAGCGCAAGAGTCTGATGGCAAACAAGATTATCTCATCGCAAAAGGTAAAGCGGCTGGCGCTCAACTCACACAGGTTTTACAAAGCATTATCGATAAAGCCATCGAAAGCCTACCGATTCCTAAAGTTATGCGTTATCAACTTACTGACGGCAAAACAACCGTAAAATTTGTCCGTCCAGCACATGGCTTAGTCACGCTTTATGGCGATGAAGTCATTCCAGCCAGCGTACTCGGTCTTGAAGCCAGCAATATCACGCATGGTCACCGTTTTATGGGCAAAGTATTTTTTGCCTTAGATAATGCATCTAGTTACGAAGAGCAGTTAGAAAAAGAAGGTATGGTGATTGCCTCTTACGATAAACGTCTAGAGATGATTCGTGAAGCACTTCAACAAAAAGCGGCTGAACTGAACCTAACGATTGGTGATGAACCGGCGGTCGAAGAACTTTTAGAAGAAGTGACTTCATTAGTAGAGCACCCTACTGTCTATGTGGGTCAATTTGAAGAAAAATTCTTAGCCGTTGCACAAGAATGCTTAATTCTGACCATGCGTGCTAACCAAAAATACTTCCCGTTATTTGACAAGAATACCGGCAAGCTGAATAACCGCTTCCTGATTGTGAGCAATATGCAAGTCAAAGACCCTCGTCATATCATTGAGGGTAATGAGCGTGTTGTTCGTCCTCGTCTTGCCGATGCAGAATTCTTCTTTAACACAGACCGCAAGCAATCACTAGCTAATCGTGTTGAACAATTAGGCACTATCGTCTACCACAACAAACTAGGCACTCAACTTGCCCGTGTCGAGCGTGTTCGCGCCCTATCTCGTTATATTGCCGAGAAGATTGGTGCTGATGTTCAACAAGCTGACCGTGCGGCGTTCTTAGCTAAAGCAGACTTAACCTCTAACATGGTAGGCGAGTTCCCAGAGCTCCAAGGGATTATCGGTGCTTACTATGCTTTAGGCGAGGGAGAATCTGCTGATGTGGTACAAGCACTCGCTGACCAATATTTAGTGCGTTTTGATAAAGAAGTATCTGCACAAAATCTGACCAGTGCTGCCTTATTTATCGCTGAGCGTATTGAGACCTTAGTCGGTATTTGGGGAATTGGTTTAGTTCCAACCGGTGAGCGCGATCCTTATGCATTACGTCGTGCTGCATTAGGTACCATTAGTGCTTTTGATGCCCTCCAACAAGGTCAATTCTTCAATCGTGCCGATAAACTTAAGCTCCTTGACCTACTGAAATTTGCACAAAGCCTATTTACTGGTGTCGATATTAACCCAGAAACAGCAACTGAAGTACAAGCATTTATTTTTGAGCGCCTACGCAATCAACTACAAGGCAGCAATGATCGCTTTGTGGTGGACGCTGTACTCGCCCTCAATCCTGACCTCGACGAGGTCGTTGCTCGTGTCAATGCGGTAAGCCAATTTAACGCACTTCCTGAAGCGGCGAGTCTAGCTGCAGCGAATAAGCGTATTGGCAACCTACTGAAGAAAGTTGAAGGTGATGTAGGTACAGTTGACTCAAGTAAATTAACTGATAGCGCAGAAATTGCACTAGCAAAAGTGATTGATGAAGTTGCTCCTATTGCTCAAGAGCATTTCGCTAAGGCAGAGTTTACTCAAGCGCTACAAAGCGTCGCTAAAACACGTGATGCTGTCGACAGTTTCTTTAACGATGTGATGGTGATGGCAGAAGACCCTGCTGTTCGTCAAAATCGCTTAGCTCTGTTAAATAAACTGCACTCTACGATGAACTTAGTCGCTGACTTATCAAAACTCGCTCAATGAAGTTAATCATTCTAGACCGAGACGGCGTTATCAATCACGAAAGCGCCGAATTCGTAAAAAGTGCAGATGAATGGGAAGCCTTGCCTGGTAGTATTGAAGCTATTGCTCAACTCTACCATGCAGGCTATAAGATTGTTGTAGCGACTAATCAATCCGGTCTCGGTCGTGGCTTATTTAGCATACACGACCTAAATGCTATGCATAAGAAGCTACAAACCCTATTAAAAGGGTTGGGTGCTAGTATTGACGCGTTTTTTATTTGTCCTCATCATCCCGAAGAGAACTGCGATTGTCGCAAACCTCTCCCGGGTATGTTTAATGAAATTAAAAAACGCTATGCCATTAGTGATGCATCACAATTTTTAGCGGTTGGCGATAGCTTACGTGATTTACAAGCTGCCTCAACAGCAGGTTTCAGAACATGTTTGGTTCTCACTGGCAATGGTCAGAAGACCTTAGCCAAAGGGGATTTACCAACAGGAACAGTTGTACACAATAACTTATTAGAAGTCGCTGAAAAACTTCTTGAGACATAATTATGATTTATCTCCGCTCGACTCTGTTTACCATTTACCTCAGTATTTTTACGATTATCTTTGGTGTACTTTCTGGGTTTTTATTACTTTTACCCTTGAAATGGCGATGGGCAATTATTGTCTATTGGAATCGTGCCATTATTTGGGGAGCAAAAGTTATCTGTGGTATTCGCTATGAAGTCAAAGGTCTAGAAAATATTCCTGACCAAGCGGCAATCTATTTATCCAAACATCAATCAGCGTGGGAAACTATCTTCTTCCCTACACTCTTTAAACGCAGCCTGACCTATGTACACAAAAAAGAGCTCAACTATATTCCTTTCTTTGGTTGGGGCTTAGCTAGCGTACAACAAATCGCTATCGACCGTAGCGCAGGACGCGATGCGATGGCACAAGTGATGGAAAAAGGCAAAAAACGCCTAGATGACGACCGTAATGTTGTCATTTTCCCCGAAGGTACACGTATGCCAGTCGGCGAAACAGGTCGCTATAAGCTCGGGGGTGCACGTTTAGCGGTACATACCCAATATCCTGTCGTTCCAGTGGCGCTTAATGCTGGTATGTGTTGGCCTCGCCAATCTTTTCTCAAAAAGCCCGGTGTAATTACGGTTTCTATTGGTCCAGCCATCTCTCCTGCGGGTTTAAGCACAGAAGAGCTCAACCAACAAGTTGAAAACTGGATTGAAGCGGAAATGCGCGTCCTTAACCCTGAAGTTTATGCAGACAAGTTATCATAGTGTTCGCACCAATGCGGGGCTTATCAACTACACGTTCAAACGTGTTCGTCGTGCTAGCTTTAGTCTTAAAGTAGGCTATGATGGGGTTATTGTACGCACTAACTTAAGCGACCCTATTAGCAATGCCGAACGCTATATTCGGCGTTTTTGCACATGGATTGTAAATAGACTTAAGGAATTCGAAGCTCGTCGCCCTATTATTAATCAATGGGAACTGGATAAGCATATTCTTTATCTCGGCAAGTCAATTGAATTAAAACAACACTTTGCCAATGACCTTCCTCTCTTTATGGGCGATAATAACCATCCACAAGATGGGGATATTCTGCTTATCGACGATAAA
This sequence comes from Pelistega sp., assembly GCA_034093535.1. Lineage (GTDB taxonomy): Bacteria > Pseudomonadota > Gammaproteobacteria > Burkholderiales > Burkholderiaceae_B > Taylorella. The sequence goes on from JAXECN010000068.1 coordinate 13,130, forward strand.
GCTCATAAACTACTGGGAGTTAGTGTACAAGATTCCTGTGAATACTGGCTCAAACAACAAGCCTATCAATGGTTTAAATCTCGCTTAGAATGGTTTTATCAACAAACTGGTCGCCAACCACGCGCTTTCCGTATCAGTAAAGCGATGCGTAGTTGGGGACAATGTAATAGTGCTGGAGTAATTGGCTTAAATTGGCGGCTTATCCATTTACCACCAGAACAAATTGATTATGTGATTGCACACGAATTAGCTCACCTCAAGCATATGAACCACAGCAAAGCGTTTTGGCAAGAAGTGGGTGAAATTATGCCGGGCTATGAAACCGCAAAAGCAGCTATCGCTAAACAATCACTCGTATTTTTAAAATAACCACTTAAAGGAATTTATCATGCAGTTTTTACACACTATGCTCCGTGTCGGTAATATGGAACGTTCTATTGAGTTCTACACTAAAGTGCTCGGTATGAAAGTTATCCGCACCTCATCAAATCCAGAATATCAATACGACCTCGCTTTTTTAGGCTTTGCAGCTAACCCCGAACAAGCCGAACTCGAATTAACTTACAACTACGGTGTTGATAGCTACGATTTAGGAACAGCTTATGGGCATATTGCTATTGGCGTACCTGATGCCTATGCGGCTTGTGAAGCGGTAAAAAAAGCAGGTGGTAAAGTGACTCGCGAAGCAGGTCCTGTAAAAGGTGGCACCACTGTGATTGCCTTTATTGAGGATCCAGACGGCTATAAAATCGAATTTATCGAACGCAAAGATATGAATGCCGCAGGTAAAGGCTTACACGATTAATTTTTTATTTTTTCTCTATCATGATTATTGTTGTTGCGCCCGACTCTTTCAAAGAGAGTCTCTCTGCGGCTGATGCTGCTGTTGCTATCAAACAAGGTATTCTTGACGCCTGTCCCGAAGCGACTATTTACTGCATTCCTATGGCTGATGGTGGCGAAGGCACTGTCGCTGCTATCGCTCAAAGCACGAATAGTCGCCTGATTAGCAGCCCAACGGTGAATGCTCTCGGACAAGCTATCACCGCACAATGGGCGCTCATCGATGAAGATACAGCAGTAATTGAAATGGCTTCTGCGGCAGGCTTAGAACAAATCGCTAAAGCGGATAGAAATATCTACACCTCATCAACCTATGGCGTGGGTTTACTGATTAAAGAAGCCCTCAACTACCCTATCAAACGATTAATTCTAGGTTTAGGTGGGTCTGCCACTAATGACGCTGGATTAGGTATGGTGAGCGCCTTAGGAGTAAAATTCTATGACCAGCAATCTTACCTAGTGGACGACCACACACCGCAAGCTTTCTGCCGTATCCATAGTATTGATACCTCGGCTTTAGATTCTCGTCTACTAGACTTAGAAATCGTACTAGCCTCTGATGTACGTAACCCACTTTGTGGATTACAAGGTGCCTCTCATATTTTTGGTCCACAAAAAGGGGCAACACCAGAACAAGTTATTGACCTCAATGCCTGTCACCAACGCTATGCCGAACTCGTGGCACAATCTCTCAACAAAGATTGCAGCCAGCTCGCCGGTGCAGGTGCCGCAGGAGGTTTAGGTTTTGCAGCACTCAGCTTTCTCAATGCCACCTTTAAACCGGGGATTGATGTGATTGCTGAATATTCTCAGTTAGCCGCACATATTCAAGAAGCCGATTTAGTCATCACAGGCGAAGGTTGTATTGATGAGCAAACCCTACAAGGTAAAACCATTGCCGGTATTGCGGCACTTAGCCAACAATATAAGAAACCGCTAATTGCCTTGGGTGGTGCTGTCCATGGGCATTATCAAGACCTTTATACCCAAGGCTTAACCGCCGCTTTTAGCATTAGCAGCGGTCCCCTCACTCTGCAGGAATCGATGGCACAATGTGCTCCGCTACTCAGACAAAAAACAAACGATTTAATTCGATTATGGATGAGCAAAGCGATATAGGCACTTTCCTCTATTGCACAAGATTATTTTTTACGTTCTAATTTTTTATATTTAAAACTATCTTTTTACAGGAAGAGCCTCATGACACTCGTGCTTATCTTGGCATTGTTGATTGCTTTTATTGTCGTAGCAACCACCAAACTTAAATTACATCCATTCCTCGCCTTATTAGGTGCTGCCCTTATTGGTGGTTTTGCCTACCAAGTGCCTAGCAATGAAATCGTCAAGCATGTGACCACTGGCTTTGGTGGCATTCTAGGCGGTATCGGTTTAGTCATCGCCATCGGCACTATCATCGGTGTGATTCTAGAGCGTACAGGTGCGGCTATTACCTTGGCTGAAACTGTGATTAAAGTGATGGGCAAACGTTTCCCTACGCTCACTATCTCAATTATCGGTTATCTCGTTTCTATTCCTGTATTCTGCGACTCAGGTTATATCATCCTCAACTCACTTAAAGAAGCTCTCGCTAAACAGATGAAAGTTTCTCTTGTTGCGATGAGTGTTGCTTTGGCAACTGGCTTATATGCTAGCCATACCTTTGTACCACCTACACCGGGTCCTATTGCAGCCTCTGCTAACCTTGGTCTAGAGAGTAACCTAGGTTTAGTGATTTTAGTCGGTCTTTTTGTTGCTTTTGTGACGGCGATGGCTGGTTTATGGTGGGCAAATCGTTTCTTAAAACAAGATATCGAACTTCTCCCAGAAATTCACGCTGAACAACTTGAAAAAACAGCAGAGCTTCGCAAGAGCTATGGTCAATTACCTTCAGCCACACAGGCCTTCTTGCCGATTATTCTTCCTATCGCTTTAATCTGCTTAGGCACTATTGTTGCCTTTCCTAGCAAACCATTAGGCACAGGTATTGTTGCTCAAGTATTAGCTTTCTTCGGTCAGCCTGTTATTGCACTTCTCGCTGGTTTAGTCGCGGCTTTAGGTCTATTAAAAGGCAGCAGCAAAGCCGATGAATTTAATAAAGTGGTAGTCGAAGGGATTGTATTAGCTGCCCCTATCCTCCTTATCACAGGTGCTGGCGGTTCATTTGGTGCGATTTTAAAAGCCACATCTCTTGGCGATTATCTTGGTCAGACCTTATCTAGCCTAGGTGTTGGTATCTTTATGCCATTTATCGTTGCGGCAGCACTGAAAACAGCCCAAGGCTCAACAACCGTTGCGCTTGTAGCCACATCAGCACTTGTGGCGCCGATGTTAGCACAATTAGGTCTAGATTCTGATATGGGTCGTGTCCTAACCGTTATGGCGATTGGTGCTGGTGCAATGACCGTTTCTCATGCCAATGACAGTTTCTTCTGGGTGGTGAGCCAATTCAGCCGCATGAAAGTTGCTACTGCTTATAAAGCTCAAACAGCCGCAACCCTTATTCAAGGTATTGCTGGCATTATCACCGTATGGTTATTAAGCTTGGTATTGCTTTAATCATCATACCTAGCCCATAAATACGAATCCCCGCTTAATACGGGGATTTTTTATAGTGGGTACTGTAAAAATTTTATATACACTAATTTTAAACAGAAGCCCTATCTGTACAGAAATCAGCCATACGAATAAAGTCAGCCACACTCAGCTCTTCTGCTCGCGCTGTTTCTGGAATACCTAAGGCTTGCCAATCTAATTGCCACTCTTTGAGAGAACCACGCAACATCTTGCGTCGCTGTGCAAACGCTTGCGTCACCAGACGAGCAAACAAGGCTTGATCTTTAGCGATTGGACGGTCTGCTCCCAATGGAATCATACGAACCACCGAAGACATCACTTTTGGTGGTGGGTCAAAACATTCTGGTGGGACATCAAATAAGGAGTACATCTTATAACGCGTCTGCAACATCACCGATAAGCGACCATATTCACTATCACCAGGTTGTGCCACCATACGGTCAATCACCTCTTTTTGCAACATAAAGTGCTGGTCTCGTACATAGTCCGCTGCCTCCATCAAATGAAACAGCAAGGGACTAGAGATGTTATAAGGTAAATTGCCGACAATACGAACACCCTGACCAAACTGACTAAAATCAACCGTCAAAGCATCTGCCTCAATAACAGTGAGTCGCTTCGGACTATAGTGATTACGCAAACGAGCTGCCAAATCACGGTCAATCTCGATAACGCGTAAATGCTCAAGCTTATCTAGGAGAGGATTAGTCAAGGCAGAAAGCCCCGGACCAATCTCAATGACTGTATCAGAGGCTTCTGGATTAATCGCGCGAACAATCGCCTCTGGAATGCTTTGGTCAGTTAAGAAATTCTGACCAAAGCGTTTACGTGCTTTATGTTGCGCCATCGTTAACGAACTGTCTTTTCACCAGTGATTCGATTATCAATATACGCTTGCGTGCGTAATTGACGCAACCAGTCTTGTAAGACATTTTCACCTTGTTGTTGGTATAGTGTCTCACGAGCTAAGTCACGACGAATCTGTGCTTGCTTATCTTCAGTACGGCGATCGAGCACTTCAATAATATGCCAACCAAATTGACTACGTACTGGACCACTCACTTGACCCGGTTGTAGTGCAAAAGTAGCTTGCTCAAAGGCTGGATCTGCTTGACCAGGCGCTAACCAACCAATATCACCACCCAAAGAAGCTGAAGAGTCTTGAGAGTATTTTAAAGCAACATCAGCAAAAGGCTCACCCGCTTGTAAACGCTGATAAATCTCATCAATACGAGCCTTGGCTTGGGCGTCAGAGAATACCGGTGTGATACGGACTAAAATATGACGTACATGAGACTCTGTTACTTCTACAGGACCATTCTGACGCGCTGCTTGCTCACGTGGTGATAATTGAGGTTGTGGCGGATCAGGTAAACGAACACTAACCACTTTACGGCGTTCGTTAATTAAACCACGACGCTCTACCACTTTTAAAATATGGAAGCCGTTAGGTGCTTTAAATACACCTGTTGTTGAGCCATCACGAACGTTTTTAGTCGCGCTCATAAACAAAGCTGGCCAATCTTCATTCATACGAATACCTAAATCACCACCATTTTGTGCTTCAGGACCTTCTGAATATTGACGTGCCACACTTGCAAAGCTCTGACCACGACGAATCTTAGCCAAAGCTTCATTGGCTTTTTTACGAGCAGCTTCTACAACATCTGGAGGAGAGTTATCAGGCACACGAACAAAAATATGTTGGAAAGCAATCGCTTTAGGATCAAAGCTACGCTCTACCACCTCACGCTTTTCATAACGTGGTTCATATTTAATCGGTTGTTTGTACTCTGGATACATCCCTGTCGGATTTTGACGTAAGAAAGCGTCCACATCAAACTCACTCACATGCACACGAGACTGTACAACACGCGTACGCAACTCTTCCATACGCACCTGTTGAGCAATATTAGCGGTATATTCGTCCCATTTGATACCATGCTGTTTAGCCGCCGCTTGCAATTGGGCGACCGTCATATTATTTTCAGCAGCGATTTCACCAAGTACTTGTTGTAAATGACCCGGTGTGACACGAATACCTTGTAAATCGGCCTCAACATTCATCAAATGCTCATCAATCAATGTTGATAAGACCGCCTCGCGTGGTTGAGGATTACCCGATACACGCATCGCCGACATACGGTTATTTAACTCTTTTTGAGTAATAACATCGGTATTGACAATCGCCGCAATACCGTCAGCAAAATTCCCCTGTGCTTGTTGCTTAGCACTCGTCGTCTTTTTCTGTGCGACCGCTTCTGGCGCAGTCAACACTAAACCAGGCAAAGCAACTAAAGCAATTTTTAACCAATTTTTTGATTGTTGCATGTGTTTATTCATACCTTTCAAAAGGAGATTGAACTGTTTTTGGATCTTTAATGTTTTGATACCCTGGAATACTGTCACGCAGCAATTCCATCGGATCCGAACCAACAGCACCTAGACCTGTTAATTCTAACTGAAAAAAGACCGAAGTATTTGTTTTTTCTTTGGAAACCGCATAACGTTGAAAGACAACTCGACTTGTCCAACAGCAGTCACCTTTGTATTCCATACCAATAATCGATTGGGTTGAACGACGTTCTTTAATCGAATAGTCGTGACGTCCCACCATATAGAGGTTTTCTGTAATTGGCCATTGACCAGCTACACTGATATTGTTTTTACCTTGTAACTGATAACCATAAAGCTGATTATTTTCATTATAGTAAAACGGGTCACGTTGATAACGATACGTCAACGATAAAGAGGTTAAACGCTTAGGGAACCAGCGAATAGACGCATAGCCTTGAGCCATCTTGCGATTATAAGTATCTAGTTGTACACCCACTTCAGTGTTGAACTTATCTGTCACGGCAACCGACAAGTTCCCTAAAAACTCAGAACGATTCTCCAAACCTACACGCTCATTGCGAAGCGCCACTTTAGGTTTTTGTAGATAGAAACGCTGCGCAATCTGAGCCACCATACGCTCATTACCCGTTTCCATATCTAACCAACGCGATGTCAATCCTAAAGTCACTTGGTTTGCGTCATTAATACGGTCCCAACCACCTACATAGCGATTTTCTGTAAATGCCGTTCCCATATTAAACTGAGCGAGGGACGTATCGTATACAGGAATATCATCCTGATAACGATAAGGTATATAGACATAATAGAGACGAGGTTCTAGGGTTTGTAAACGAGGCTTACCAAAAAGCGTAGTTTCTCGCTCGAATGTCATACCCGCATCAATAGAAGCGATTGGCAACACACGAGATAATCGACTGTATTGGGTATCTGCCTGACTACGAAATACGCCCAAACCATTACTTAAGCGATACTGCTTATACCAGTCCGTATTGTAGTGAGACATATGTAAGCCTACTTTAGGCGTAATATACCAACCTGAGCGTACAATCGGATAACTTACTTGGGTATAAGATACAAAGCGTTCGCCATCCTTATTCTGAACACCATCACGTAGTGGATAGCGTGATTTATTGATTGGATAGGTAAATCGCGTATAGGTATTCTGCGTACTGACATCAAAACCATTCCAATCATAACGTGCACCACGAATCATCAACTCTGGTTCACGCTCATATTGGTAATAGTAAATAGGACGCTCACCTGAGAAGTCATGTAAGCCTTGGTATTTTTGCCAAGAAAGATAACCTGACCAATAACGATAACCATTAAAGGTAATCGAAGCATTTTTTGATAAAAAGGTTCTATCCGACCTTGTTGTCAATGCATCGCTAAAGTCACGATGGTAGTCCGTATCAGAGGCAGCATTAATACCTACATTTAAACCAAAATTAAACCCAGCAAACTGCCCTAAATCATGACGATGTATCCAACTCATCGTCCAGCGCTTGCTATCAAGTTTAGAGTCTCTGGGCATAAAAGTGCCGCTTAACTGCCCCCCATAACCCGGTTGTAAATAGCGGAACTCCGCCCCTAACATCACACCTCGTTTACTATAAATTTGAGGTATTAAAGTTAAGTCATAGTTAGGTGCGAGATTAATAAAATACGGTACTGAAAAACCTACACCCGCACGAGAGGTTGATGAAAATGTGGGGAATAACCACCCGGTTTTCTTCTCACGCTTAATCGGAAAAGAGAAATACGGCGACCATAGTACAGGTACACCCTTAATATATAAGGTACCGTCTTCAGCAATCCCCTCGTTTTCATCATTATATAAGTCGACTTTATCAGAGTGGATATACCAAAATTTCGTATCACAATTACACGCAGAATACGTGGCATTACCCAATCGCATATGATTGTTGTCTACGATTTCAGCATAGTCTGCTTCGCCACTACCACCGTTAGCAATTCTATAAACAGGCGATGTCATCATCCCTGTCTGCTTATCCACGTTGTACTTTAAGCCTGGACCACGAACCACAGAACCATCGCGTAACAAGCGCGCATTGCCAGTAGCCTCAACCTCACCAGTGGCTCGATTATAGGTAATCGTATCTCCCTTTAAGATAGCATCTGAACGTCTGACCTGTGCTCCCCCAGTGAGGACGACACGATTATTATCGTCAGAAATTTTAATGTCGGCACTATCCGTAAAAGTCGTAATATCATCTCTATTTTGTGGCGCAACTGTTAGCAGAGGACTTTCTTGTAGGCGTGGCAATCCATTAGGTTGAAGACCTCGTAACTCCACACTATTTGTCTGTGCTCCTACCGTCGGCATCAGCAACAATAAAGAAAATCCCAAAATCTTTTGCACAACAACTATCCATCTAGAAATGTTTAAAAAACTAAAAATTTTATTTTAGAGAACAGACAAAACAATTTTTAATGTCTAAAATATACTTTTAGTTCAATTTAATATGCCATTATAAAGTAGTTTTATGTCTACCCATACCGACGTTCGCCTCGATTTATTAAAAAACTGGTTAAGCACACTCCAAGATAAATACCAGATGCAGCTAGATACGCTACGTCCTGCATCAAGTGACGCAAGTTTTCGCCGTTATTTCCGTGTTGATACTAACAATAACACGCTTATTATCATGGACGCACCACCTGCGCATGAGGACTGCAAACCTTTTATTGATATTGCACAAAGACTCAGTGCGGTGGGACTCAATACCCCTCGCATTCTCGAACAAAATCTTGAGGACGGTTTTTTAATCCTAAATGACTTAGGTAATCTCACTTACTACCAACGTTTACAAACAGAGATTAGTGATAGCGAACTACAACGTATCTACCGAGACGCCATTGCCGCTATGGTCGATATGCAAAAAGCAGATACCACCGGTCTACCTGTCTATGACCGTACACGATTACTGACTGAATTAGGTCTATTTAATGAGTGGTATGTACAGCAATACCACAACACCACCTTAACTGAAAAAGAACAAGCCCAGCTTGAGCAGATGTTTGCCTTATTGGTCGATCACAACGACAAACAAGCTAAGGTTTTCGTACATCGTGATTATCACTCTCCTAACGTCATGCTTTGTGACCCTGCTATTCATGGCAAAAATCCGGGCGTGATTGATTTCCAAGATGCGGTTTTAGGCCCTATTTCTTATGATGTCGTCTCACTTGTCATGGACGCACGCACGACTTGGGAAGAACCACAGCAATTAGATTGGGCGATTCGCTACTGGGAGATGGCTCGTGCTGCCAATCTACCTGTACCGGCAGACTTTGCTGACTTCCATGTTGACTATGAGTATATGGGTTTACAGCGCAACTTACGTATTTTGGGTGTCTTTGCGCGTCTAGCCATTCGCGACAATAAGAAACACTACCTTGACCATATGCCTCGCGTGAATAAATACGTACGTCAAGTAGCTGGTCGTTACCTCGCCTTTAAACCATTGCTTAATATTCTCGACCGTCTTGATAATATTGATACAAAAGTGGGGTATACATTTTGATTCAAGCGATGATTTTAGCGGCGGGACGCGGTGAGCGCATGCGCCCCTTGACAGACACGCTACCCAAGCCATTACTAGAAGTTGGTGGTAAACCTCTTATTGTCTGGCATATCGAACGTTTAGCCAGTGTGGGCATTACCGACATTGTGATTAATCATGCGTGGTTGGGACATAAATTCCCGGAGATTCTCGGTGACGGCTCTCAATTTGGTGTCGATATTCGTTATTCAGCCGAAGAAAGCGGCTTAGAAACGGCTGGTGGCATTGCCAATGCCCTTGATTTATTAGGCTCACAACCTTTTCTCGTCATGAATGGCGATGTATGGTGTGATTGGAATCCAATAGAAGCCATGTCAAAAGTCACTCAACTTGAACAGGGTAATGAGCAAGCCTGGTTATTAATGATAGATAACCCCGCACATAACCCTAATGGCGATTTTCATCTCAATGCCAATGGCACCCTCGCTTCTGACGGCAATCATAAACTCACCTTTGCCGGTATTGGTGTCTATCACCCCAGCCTATTTGCTGGCATTGGCAAACAAACGGTCGCAAAACTTGCTCCCCTCCTACGTCTAGCCATGAAAAAAAATGCTGTTATCGGCACACAATACACAGGTCAATGGACAGATGTAGGCACGCCAGAACGCTTAAAAGAGCTCGATGCTCAACTTAAATAATTTATAGATTTAAAAAAAGGTTTTTTATGTTCGGTTCATCTCGAAAACAAGTGGTTTTTAACCCTTCAGTCTATGGTAGCAACGGTCGTCGTAATCGCCGCATGCCTCGCTGGCTCATTACCTTTCTCGCAGGGGTGATTACAGGTAGTGGTGGTTTTTGGTTTTTACAAACCAATTATGGTCCTCCACGCCTTAGCATTGAAGAGTCTAATCGCCTACAAGCAAGCATTAGTGAACTAAATCAAGAAAAAAGTGCGTTACAGCAACAATTATCAGAGACACAGCTCTCACTAAACCAAACTCGTGATTTAGTTAAACAACTTCAGCCTGTGGTCACTACTAGTGCACCAAGCGAAGAAACAGTTAACAATAACCCTGCACTCAACCCTATTACGCCTATCCAAGAGGGAGCGCAGCGTTTGGATATGAGTGAAGTATTAAAAAATCTCCCTGCTGACCCTAAAAACAACCCTGTCGGTATCCGTATTGGTAATTTCACAGGAAGTATTGGACAACTGAGCTATGAGCTTGTCTTAACAAAGTCAGACGCGAATGCCGCCAATGTTCCTGCTCGCGTTGAAATTATGACAACTGGTCGTTATAAAAACGGCAACCGTGGCTTTGACCAACTACAAGCCATCAACATCACCGCCAATGAGTATGTTCGTCTTCAAGGTCAAGTGAATTTAAGCAAACCTACGCTTACCCCACAAAGCGTAGAGGTTAAGGTCATCAATACACAGACTCGTAAGGTATTAGGATCTCGTTCATTTACTGTCACGCCAACAGAAACAACGGCTCAATAGTAATCATTTCAAGCGATTTCTTAACAAACATAGCCTCTTAACTCTCTGTTATTATAAGTTCACTATGAATAAACCACTTACTAAAATTATGGTCGTCGATGACGACCCAGATTTACGCCAACTACTTGCTCAGTATTTAAACCGTCATGGTTACGATACTTTGCTCGTAGATGATTGCAATGACCTCTTCCAACGTATCACTAAGTTTAGTCCGGACTTAATCGTACTAGACCGTATGTTGCCAAGCGGTGATGGCGTAGAGGCTTGCCGTAATTTACGTGCACACAACGAAGACATCCCTATCATTCTATTGACTGGGCGTGATGAGACGGCTGACCGTATCATTGGTCTAGAATCAGGGGCTGATGACTATATTGGCAAACCCTTCGACCCTCGTGAGTTACTTGCTCGTATCGAGACGGTATTACGCCGCAAAAAAGGTCCTTCTAGCCTTATTAAAGAAACACCTATTCACTTTGGTCCATTTACTTTTGACCCAGCTAAGCGTCAACTTTTCAAAAACAACGAGGTTGTTAAGCTAACTGGCGGTGAGATTAATTTGCTGGAAGCCTTTGTTAAAAACCCAAGCAAACCATTATCTCGTGAGCGTCTCTTAGCCTTAGCGCGTGATGACGATGAAGGCGAACGTAATGACCGAGCCATTGATATTGCGATTTTACGTCTACGTCGTGCATTAGAAGATGATCCGAAAGACCCTCGTTGGATTCAAACTGTTTGGGGTATCGGCTATCGTTTCTCACCTAATGCATAGACCATGAAGTTACGACAGCTCAAAAACTTTTCTCTTAGTATCCGCACCCAACTTATACTGATGATGTTCGGCACCATCGTACTTGTTCAGGGTGCGGTTTTCTATGCAGGTAATTACTTAAAAGAACGTTTTTTAGAAGAAGTCATCGCCGACCATATTACGACCACTATTCAGATTATTCGTTCTTCGGTCAATTTATTACCACCAGAACATCGTGCTGAATTTATCCATAAAGCCTCACATGGCAAATGGTCACTATGGACGCGACAACTCCCTCAAAATCCACGCCTTTCTCAGAAATATCGCTATAACAGTATTTTTCCTCAAGATAGACCCACGGGCAATGTCTTAGCCTTACCATCAGATAGTCGACCACCACCGCCCCCTGTTCTACATCAGATTTTCCCTAACTTAAAAGAGCGTACTATTCCTCGACTTGCCAAAGATGAATTTGTCCGCCAACCTGAACCTGAACAAAAAAGTGATTTACTCGACTCTCCTCTGGTTCGTAAAGACTTACAGAAGCTGATTCTTCGTGTCAATGATACCTTAGATGACGGCACTCGCATTGGACTTACCCAACGCAATAATACCCCATTGATGTATTTATCGCTTTTGCCTGAATTTAATCCATTTAATAATACGGTGATTAAAGAATGGCTTATTATTCCACTCGATAATATTGAGCCTGCCGAAGCCAGTATTCTATTAATCGCTTGGTTCGCACTCACCTCTTTATTACTGATGGGAGCTGGTTATTTTGCATGGCGTATTACCACACCGCTACTACGCTTGAGCCAATCAGCGGATAAACTTGCCAAAGGTATCCATGCTAAAGTCGTGCCTGCTGGACCTTATGAAACCAAGGTTTTAGGTCAACGATTCAATGCCATGCTGAACTCACTTGAACAAGCCAAAACTGTACAACAGACGCTACTAGCTGGTTTGCCTCATGACTTAAAAGGTCCTCTTGCACGTATGCGTCTACGCCTAGAAATGGCTGAAGATGAGATACTTCGACAAGGTATGAGTAATGATGTCCAAGAAATGCAAAACATCATCGAACAATTCATCTCCTATGTCCGTGGTTCAGACCCGGGGCGTTACAACTTCCAAACACTCAATCTCAACCAATGGATTGATGAGCGTGCTCATGCTTGGAGTGCAGCAAGTACAGACATCGTACTCACCGAAACGACCAATATTCCGCTACAAGTTTCGGCAGACACCCTCGCTTTAGGACGACTACTCGACAACCTGATTGGCAATGCCCTAAAACATGGTAAGCCGCCAGTAGAGATTTCACTGAAAAAGGTTGGCGACACCGCCCTAATTAGTGTTAGTGATTATGGTTGTGGCATTCCTGCAGAACGTCGTGAAGAGGCCTTACGTGCCTTCTCTCGATTAGACTCGGCTCGCACTAAAACGGGTAGTGTTGGCTTAGGCTTAGCCCTTGTCGATACCATTGTACATGCCCACCAAGGCACACTTGAGCTTGGCGAAAGTCACGCTGGTGGTCTCAAAGTGGATATTTACTTACCTTTAATCACAACAAACAAAGCATAATCAGACGAGTTTACCGCAATATACTATAATGTCGTTTTAGGCACGTATATGTGTAGTTAAACTCGTATTTTCTTGACTAATAGAATGACAAACAATCATCCAGAAACGCCAGTTTCTAATTTCCTACGTACGATTATCGAAAATGATTTAAGCGCTGAGCGCTTCCAAGGCAAACGCTGGGCCGGCGTACCGGGTCCTGCTACTGTACAAGAACAAGCCCCTAAAGACGCTGCTCGCATTCGTACTCGCTTTCCGCCCGAGCCAAATGGCTATCTCCATATTGGTCACGCCAAAAGTATTATCCTTAACTTTAGTCTAGCTAAAGACTACGGTGGTCTATGTCACCTACGCTTTGACGATACCAATCCGGAAAAAGAAGACCAAGAATACGTTGATACGATTAAAGATAGTGTCAAATGGCTAGGCTTTGACTGGGAAAACAAAGAAAAGGACTATTGCAACCTCTACTTTGCAAGTGATTACTTTGAGTATATGTATGAGTTTGCTCAAGCCCTCATCAAAAATGGCGATGCCTATGTCGATGAGCAATCACCCGAAGAAATTGCCCAAATGCGTGGTAATTTCAAAGAACCCGGCAAGGACTCACCATGGCGTAATCGCCCAGTAGAAGAGTCTCTCCAACGCTTCCAAGAAATGCGTGAAGGAAAACATCCTAATGGCAGTATGGCATTACGTGCCAAGATTAATATGCAATCGCCAAATATCAATATGCGCGACCCTATTATCTATCGTATCCGCCATGCTGAACATCATCGCACAGGTAATGCTTGGCCTATCTATCCTATGTATACCTATGCTCATCCTATCGAAGATGCTCTCGAGGGCATTACGCATAGTATTTGTACATTAGAATTTGAAGACCAACGCCCCTTCTATGATTGGCTATTAGAAAAACTACGCGATTTAGGTTTCTTCAAAGACCCATTGCCGAAGCAATACGAATTTGCTCGTCTGAAGATGAAGCATATCGTCACCAGTAAGCGTAAACTGCTTAAACTCGTCCAAGAAGGTTATGTCAATGGTTGGGATGACCCACGTATGCCAACACTCGTGGGGCTACGTCGTCGTGGTTATACCCCATCAGCACTACGCCTATTTATCGACCGTCTTGGCGTATCAAAGGCAGACTCTGTCATTGATTACAGCGTCCTAGAACAAGCTTTACGCGATGATTTAGACCCTGTTGCCAAACGTGCTGTTGCTGTCCTAGACCCGATTAAATTGATTATCACCAATCTACCAGAGGACTATGAGGAAGCTTGTTTTGCACCAATTAACCCACACAACCCAGACGCTGGCAAACGTGAATTCCCATTGACTCGCGAGTTATGGATTGAACGTGATGATTTCCGTGAAGACCCTCCGAAGAAATACTTCCGTCTCTTCCCGGGCAATACCGTACGCCTCAAATATGCTTACGTTGTCCGTTGTACTGGTTTTGTCAAAAATGAACAAGGCGAAGTGACAGAAGTTCATGTGGAGTATATCCCTGATACTAAGAGTGGTACGCCTGGCTCAGATAGCGTCAAAGTAAAAGGCAATATCACTTGGGTCAGTACAAAATATGCCATTCCAGCGACAGTTAACCTCTACGACCGTCTATTTACCGATGAATTCCCTGATAGTGGCGACAAGGACTTCCTAGCCTCTCTCAATCCGAGCTCATTACAATCTGTTCAAGCATGGTTAGAACCGGGCATTGATGTCACTCCAGGCAATCAGTGGCAATTCGAACGTCTAGGCTATTTTGTGGCAGACCAAGGCTCGACAACTGAAAAACCGATTATCAACCGTAGTGTCACACTACGTGACTCATGGGTGTAAGAATGAGTGACGCACATATTTTAGAAATTAAACATACCAACGGTAAGTTACGTTTAATTTTAAAAACGACAGACTTTAGTGGCATTACCAAAACCATTCGCAAGAAAATGGAAGAAGCTAAAGACTTCTTTGCTGGCGAAGACATCATTATTGATGCCTACGGGATTGTACAACCGCTACCATGGAAAAAATTAGCAGCTGTTCTTGAAGAGTATCAACTCAATGTCTTAGGTGTCTATGCCAATGCGCGCTTATTACCGACAGTATTGGCTGATGGCTTTACCCATATTGATTTAAGTGCGACTAAAAATACCGCAGCACCGGCAGCAGCCAAACCTGCCACCACCCCAACGAGCACCACACAGCCAGTCAGCTCTAAAGCCGCTGAACCAGTGATAACGGCAGCCAAACCTGTTATTAAAGACGCACCTATTACGGCGACAACCACTACAGGCTCAGCACCAACAATGCTCATCGACCGTCAATTACGCTCAGGCGAGCGTATCTATGCGGCAGGTGGCGATTTAATTATTGTGGGCAATGTAGGACATGGTGCCGAGGTTATTGCTGATGGCAATATTCATGTTTATGGTCACTTATTAGGTCGAGCGATTGCTGGTGCAAAAGGTGATAATGCCGCACGTATTTTTACAACACACTTAGACCCACAACTTGTGGCTATTGCGGGAATTTATCGTCTATTTGATGGTGATGCTTCGCCTGACTTACTTAAGAAGACTGTGATGGTAAGTCTAAAAAATGAAACGCTCTCTTTTGAGCCAATTAAGTCTTAAATTTTATATCAATACTTATTATCCAAGCTCATCCCTTTTTCTTAATTTCAGTTCTTATTTTGCGTTAAGATTAAGGGATAGTTTTAATCAGAGGGAAAATCTCTATGTCTCGCGTTATTGTTGTTACTTCAGGTAAAGGTGGTGTGGGTAAAACCACGACAAGTGCTAGTTTTGCTTCAGGCTTAGCGATGAAAGGTCATAAAACAGCGGTGATTGACTTTGACGTCGGTCTACGTAATCTTGACCTTATTATGGGTTGCGAACGCCGTGTTGTATATGACTTTGTCAATGTTATTCAAAAAGAAGCTACGCTTAACCAAGCACTGATTAAAGATAAAAACCTAGAAAACCTATTTATCTTACCTGCTTCACAAACACGTGATAAAGACGCGCTGACTCTTGAAGGTGTTGAGCGTGTTATTAATGAACTTAAAGAAATGGGTTTTGAGTATATCGTCTGCGATTCACCAGCGGGTATTGAAACAGGTGCATTAATGGCACTACATTTTGCCGATGACGCTCTGGTTGTAACTAACCCTGAAGTATCATCAGTACGTGACTCGGACCGTAT
The DNA here is from genome assembly GCA_034093535.1 of Pelistega sp. Lineage (GTDB taxonomy): Bacteria > Pseudomonadota > Gammaproteobacteria > Burkholderiales > Burkholderiaceae_B > Taylorella. Next base: position 29,487 of record JAXECN010000068.1, read on the forward strand.
CCTAGGCATTTTACAGGCAAAAACCAAACGCGCCCAAGAAGGTGCTGAGCCAGTAAAAACACACTTAGTGATTACTCGCTACAATCCAAAACGTGTAGAAGATGGCGAAATGCTATCTATCCAAGATATTAATGATATTCTACACATTAACCTCATCGGTGTTACGCCTGAATCACAAGATGTTTTACAAGCGTCTAATATGGGTGTTCCAGCCATTCATAACACCGAAAGTGACGTTGCACAAGCCTACTCTGATATCGTTGAGCGCTACCTCGGTAAAGAACTCCCAATGCGCTTTACTGAATATGTCAAACCAGGTTTCTTCAAGAAACTCTTTGGAGGCTAAAGTATGTCTTTTTTAAAATTCCTATTAGGCGAAAAAAAGAAGAGTAATGATGTCGCTAAAGAGCGTCTTAAACTCATTCTTGTGAGTGACCGTCAAGCAGACTCTGCAGCAGCAGACTTCTTGCCTCAGCTACAGCGTGAACTGATTGAAGTTATCTCTAAATATATCAAAATCAATCCTGATGATATTAAAGTGAATTTAGATAAACAAGATTCTCTCGAAGTCCTCGAAGTAAAAATTGAAATGTCTGCCGAAGAGATGGCAACAGCTCGTATTAACAAATAATGCTCTCGTTTAAGTGCCGAGTCCTCCTCGGCACTTTTTATCACTTCAATACTCTCTCAGTATTACAACATCATTCGTCCTTTACTATTTGGTTCAATCCCCAATAGTCATCTTCTATGAAAAAAATTATCTTAGCCCTTATTGTTCTCGCCCTAATTGGCGTAGGTGTTTGGCAAAATATTGCTCTCCAAAAAGCCACTACGCCAGGTATTGCAGAAGTTAATGGTCGCCTCAATCTCAATCGCCTTGATATTGCTACATTATATGCAGGTCGAGTGGATGAGATTCTAGTCAATGAGGGTGATGAAGTGCAACAAGGTCAAAGTCTTGTTCGTCTATCGACCTCACAGATAGATACCCAAATTCTACAAATCAAGGCAAAACAACAACAAGCAAGAGACGCTGTGGCTCGTATTAGTGCAGAGCAAGAGGCAGCCCAACAACAGTTTAAGCTTGCACAACTCGAACTCAATAATGCACAAAAACTACGTAAAGATAATCTTATCTCTACCACTGAGCTTGCACGTTTCCAGACACAATACGCCGCTACACTCGCTAAAGTGAATGCCATTAAAGCTTCTGCTGCCGAAATTCAAAGTGGCATTGAACAAGCAGACGCGCAACTTGCACAAGTACAAGATATGTACGATGACTTTACAATTAAAGCCCCTATCCAAGGTCGTATCGAGTACAAAATCGCCGAACCGGGTACAGTCATTCCTGCTGGCGGTAAAGTAATGAGCCTATTAGACCCTAGTGATGTCTATCTAAATATTTTCCTCCCCTCTCATCAATCTAATCCGCTCAAAATCGGTGATGAAGCACGCATTAAGATTGAGGGCATTGACGCTATTTTCCCTGCTAGTATTCAATTTATTGCTGCAGAAGCACAGTTCACTCCTAAATCTGTCGAAACACAAGAAGAACGCTCAAAGCTGATGTTTAAAGTCAAACTCGTGGTCCCTAAAGAAATCGCCCAACAATATACCGGCTTATTCAAAGGAGGGATGACCGCTTTAGGGTATGTGAAATATGATTCTCAAGCAGCTTGGGCTGATAGTCTTAATATCGCCTTACCGCCACGCTAATTACTATGCTAGCTATTAGTGTTGCCCACCTCAATCATTACTATGGTAAAAAGCAAGCCATAGTGGATGTATCTATCGATATTCCCCAAGGACGTACCGTAGGTCTTATTGGTCCAGACGGAGTAGGAAAATCGACCTTACTCTCTTTAATTGCTGGAATCAAAATCCTCCAACAGGGCTCTATTACGGTCCTAGATAGAGATATTGCGCAACCTGAAAATCGTGATTTACTGAGTCATCAAATTGCCTTTATGCCTCAAGGACTAGGCAAAAATCTTTACCCCACGCTCTCCATTTATGAGAATATTGATTTTCATGGGCGACTTTATGGCTTAAACAAACAACAACGCCAACGCCGTATCGAAAGGCTATTACGTGCCACAGGATTATGGGCGTTTCACCACCGTCCTGCTGGCAAATTATCTGGCGGTATGAAGCAAAAGCTCAGTTTATGCTGTGCACTTATTCATCAACCTGAAATCCTTATCTTAGATGAGCCCACCACAGGCGTTGACCCATTATCACGCCGACAGTTCTGGGAGCTTGTCGACGAATTACGCCAAGAAACACCATCGATGACCGTCATTGTTGCTACGGCTTATATTGATGAGGCAGAGCACTTTGAACATTTACTAGCGATGGATGACGGCAAGATTATTGCCAATCAAGCGACTCAACAAGTGATTCAAGAAACGGGCAGCAAAAATCTAGAAGAGGCTTATATTCGCCTACTCCCAGAAGAAAAACGTGGTGCGGTGGATGGTTTAAGCATTCCTCCTTTAGTGATTGACCCTAATGAACCACCCGCCATGAAAGCCAACGGTTTAAGTAAGCGCTTTGGTGACTTTCTCGCCGTGGATAATGTCTCTTTTGAAATCCCTAAAGGAGAAATTTTTGGCTTCCTTGGCTCTAATGGCTGCGGTAAATCCACCACCATGAAAATGTTGACCGGTCTATTAGAACCGACAGAGGGAGAAGCGAGTCTATTAGGACAGCCCATCAATGCCAATGATATTAGTACGCGCAAACGAGTCGGCTATATGTCGCAAGCCTTTTCACTTTATGAAGAGCTGACCGTCTATCAAAATCTTGACTTACATGCCAAACTCTATCAAGTCGCTCATCCTAAAAAAGCGATTGCGGATATTATGGAGCAATTTGAGCTGAGTGAACTGGCACACCAGACACCTGCTTCTCTACCCTTAGGGATACGACAACGTCTACAGCTTGCCGCTGCTTGCTTACATAAGCCAGAAGTATTAATCCTCGATGAACCAACCTCAGGGGTTGACCCTGCCGCACGCGATAATTTCTGGGAATACTTAATTCACTTATCGCGTCATGAGAAGATTACCATTTTCGTTTCTACGCACTTTATGAACGAGGCACAACGTTGCGACCGTATTTCATTTATGCATGCAGGACGAGTATTAGGCGTAGGTAGCCCAGAAGAGCTCCGTCAACGACAACAAGCTTCCACATTAGAAGAAGCCTTTATTCGTTATCTAGAACAAGCAGAAGATAATCGTCTGCCAGAGGCTCGTCCTGAGGGAACAAATGATAGTAACACACCCTCAGAAGCTGATTTATTTATCCCTAATCAGCCTAGTCATACAATCAGCAGTTGGTTTTCTGCTTTATGGGCGTTTGCGACACGAGAGACCAAAGAGCTCTTTCGCGATAAAATCCGCCTCTTTTTTGCTATCGGTGGACCATTGATTATGATGTTAGCCATGGGTTCTAGCATTTCCTTTGATTTAACCCCAGCTAAATACGCTGTCTTAGACCGCGATAACTCATCAGAAAGCCGAACACTTCTTGAGCATTTCCAAGGCTCACATTATTTTATCGATACAGGAAATATCTACTCTCTCGAAGAAGCCAATAGACTTTTACAAACAGGCAAAGTCAAACTCGTTATCGATATCCCGGAACAATTCGGCAAAAAACTCCTACAACAAGAAAAACCAGAGGTGGCTTTTTACCTAGATGGCGCTTATCCCTCACAAGCAGAGAATCTCAATGGCTCTATCCAGGGCGTTATGGCTGGCTATATCCAATCGCTTATCAGTCGCCAAGGGGGAGCTATGCCTCATTTACAGGCAGTTGAAACACGCTTTATGTATAACCAAGACTTTCGTAGCGTCTTTGCTATCACACCCGGCATTATTATGTTGGCATTGATGTTAATTCCTGCCATGATGACTGCCCTAGGTGTTGTCCGCGAAAAAGAGATTGGTTCTATTATGAACCTCTATGGTGCACCTGCCAGTACACTCCAGTTTTTACTAGGCAAGCAACTTCCTTATATTGCACTTTCTTTTATCAGTTACCTCATTCTAGTGGTCTGTGTCATTGTCATTTTCCAAGTCCCTCTGCGAGGCTCTTTCTGGGCACTCAGCTTAGGAGCATTGTGCATGGTATGTGCTTCCACAGGCTTTGGTCTACTGATGTCTAGTTTTTTGAAATCTCAAATTGCCGCTATTTTTGCAACAGCTATTTTATCGATTATCCCTACACTAAACTTTGCAGGGCTCATTTATCCCACGGCAGCACTCGAAGGGATGAATTATTATTTAGGTCATGCTTTCCCTGCCACTTGGTTCCAAATTGTCTCCTTAGGGGCTTTTACTAAAGGTTTAGGATTCAATGACTTCTGGCTTAATTATGCGATTATTTTTGCCTTTTACGCACTCTTTCTTTTGTTAGCGACAATACTACTGAAAAAACAGGAGAAATAATGCGTTGGTTGCAAAATATTATTTATCTTATCGCTAAAGAGTTCCGCAGTCTGTTCAGTGACCCGGTATTACTGGGATTGATTGTTTACATTTTTACCGTTGGTGTCTGGACATCGGTATCCGCGGCTTCCACCGAGTTAAAAAATGCCTCTGTTGCTATTGTTGATAATGACCGCTCTGCCCTATCTCAACAACTCGTCGACAGCCTATTAAGTCCACAATTTAAACCTCCTGTTGAGATTCAAGCGACAGAAGTACAACGAGGCATGGATACGGGAAAATATACCTTTGTTCTTGATATTCCAAGCAATTATCAAGTCGATGTCCTATCCGGTCATTCACCTAAAGTCCAACTACTGGTCGACGCAACGGCGATGACACAAGCAGCGATTGGCAGTGCTTATATTCAACAAATTTTTGCAGTAGAAATCCAAAAATTTCTACGCCTTGATACCCATCAACAAGCCCCCCTCCTCACGGCTATCCAAGTGCTTTATAACCCCAACCATAGTAGCGATTGGTTTATGGGTGTTATGCAAGTTGTTGGCAATCTTTGTATGATTACTTTACTACTTTCTGGAGCTGCCGTCATTCGTGAGCGTGAGCGTGGCACAATTGAACATCTACTTGTTATGCCTGTCGGCTCTAGTGAAATTGCACTCGCCAAAATTATCGCCAATGGCTTAATTATCCTAACTGTCGCTATTGCTTCCTTATATTTTGTTGTACATATCGGTCTAGCTGTCCCTATTGCCCTAGACGCACTCCTTCTCTTTGCTTTGGGAGTAGCGAGTTTCCTATTCTCCATTGCCGCTCTAGGTATTCTATTAGCGATTCTGGCACCTTCTATGCCGCAATTTGGCTTATTATGTATTCCTGTTTACATCGTGATGTATATGCTTTCTGGAGCAGCCGCACCAGTGGATAATATGCCCACATTTATTCAAACGATTACCCAATTTTTACCGCAAACTATTCTCAGTAGTTTTGCTCAAGAAGTTCTGTTTAAACAAGCCCCACTCTCTTTAGTCTATACCCACTTAATCAAGATGTTAGTGATGGGAGCTATCTTTTTAAGCATAGCCCTGATTCAATTCAAATCCATGCTCTCTCGTCAAGGATAATAAGATGAAAAAATTTCTACTAAGCACGTTAATGAGTAGTGTACTGATTGCTTGTACAAGCACCACAGTCCCCACCAGTTCATCAGTCACCTTACCCGAGCAGTTTGAGAAAAATGTCAATGCTATGGGCAGTGCAGATATTCGCCAATGGTGGACATTTTGGCATGACCCTCAATTAAACCAGCTTATTGAACAAGCCTTAATACATAACAAAGATATTGCCCTCGCACAGGCACACTTAGCCGAGGCACAGGCAACATCACAACTCGCAACAGCGGATAAAGGAATTCAAATTGGTGCTGGTGCCAATATTGGAGCAGGACGAGGTAGAGTTAGCGATATTCCTCTACTTGGCGCTCAAAGCGAGAGTGCCTCTGTTGCAGGGGCAGGTATTGTCGCTTCTTGGGAACCCGATTTTTTTGGTAAGAAACAGAGCGATGCGGATGCTGCCATGTATGCTGCTCTGAGTAAAGAAGAACAACTATATGCCACCCAACTCGCTATTGTTGCTCAAGTAGCACAGAGCTATTTCCAATTCAACACACTTTGGCAATACCATGCTTTAGTGGATAATCATCTTGCCGTACTACAAAAAATACAACAATATTTGCAGGGACGTTTTCAAGCTGGTCATATTAACCGCTATGATATTAATGAAGTTAAAAGCTCAATCCTCAATCTACGTGCCCAACAAAGTGATTTACAAGCGCAAGCTGAGAGCCTTCAACGTCAAATCGCTGTCCTACTCGGACAAACACCACAAGCTATCTCATTACAGAAGAACTTGAATATACTCCAACGTACACCTGCTGCTCCGTCAGGGCAATTGCCGGGCACGGTGATGGAAAGACGACCAGATGTCCGTGCTTACGCCCTTGCGATTCAAGCTCGTGCGGCACAAGTTGCCAGTGCCAAAGCCGACTTACTACCTCGCTTTGATATTCAATTCTTAGGACAAGGTGGGCGACTATCGCTAAGTAGTGATTTATCAAGTTTATCTGGTTTAGGCGGCTTAGTTAGTGCAGGTGTACAACTACCTATTTTTACGAATGGTCGGATTCAAGCCAATATTCAAGCTGCAGACGCACGCTTGAAAGCAAGTGTTATCGAATATGATCAGGCGCTTTTAAAAGCCCTAGCAGAAGTAGAGAGTTATTACCAAATGAGTGATGCCTTAACTCAAAAAGTAGCGCTATTAGAAAAAACGGTACAGCAACAGCGCCAACAAACAACAGCGGCAAACACCTTATTTCAACATGGACATAAAACACTCGATGAGGTATTACGCAGCCAATTAAATACCTTGGCGACTCAACAAGAGTTAACCAAGGTACGTCTAGCTCGCCAAGAGAATATGATTGGACTGTATAAAGCACTTGGCGGCGGTTGGTAGGAGAATTATTTACCGACTTGATTACCGATGACACCACCGACAGCTGCACCGCCCACGGTACCGAGTGCACTGCCACCTGTCATCACAGCTCCGGCAACACCACCAATAGCAGCACCACCGATGGTACTCTTATCACGCGTACTGAGATGACCGCAAGCCGTTAAACTTACCGCTAGTGTTGAGATAGCTAAAATTTTCGTCATTGTTTTCATAAGTACTCCTAAAATGAAGAAATGAAAATAACTAGCTTAACAAAGAAAAAGCACAGAGCATACGGTACTCTGTGCTTGTATATTTCATTAGATTACACGAATTACTTCAGTGCTTTATAACGAATACGTTTTGGTTGAACACCCTCTTCACCTAAACGACGTTTCTTATCCGCCTCATACTCTTGATAGTTACCATCAAAGAAGACCACTTGTGAGTCACCCTCAAAAGCAAGAATATGCGTTGCAATACGGTCTAAGAACCAACGGTCATGGCTGATGACCATAATACTACCGGCAAACTCTAATAAAGCGTCCTCAAGCGCACGGAGCGTTTCCACATCGAGGTCATTAGATGGCTCATCCAGTAAAAGTACATTGCCTCCTTTAATCAGCGTCTTCGCCATATGCAAGCGCCCACGCTCACCACCTGATAAAGAGCCAACCTGTTTATTCTGGTCAGAACCTTTAAAATTAAAACGACCTAAGTATGCACGCGCAGGCATTTCAAACTTGCCCACTGTTAGTAAATCCGCACCATTGGCAATATAGTCAAATACCGTTTTGTCATTTTCCATACCATCACGCGATTGGTCGACAAACGAAATATTGGCTGTTTTACCGATGATAACCTCACCTGAGTCTGGCTGCTCCTTACCCGTAATCATACGGAATAAAGTCGATTTACCCGCACCGTTAGGACCGATAATACCCACAATCGCACCTGCAGGGACTTTAAAGCTTAAATCATCGATAAGTAAACGATCACCAAATGCCTTGCTCACGTTTTTAAACTCAATCACTTCATTACCTAGACGGTCTGCCACAGGAATAAAGATTTCTTGGGTTTCATTACGTTTTTGGTATTCATAAGAAGATAATTCTTCAAAACGAGCAAGACGTGCTTTAGATTTAGCCTGACGCCCCTTAGGATTTTGACGTACCCACTCAAGCTCTTTCTTAATTGTACGTTGACGAGCAGACTCTTGATTTTCCTCTTGTTGAAGACGATTTTCTTTTTGCTCTAACCAAGAACTATAGTTGCCTTTCCAAGGAATACCATGTCCACGGTCTAACTCTAGAATCCACTCAGCTGCATTATCCAAGAAATAGCGGTCATGCGTTACAGCAACCACCGTGCCAGGGAATTTTTGTAAAAACTGCTCTAACCAATCCACACTCTCTGCGTCCAAGTGGTTGGTTGGCTCGTCTAACAACAGCATATCTGGTTTTGATAACAATAATGCACATAATGCGACACGACGTTTTTCACCACCAGATAGATTACCAACAATAGCGTCCCAAGGTGGTAGACGTAAAGCGTCTGCAGCGACTTCCATCTGATGTTCGATATCATCAGCACCACTTGAGGCAGCTGCCGCAATAATCGCTTCTAACTCTGCCTGTTCTGCGGCTAACTTATCAAAGTCTGCGTCTGGCTCTGCATATTCGATATACACTTGCTCTAGACGTTGACGAGCAGCAAATACCGCACCTAAACCCTGCTCTACCGCTTGACGGACGGTATGCTCAGGATTTAACTGTGGCTCCTGCGGTAAGTAACCGATATGTAGATTAGGCATTGGGATAGCTTCACCCTCAATCTCCTTATCCAAGCCTGCCATAATTTTCAGCAATGTCGACTTACCCGAACCATTCAGACCGAGGACGCCAATCTTAGCCCCCGGAAAAAAGGATAAAGAAATATCACGAAGAATTTGACGCTTAGGAGGAACAATCTTACCTACGCGATTCATTGTAAAAACGTATTGAGCCATGGCTACCTATAAGTATTTAAATCGTTAAAAATATTGCCCTCTATTTTAAAAGATTTTGCATTACAATAGAACGAAAGTTATACGTAAATCAAATCAGGCTCTACCTAGCATAGGACTGGAGCGACATTTGATACTGTTTTAAGGATGGATAATGACACAAGCTTTCTCACCCACTGAAGTTGAACTACTCGCTAAAACTGTTGAAGCACTAAGTGCCTATATGGGTAAGCCAGTACTCGCAGAAATTGATGTCACCGAAGAGGGGTATGAGTGGATTGCCTTTGGGACACCACTCGAAGTGGGTAAAGATATCGATGAAGAAGCAGTCATTATGCAGATGGGTGGTCCCTCTGCTCGCCTCATCGGTGCCTCAGCATTGATGGAGGACTTTAATCAAAGCGTCTACGAATGTGAATTTCTCTGGGGTATCCAAATCGGAGAGCCACCATTACGCTTCACACGTATTGATTATCAAGGAGATGAAGTCGATTGGTCAGAAGACCTCGCCATGTTACTCCCCTTTGGTCTAGATGACGCTGATATGATTGCAGAGATGGAGACCCAAGACATCAATGATGATTACGGTGACTTTGATGATGACGATTTAGACGAAGAGTCCCCTGCACCAGAACAAGG
>JAXECN010000069.1:0-5780 GCA_034093535.1 Pelistega sp.
TGAGACTTTTGCCAAGATGAAGCTCAATGTCGTGGGTGTGAATACGCAGAGTAAAGAGTCCAATGCTTATTTAAATTTTACCGTTGAAATTCGTGATGGTGAGCAGTTGAATAAAGCCTTAAAGTCGATTAGCGATGTTCCCGGTGTGACAGGTGCTAGACGGGTTTAATTAAGGCTATAATAGAAAGAGTTTTTTGATAATTATTGTGTGGAGTCATCTTGGAAACGCTTAATTTACCAGATGAAAAAGGGCATTTTGCTCAGTATGGTGGTCTTTTCGTAGCAGAGACATTAATGCATGCGATTACGCAGCTTAAGGAAGCCTACGAAAAATATAAAAATGATCCAGAGTTTTTGGCAGAGTTTCATTACGAATTAAAACACTTTGTCGGTCGTCCTAGTCCGATTTATCATGCTAAGCGATGGTCGGAAGAATTAGGCGGTGCTCAGATTTGGTTTAAGCGAGAAGATTTAAATCATACAGGTGCGCATAAAATTAATAACTGTATCGGTCAGATTTTATTGGCACGTCGCATGGGCAAAAAGCGCATTATTGCTGAAACAGGTGCGGGTATGCACGGTGTCGCGACAGCAACAGTGGCAGCACGTTATGGACTGGAGTGTGTCGTCTATATGGGTGCTGAGGATGTTCGTCGTCAAGCTGCCAATGTTCACCGTATGAAATTATTAGGTGCCAAGGTTGTCCCTGTGGAGTCAGGTTCTAAGACCCTCAAAGACGCGTTAAATGATGCTATGCGTGATTGGGTAGCCAATGTTGATGACACTTTCTATATTATTGGTACTGTAGCCGGTCCTCATCCTTATCCGATGATGGTGCGTGACTTCCAACAAGTGATTGGTCAAGAATGTATTGCACAAATGCAAGAGTTTGTCGGTCGTCAGCCAGACTATGTTGTCGCTGCTGTTGGCGGTGGCTCTAACGCCATGGGTATTTTTTATCCGTATATTCCTCATGCAGACGTGAAGTTATGCGGTGTAGAAGCGGGTGGTGAGGGTATTGATACACCTCGTCATTCTGCCTCAATTAATGCAGGTCAAGTAGGGGTCTTGCATGGTAATCGTACCTATGTGATGCAAGATGAAGATGGTCAAGTACAAGAAACCCATTCAATTTCAGCTGGCTTGGACTATCCGGGCGTAGGACCAGAACATGCATGGTTACATGATACGGGTCGCGCAAAATACGAAGTGATTAATGATGATGAGGCGTTACAGGCTTTCCAAGACTGTTGCCGCCTAGAAGGTATTATCCCTGCACTAGAATCTTCTCACGCTTTGGCCTATGCAGCGAAGTTAGCCCCTAGTCTTGCTAAAGACAAAATTATCCTCGTTAATGTCTCAGGTCGTGGTGACAAAGATATGCATACGGTGGCACAACATTTAGATTTAGCATTATAAGGAAGTCGTATGGCAAGCTCTAGAATTGATAAAGCGTTTGCGAAAGCAGCAGGTCGTGCGGCCTTAATCCCTTATATTTGTGCCGGTGACCCTAATGCAGAAACAACATTAGCTGTTATGCATGCTTTGGTTGAAAATGGCTCAGATGTGATTGAATTGGGTATGCCTTTTTCTGATCCTATGGCAGATGGTCCTGTGATTCAATACGCGAGTGAACGTGCTATTGCAGCGGGTATGACCTTAAAAAAAGTGTTAGCGATTGTGGCGCAGTTTCGTCAAACAAACACTGACACACCGATTGTGTTAATGGGATATGCTAATCCGATTGAGGCGATGGGACGTGCTGAATTTGCACAGGCGGCAGCCGACGTAGGTGTCGATGGTGTCTTAATTGTGGATTATCCTCCAGAAGAATACGATGATTTTGGCGATATGCTAAAAGCAAAAGGGATTGATCCTATCTTTTTACTAGCACCAACATCGACGGATGCGCGTATTCAACAGGTGGCTAAAGTAGCCAGTGGTTATCTCTATTATGTCTCTTTACGTGGTGTGACAGGTTCAGCGAGTTTAAATATTGCTGAAGTTCAAGAACGCGTGAAGAAAATCAAACAATACGTGAGTATCCCAGTAGGTGTAGGTTTTGGCATTTCAGATGCAGAAAGCGCACAAAAAATTGGTTCAGTAGCCGATGCGGTTGTTATTGGTAGTAAATTAGTTGATACAATGTACAAAGCATTAAATGGTGCCAAGCCTACAGGTCTTGCTCCGGAGGTGGCACAAGCCGCAGGTGAGTGGATTGGTGGTATTGCACAAGCATTAAAAAATAAATAAGGAATGACAATGAGTTGGTTAGATAAAGTATTACCACGCATTAAAAAATCAGAAAGCAGTAATCGTCGAGTTCCTGAAGGTCTTTGGGTAAAGTGTCCTTCGTGCGAAACAGCGCTTTATCAAGAAGATTTGGCAAAAAACCTACATGTTTGCCCTAAGTGTGATCATCACTTACGCATTAGCGCACGTGAGCGTATTAACTCCTTATTAGACGCAGACGGTCGTGTAGAGATTGGTGCTAATGTTCGTTCAACTGACCCATTAAAGTTCAAAGACTCTCGCAAATACCCAGAGCGTATTAGTGAAGCAATGAAAGCGACAGATGAAACTGATGCATTAGTTGTCGTAAAAGGCACGATGGCTTCTGTCCCTGCAGTGGTAGCCGCGTTTGAGTTTAACTTTATGGGTGGCTCTATGGGGTCTGTGGTCGGTGAACGTTTTGTTCGCGGTGTTCAAGCCGCTATTGAGAGTCGTGCGCCATTTATCTGCGTAGCAGCCTCAGGTGGTGCACGTATGCAGGAGAGCCTATTCTCTTTGATGCAAATGGCTAAAACCAATGCCATGCTGACACGTCTTTCTGAAAATGGTTTACCTTTTATCAGTGTATTGACAGATCCGACGATGGGTGGCGTTTCTGCTAGCTTTGCCTTTATGGGTGATGTGGTGATTGCCGAGCCTAAGGCACTTATTGGTTTCGCAGGTCCGCGTGTGATTGAGCAAACTGTACGTGAACAACTCCCAGAGGGTTTCCAGCGCGCTGAGTTTTTATTAGACAAGGGTGCGGTAGATATGGTCGTTAATCGTAAAGACATGAAAAATGAGATTGTCCGTATCGTCACTTTATTAATGCGCCAATCAGCAGAAGCAGTAGATGCAGCCTAACAAGCATTAATGATAAAAAGGGTGAGAGTCGGATGGGCACATCCGACTTTTGTCTTTTATGGAAGTTTTATGTTTAAAGCAATTTTTCAATGGTTTGAAAACCGTATTAATCCTTATCCTGATACCCCCCCCGTACCACCAAAGAAAGGGTTGATTCCTTTTATCTGGTCGGGGATGGAGGGACTAAAAGGATACTTAATTGCCTTGGTAGTTTTGACAGCAGGGATTGGTGCTTTTGAGGCTATTTTATTTAAGTTTGTAGGTTCTTTAGTCGATTGGTTAGGGCAATATACACCTCAACAGTTATGGGCGGAGAAGTCGACTTCCTTAATGCTAATGGGGGCGTTGTTACTTGGTTTTCCATTATGGGTGGGACTAGAGTGTAGTATTCGTTTTCAAAGCTTGCAAGGGGTATTTCCCATGCGCTTGCGCTGGAATTATCACCGACTGATGTTAGGGCAGAGCCTTGCGTTTTATCAAGATGAGTTTGCTGGTAGAGTGTCTACTAAGGTGATGCAGACAGCCTTAGCTGTGCGAGATGTCATTATGACTTTTACCGATATGCTGGTCTATGTCATTGTGTATTTCGTGACGATGGGGGTTATCCTATTTCAATTTGATGGCTGGTTGATGTTGCCCTTTTTTGTATGGATTTTGATGTTTTTAACTTCTCTACGCTGGTTTATTCCACGATTAGCGGAGTCATCACGTCTACAAGCCGATGCACGTAGTTCAATGACAGGGCGAATTACGGATGCCTATGCCAATATCCAGACGGTGAAGTTGTTCTCTTATGATAATCGGGAGACGATTTATGCCAAAGAGGCGATGGAAGAGTTTATGGTAACTGTCCATCGTCAAATGCGATTAGTGACCTTATTGCAAGTGGTTAATAAGTGCATGAATATGTTCTTATTAGTCAGTACAGCGGGTTTGGGCGTTTGGTTATGGATGCAGGATTCGGTGAGTGTCGGTGCAATTGCGGCGGCGGTTTCTATGGCATTACGGGTATTGGGTCTATCGCATTGGATGATGTGGGAATCTGCGCGTTTATTTGAAAATGTCGGTACGGTGCAAGACGGTATGAATACCTTGAGTAAGCCTCATAAAGTATTAGACCAAGTTAATGCCTTACCACTGACTGTTAAGCATGGTGAGATTCAATTTAAACAGGTGAATTTCTCTTACGGAGAAAATAAGCAGTTATTGCAAGACTTCAACTTGACGATTAAACCGGGTGAAAAAGTAGGTTTAGTTGGACGTAGTGGGGCGGGTAAATCAACCTTAATGAATCTCTTATTACGCTTTTATGATATTGATAGTGGTGAGATTCTTATTGACGGTCAGGATATTAAAACCGTCCAGCAAGAGAGCTTACGCCGTCAAATTGGATTAGTCACACAAGATACTTCTTTGTTGCATCGTTCGGTGCGAGACAATATCAAATATGGACGTATTGAAGCGACAGAAGCTGAAATGATGGAGGCTGCCCGACGTGCACAAGCCGCTGATTTTATTCCTCAGTTGCGTGATGCCAAAGGTCGTTCTGGCTATGATGCCTATGTGGGTGAGCGAGGTGTTAAACTTTCTGGTGGACAACGACAACGTATCGCGATTGCACGTGTCATGCTAAAAGATGCACCTATCCTTATCTTGGATGAAGCGACCAGCGCTTTAGATTCCGAAGTAGAAATGGCGATTCAAGAAAGTCTTAGCCAACTAATGGACAACAAAACTGTGATTGCGATTGCACATCGCTTATCAACCATTGCAGCGATGGATCGTTTAATTGTGATGGACAAAGGGCGTATTGTTGAGCAGGGGACACATCAAGAGTTATTAGCATTGAATGGTGTCTATGCGAAGTTGTGGTCACATCAAAGCGGTGGTTTTTTGCCGATAGATTAGTTGCTACGTTTCTACTGAGTAGAGCGACTTAAGCCTCAGTGCATAAATGCCCTGTTCTTTATCTACAAGAGCAGGGCATTTTGGTTATAAGTGGTTGGATAATGTTGGTCTATGCATTAACGGGTACGAAGAGCTTCCACACATTCTTTGACCAGCTTAGGACCTTGATAAACAAGACCGGTATAGAGTTGAATAGCATTAGCACCTGCTTGGATTTTTTCAATCGCTTGTTGCCCTGAACTAATCCCTCCAACCCCAATAATGGAAAAATCATTGCCTAGCTCTTGACGAAGTTTACGGATAACCTTGAGAGAAAGTTCATGCACGGGAGGACCTGATAGACCGCCTGTTTCTGCTGCATTAGGGAGACCTTTAACGGCATCGCGAGAAAGCGTGGTGTTGGTGGCAATCACGCCATCCATTTTGTGTAAGGTGAGTAAGTGTGCAATAGAGATGACTTGATCCTCGTCCATATCAGGAGCAATTTTGACAGCGATAGGGACATAGCGTTGATATTGATCTGCCAATGCAAGACGTGTTTCTTGTAGTTGACGCAGTAATTGGCTTAATTCATCTTCACCTTGTAATGCACGTAAATTTTTTGTGTTAGGGGAAGAAATATTAATGGTGATGTAATCCGCGTGAGGATACACACCTTTTAATCCAATAAGATAATCTTCACTCGCGCGTTCGATAGGAGTATCCGCATTTTTACCCAAATTTAAACCTAAAATGCC
>JAXECN010000070.1:0-2006 GCA_034093535.1 Pelistega sp.
AAATAAGAAAAGAATCAGCGCAAGTAGACGGTTGTCATCAATACGTTGTGCCCAAGTATCTTTAGGTGGTAAAGCTAATGCCTCTTCAGCCATCAGTTTAGGATCAACTTCAAAAGGCTTTTTAGGCATCATTGCCATATTTAATAGCGGCAGACCAATCACCAGACCCGCTACAATCGCCAAGTTATACCAAGAGAATAAAGTCTCTGATACAGGTACCGCTTCAATAATGGTTTGTGCTGAAATGCGCGCTAAGTCCGCACCTCCTGTCGCAAGGGCAAGAGGAATAGAGCCAGAAAGACCACCGTGCCAGATTAAAAAGCCAGAGTACGCTGAGGCAACCAATAATGGATAGTCAGCGCCTTTGACATTGCGTGCCAAGGCTTTTGCCATGACAGCACCCACAATGAGACCGAATCCCCAGTTGAGCCAGCAGCCAAGAAGGGCAACTAATGTTACCACCACAATCGCCGCTCTAGGGCTTTTTACCTTAGACGCAAGACCATCTAATGTGCGCGCCAAGAAAGGTGCTTTAGCCAAGACATGACCAGTCGCAAGAATGAGAGCCATTTGCATAGAAAAACCGAGTAATGACCATAGACCATTACCCCACGCCGCTGTCGCTTGACTAAAATTCTGATTGGTAAAGCTGAGCACGGCGGTAAAGGCCAATAGCGTCAGAATGACCACAAAAACAAATGGAGAGGGCAGGTACTTATTGACTAGACGTACACTGACTTCTGTAATTGCACGAAACATAAAAACTCCCTAAATAGTTATTTCAACTTATCGGGGGCAAGTTTAGCATCTCGTTATAGGCAATCATATAAGGGATTTCACGGTTATTTAGAGATAAGTTTTGTTCTGAATTGTCTTAAATAAAAGTTACAAAGCGTGTGGTAAAAAAAACACTTCCTCGTTTAACTGTCAGAAATTGTAAAAAAATAAGGTTTTTTCATCAAGAAAGGTTTTCATCGATGAAAGACAAAGGTAAGATTTCATTGTGCTAGAATTATTACGGATAGTTTTATTCGTATGTGTAGTATCTAGAAAATCTATCTATATCTTTTGATATAAAAAGGAAATTAAAATGAAATTTACTCGAGTGGCATTAGCAGTAACAACAGGTCTGTTACTAGCAGCGTGCGGTAATTTGAGCAAAGTATCTTCTGAGGGGACTGCTGAGCTTGAAGATTTAGTATGGCCAAAGGTTGATCGTGCTGGTTTTAACCATAGCGGTTCACAAGAAGGTTCTTGGCCAAACTGGGATAACGTTCGTCTTATCGAACGTGGTATGAACAAAGACCAATTATATAACTTAATCGGTCGTCCTCACTTTGCTGAGGGTCTATATGGTGTGCGTGAGTGGGATTACGTTTTCCACTATCGCGAAAATGGCGAACACAAAATTTGTCAATACAAAATCTTATTTGACAAAAACTACGACGCACAAAGCTTCTTCTGGTATCCAAACGGTTGTAATGGTAACTCAACTTACACATTAAGTGGTGATACATTATTCGACTTTGACAAGGATCAATTAACAGCAGACGGTCGTCAAGTTATTGCTGACGTTGCTGAGAAATTAAAAGCATCTAACGCAAAAGAAGTACAAGTAACTGGCTTTACTGACCGTTTAGGTTCTGAAGCATATAACTTAGACTTGTCTAAGCGTCGTGCAGCCACTGTAGGCGGTATGTTGCAATCTCTAGGTGTGACAGCAGCTATTTCTACAAATGGTTTAGGTAAGGCTCACCAAGTTAAAGCATGTACAGGCGAAAAAGGTCAAGCGCTACGTGATTGCTTACGTCCAAACCGTCGTGTAGAGATTAAAGCAAGTGGTACAACAGCGACTAACTCGACTGAAGCTGGTTTAGAAGGTCCATCAGCATTGTACGATAAGAACTACCCATACGCGCCAAAACGCTAATTAGACGTAGTTTTTAAGAGCGAAAAGCACGCTTCTTTATGAGGCGTGCTTTTTGATTTTTAGTTTTTATGTATTG
>JAXECN010000071.1:0-5487 GCA_034093535.1 Pelistega sp.
ATCTCGGGAGTGCCACCATTGAGACGCGTCAAGCGATGGCAGCACTCGTGATTGCGAATCTTAAGCGTTTTTATCAAGAGGGTCAGTTAGTGACACCAGTAGTTTAAGCGCATCATCGGTTGCGGCGTTGTTTTCTGTAAATCTCAGGGTAGATGGCTCGCTCACCGTCTATCCATAAACCCAGTTTATATCGACGAGCACGATTTTCTAGTGCCACATAGGTGATTTTCTTTTTCCCACGCAGGTGCTTACGATAAGCCCAAGCATAGCCTTCGCGAATTAACCATGCGTTGATGTCTTCTCCATTGAGTAGAACAGTGGCAATTTTGCGTTTGTAGCGATCGCTACCGTGTAATTGCAAATTGACCGATTGATGAATAATCCGTTGAGATAAAACTTGTTGGGCTTTACGACCAAAGGCTTGACCTCGCTCAGGAGCGTCAATACCATCTAAGCGAACCTTATGTTGAGTACGATTTTCTAAGCAATGCACCGTATCGCCGTCGACGACTTTGACGATTTTGCATTGTAGCGTTTGTGCATAGGTAGTTGTTGATAAGCTTGCCAAAAGCAGTGCTATACCGTAATGATGCCAGTTCATCCTTTCTTTTTATCGCTTAGTTTAGATAATCAAATTGTAATCTTTTTCTGAAAATTAATGTGTCTTATAAAAGGTTTCCCTAATAGGCAGTTTACGTAAAAGTAAGGTATAACTAGGGGTATCTCATAAAAGTCACGAAATTGTCGACTAAATGACATTCTTTAAGATTTAAAAACGATAGGATAGATAAATAAATATCATCGTATTTACTGAGGAGACAAAAATGAAAATCGGTTTTATCGGTTTAGGTAATATGGGTGGCCCAATGGCGCTAAATCTTGTCAAGGCGGGTCATCAATTATCTGTATTTGATTTGGTGCCCGCTTCTGTACAAAAGCTGACTGAAGCAGGGGCTCAGGCTTTTGCGAGTCCAGCAGAGGTAGCCGCACAAGACATTGATATGTTAGTGACGATGTTGCCGGCTTCTGCTCATGTCCGCTCAGTTTACTTAGGTGATAATGGTATTTTATCGACAGTAAAGAGTTCCGTGCTATTGATTGACTCGTCGACGATTGATCCACAGACAGCGCGTGATGTTGCCGCAGCTGCCCAAAAACAAGGTAATGCGATGGTGGATGCCCCCGTTTCTGGTGGTACGGGTGGTGCGCAAGCGGGGACATTGACATTTATGGTTGGTGGTAGCGAAGAGGACTTTGCTCGTGCTAAGCCTGTTTTAGAAAATATGGGTAAGAATATCGTCTATTGTGGTGGCACAGGTAATGGTCAAGTCGCTAAGATTGCTAACAATATGCTGTTAGGTATCAGCATGGTGGGTACGGCTGAAGCGATGAACCTCGGTGTATCACTTGGTATGGATCCTAAGATTCTAGCAGGTATTATTAATACCTCATCAGGGCGTTGCTGGAGTTCAGAGGTGTATAACCCATTCCCCGGGGTGGTTGAAACAGCACCAGCTTCTCGCGACTATACCGGTGGTTTTGGAGCAGATTTAATGTTAAAAGACTTAGGCCTAGCGACAGAAGCCGCGAAATTTGCCAAAGCACCGGTTACATTGGGGGCGACAGCACAACAACTTTATCAGACATTTAGTAATCTAGGTCATGGTGGTCTAGACTTCTCTGCCATCATTAAGATGCTACAAAAATTATAATTGATAAGAGGAATACTTATGTTTACAACTCAGTTAAGCGAAGAGCAACAAATGATTCGCGATATGGCGCGAGATTTTGCTAAAAATGAAATTGCTCCTCACGCAGAACAATGGGAAAAAGATGGTTGGTTAGGTGACGCAGCGATTGCCCAGATGGGTGAGTTGGGGCTGTTAGGGATGACGGTACCTGATACCGAAGGTGGCTCGTTTATTGACTATGTTTCTTATGCGTTGGCGGTTGAAGAAATTGCAGCGGGTGATGCTGCCATGTCGACGATGATGAGTGTTCATAGCTCAGTGTGTTGCGGTACGCTTTTAAAAGCAGGTAATGAAGCACAGAAACAGAAATGGTTGCCCGATATGTGTGCTGGCAAGGTTATCGGTAGTTTCTGTCTAACAGAGCCTCAAGCGGGTTCTGACGCCAGTGCACTTAAATGTCGCGCCACACTAGAAAATGGTGAATGGGTACTAAATGGAGCTAAGCAGTTCGTGACCAACGGCAAGCGTGCAGGTCTTGCGATTGTTTTTGCGGTGACAGACCCAGAGCTAGGTAAAAAGGGTATTTCAGCCTTTTTAGTGCCGACAGATAACCCAGGTTATATTGTTAGCCGTGTTGAGCATAAATTAGGGATTAAAGCCTCAGATACTTGCGCAATTACTTTGGAAAACTGCCGTATCCCTGAGGAGAATTTATTAGGAGAGCGCGGTAAGGGCTTAGCGATTGCTTTATCCAATCTAGAAAATGGTCGTGTCGGTATTGCGGCACAATCAGTGGGTATTGCACGTGCTGCTTTTGAGAGTGCTTTGCAATATGCCAATGAACGCACACAGTTCGGTAAACCTTTGGCACAACATCAAAGTATCGCTAATATGCTGGCAGAGATGCATACACAGATTGAGGCAGCGCGTCTATTAGTCTTGCATGCCGCTTCGCTAAAAGACCGTGGTATTCCAAGTCTTTCACAAGCGTCACAAGCGAAGTTATTTGCTTCGGAAATGTGTGAAAAAGTATGTAGCATGGCTATTCAAATTCATGGTGGTTATGGCTTCCTTGAGGACTACGCCGTACAGCGTTATTATCGTGACGCACGTATTACCCAGATTTATGAGGGGACGAGCGAAGTGCAGAAAATCGTCATTGCGCGTGCATTGCAAGACTACCAAGGTTAATCGCAAATGATTTTCTTGTGATGAAATGGCTAACAGGTTTTAGGCTTGTTAGCCATTTGTTTTATAATAATGGGCTGTAGAGATATTTAGCTTGGGAGAGGGTGACTGATGCAAAATAATGATGAAAAACGTCAGAAAATCGAACGACTCAAAGAAATGCAAGAGGCACAGGAGCGTATTGAAGAGGCAGAATACGAGCTTGAGCAGGCACAAGAACAATTACAACAGTTTGTAGAGCAATTTACCGAAGAGCATGGTTCTGAGGAGCTAGATAGCATTATCGATCAAGAAAGCGAAGAGAATAGCGATGATTATGCTCATGCCAGCGAAGATACCGAAGAAGTATCTGATGATGAGCGTGCGGCAGATGATACAACTGGCACTGATGAGGTGCTTATTGCGAGTAAAAAATCCAAAAGTAAGTCTGAATCATCTGGTTTAGTAGCTTCAGTAGAATATGTGCATGGCAAGAAAAGGGAAACAGTTTCACTGGATAAATTGTCAGGCTATAAAAAGGACTCATCACGCTTATTGTGGATTGGTCTTAAAGACCCAAGCCCAGAGGAATTGAAAAAAGTCTGTAAAGACCTCTCTATCATTGATGAAGCGGCTCAAGAAATTCTAGAGTTACATCGCAAACCTAAAGTCATTGATTACGGTAACTATATTCAGCTCGTTTCAGTCACGATTACCAAGCAAAATAAGAAACTTGTTTTTGGTGAAATGCAGATGATTTTCGGGGTGGGTTTTGTGCTGACCGTCCGTCGTGGTGGTGCGATGACAAATAGCTCTTTAAGAGAACGTCTAGAATCTTGTCCTGAGTTGATTGCGCGTGGTTCTGACTTTGTTGTCGCTGAAATTCTTGACGTCTTTGTCGATAGTTTTTCAGCACTAGCTTCTCGTCTAGAAGTTGAGGTGAATCAGGTTGAGCAGAAAATGATGTTGCGTGGTTTTAGAGAAACCGATATTCGTAAGCTCTATAAACAACGTCGTGATTTATTGCGTATCCGTACGTCGATTACACCGATGGTAGAGATTTGCCGCAAGATTGCGGTGATGAATAGTCCGATTAT
Source organism: Pelistega sp. (assembly GCA_034093535.1). Classification (GTDB taxonomy): domain Bacteria; phylum Pseudomonadota; class Gammaproteobacteria; order Burkholderiales; family Burkholderiaceae_B; genus Taylorella. Next base: position 3,956 of record JAXECN010000071.1, read on the forward strand.
TGAGCCTGACTCGAGGGCGTATTTTACGATTGTTTCTGATCGTATTGCTCGTATTGATGAACAAATTCATGCCTTGCACGAGGCATTGGCATTTGCATTTGAAGCGAGTTTGATGATTGGTCAATCGCACCAGACCGACATTACCAAGAAACTTGCGGCATGGGCGGCGATTTTAGCTGTACCAACAGCGGTGGCAGGTATTTATGGGATGAACTTTGAATATATGCCGGAGCTACAGTGGAAATTTGGTTATCCCTTGGCACTAGGGTTGATGGGAGGTGTTTGTGCTTTCTTATTCCATAAGTTTAAGAAATCAGGCTGGTTATAGCGGTTATGGTTTAGCAGCTTTTATAGGCTAAATATGTGAATGGCATAAGCGCAGAGCAACAAATAGCGCTGAACGTAAAAAAGGGACTGTGTTGAATACAGTCCCTTTTGCATAGTGAGGTCGCATGAGATTAAGCGCGTACTTGGGCTTCAATTTCAGCTTTTAAGTCGGCGTCTAAAGCGAGCTGTTTAGCTAATTCTTCAAGATACGCTTTTTCCATGAAGTTTTGCTCATTACACATCGCAATGCTAAGCGCATAGATTTGTGTTGCTAAGTGAGCATTTGTCGCATAGCTCGCCACATAGCTTGGGTCTACTGGACGGTTTACTTCTGCTTGGAACCACGCACGGTCCTGTGCATCTGTAAGTTGAGCAAGATGTTGGTCGAGTTGAGCTTTTTCGTCGTCTTGGATATGACCATCTGCTTTAGCCGCAGCAATCATTGCGACCAGTAGGGCACGGCTAACGTGTTCAGTTTCTGCTGAGACAGAACTATCAGCACTTGGTGCTGGAATCTGTGCTGGAGGAATAGCACCCGGACCACGATTAATCGTTTCTGCTGGGGCGCCTGCAGCGACTTGTTGTTCTTGCCAGCGTTGAAAAGCTTTAAATGCAATCGTTCCCAAAGCTGCCATACCGCCAAGTTTCGCAAGGCTACTATCTGTTTTTTGACCTAATAAAACAGCTAATGCACCTGCAGCTAAACCTGTCTTATCACCAGAAGTTAAGACAGAGCTTGAGCCTGTTGTGGCGTTTTTGATTTGATTAAAAATATCAGCCCCTCTTGCTTGTGCTTGGTTAAATCTATCAGATTGTGTCGCTTGACCCAATTTCTCGCGCGCTTGTTGTTGTAAATCACCGAGTAAACCACCAGTGCCTTTACCTAGTAACTGTTCTAAGATATTGAATGCGCTCATTTTAAAATCCTTTAAAGATATAAATTAATAAAAAGCGAGAAATGCTTTATATACAGCAAATATTCATTGGCAAGCATTAAGTTACGCCTTATCGCTTATTGTAAAGAATATAGGGGAGTTCTTCTAGAATGCAAGCGTAAAAGATTGTGAATAAGGAGTTCAAATACTTCAATGGGTAACAAGTATTTTGGGGGTATAATGGAGGTATTCGTTTTTTAGAAGAGGATAAAAAATGCCATCATTTGACGTGGTTAGTGAAGCGGATATGATTGAAGTGCGTAATGCCGT
>JAXECN010000072.1:0-5472 GCA_034093535.1 Pelistega sp.
ATAATCGTCCGGGTAAAGGGATAGTATGGATTACCACAGATAAAGCTATGGTGGAGGGAGAGCAACCAAGTAGCTTTACGCGATTATTAGGATTGATTGATACTGCCAATGGCACTGTTCCTCGCCAAGAAGGCGACTTTGACTGGGCTTTTCCTAATCTGGATTTACAAGTCCATTTACATCGTTTACCGCAAGGTGATTGGTTGGGATTAGAAACCATCCAACAATACGGTGCAGATGGTATCGGCTTGACGACATCGGTATTACATGACGTTTATGGAGCCTTTGGACGTAGCGAACAAATTTTAACGATTCGCCCCATGCCGAAATAAGCTTTGTCGTTTATAATGAGAGAGTAGTGTTCGTATGGTGAGAACACGATAACCTTATTTAGGAGATAAACATGGCATTAGTTGATCGTACTGGTCAAAATGTACCAAATTGCACATTCCGCACACGTGTAGCGGACTCTTGGAAAGACGTAACAACAGACGAATTGTTCAAAGGCAAAAAAGTTGTTGTATTCTCATTACCAGGTGCGTTTACACCAACATGTTCTTCTTCACACTTACCTCGTTACAATGAATTAGTACCAGCATTTAAAGCAAATGGTATTGATAGCGTACTTTGTGTATCTGTGAATGATACATTCGTGATGAATGCATGGGCTGCTGACGAAGAGTCAGAAAATATCGTGATGATTCCTGACGGCAATGGCGAATTTACTGAAGGTATGGGTATGTTAGTCGACAAGAACAACCTAGGTTTCGGTAAGCGTTCTTGGCGTTATTCTATGTTGGTAAACGATGGCAAAATTGAAAAAATGTTCATCGAGCCAGAAAAAGAAGGCGACCCGTTTGAAGTTTCTGACGCAGACACAATGTTGAAGTTTGTGAATAAAGAGTGGAAACCTCAAGAGTCTATCGCTATCTTTACAAAACCAGGTTGCCCATTCTGCACAAAAGCTAAAGAAGCACTAAAAGCAAAAGGCTTATCATACGAAGAAATCGTATTAGGTAAAGACGCAAGTATCGTGTCTGTACGTGCGATTACAGGTAAAGCAACTGCACCACAAGTATTTATCGGTGGTAAATACATCGGTGGTAGCGAAGATTTAGAAGCTTACTTAGCAGCAAAATAATCGACTCACCTTGTTGAATTGATTCGACGCCTGATGGAGTTATCTCTGTCAGGCGTTTTTGTTGTTTATTTATTTTGAATCTTATCTTTCCATTCAGCATAGCCCTGAGCGTCTAATTCTGCATAAGGAATAAAGCGTAAGCTAGCGCCATTAATACAGTAGCGTAAGCCACCACGGTCACTAGGACCATCAGGGAATACGTGTCCTAGATGTGAGTCGGCTGCTTGGCTACGCACCTCAATACGCTGCATATTATGACTGTAATCCGCCAGTTTTTTAATGACACTATCGTCTACGGGGCGTGTAAAACTGGGCCAGCCACAATGAGAGTTGTATTTGTCATCAGAGCTAAATAGAGGTTGTCCGCTGACGACATCAACATAAAGACCCGGCTCAAAAAGCTCATCATAGCTATGGCTAAAGGCATATTCTGTGCCATTTTCTTGGGTGATACGATATTGTTCTGGGGTGAGCATTTGACGTAATTCAGCATCACTTGGTTTTTTGTAGTTGTTCATATTAAATCCTTTAACTTTGTTGTGTTTGAGAGGTTCATCAGCTTTATTGAGGTCGATATGGCAATAGCCATTTGGGTTTTTAATTAAGTAGTCTTGATGATACTCTTCGGCAGGATAGAAGTTTTCAAGACGCTTATTTTCAACAACAATAGGTTTTTTATACTGTTGCTGTTCTCGTGTCAGAGCAGCAGCGACAATCGCCTCATAGTCGGGATTAGTATAGTAAATCCCTGTGCGATATTGTATGCCTCGGTCATTGCCTTGTTGATTTAAACTAGTGGGGTCAATAATTCTAAAGTAATGCTCAAAGAGCTCAGCTAAGGTAATCTTATCAATATCATAAGTCACTTTCACCGTTTCTGCGTGACCGGTTTTACGATAGATAACATCTTGGTACGATGGGTTAGCTGTATTGCCGTTAGCATAGCCAGATACTGCATCAACTACGCCATTGATACGCTGAAAGTAAGCTTCTATTCCCCAGAAGCAACCACCCGCAAAGTAAATTGTTTCGGTACGAATCGCTCGAGATTTTTGTTGTGTCGATTTTTGGTAAAAAGTCTGCTTTATTTGTTGAATATTGGCTTCAGGATTTTGGAGGAGTGCTAATGCTTGCTCTTTGTTTAGACTGCCTCGCAATACACGAACAATATTTTGTGCTTTATCAAGCAATACCCATGATGGATATACGCGGAGATTTAATTGTTTTGCCAATGTACCATTAGGGTCGAGAATAACTTCGGGTTTAGGTGTACGAATGCTGTGATACCACTCACTAAAATCTTTTTTCTCACCTAGATAGCCCGGTGAGGCAATAGTGAGAATATTAGCTTGAGCAAAGTCAGGGTCGGTTTGCCAGGCTGCGGTGCTTTCTAATTCACTTAAGCATAATGGACACCAACTTGCCCAGAACTTAATCAGTGTGGGCTTATTTGCTTGGAGAAGCGTTTGGGCGTTTTTGCCATCAAGCGTCTGTTGTTCCCTCAACGATAGAGGGGCTGCCGAGGCATAAGAGTATATTAAGAATAGACTTAGCAATGCTCCTGCCAAGAAACGGGGAAATAGCTTGAATAAAGTATGCATAGTCAGAACGTGCACAAGGCTGTTTAATAGGAGTATGATTTCACCTATATGTTGTTTTTAAAAGATGAAGAATTAATATGCCTATATTAGACCAAGAAAGACCGATTGCTCAAGCCGAGCAAGCAGAGTTAACGATGAGTGTACTGATGACACCAGATACTGCCAACTTCTCAGGCAATGTACATGGTGGTACGATTTTAAAATTATTAGACCAAGTGGCTTATGCGTGTGCAAGTCGTTTTTCTGGTGGTTATGTGGTGACACTATCGGTTGACCAAGTGTTGTTTAAAGAGCCAATCTTTGTTGGTGAGTTAGTGCAGTTCTTAGCGACGGTTAATTATGTTGGTCGTACTTCGATGGAAGTGGGTATTCGTGTTGAGGCACAGAATATCCAGAAACGTACAGTGCGTCATACCAATAGTTGCTATTTCACGATGGTTGCTGTGGATGAAAATGGACAACCACGAGAAGTCCCTAATCTAATTATTGATACCCCATTAAAACAATGTCGTTTTGACGCAGGTAAGCGTCGTAAAGAGGTACGTCTGCAATATCAACAACAAACTCCTAGTTGTGCATAGGGAGTTTGTTTTAATGAGTATTACTAAGCAACCTATTTTAAGAAAAAAAGGACTATTTTTGCTGTTATTAATTTTAGGTATGACAGCACCTCTATCGATTGATATGTACTTAGCAGCTTTTCCGATGATTTTAAAGGAGCTGCAGACTACGCCTCAGATGTTGAGTTTTACGCTTATCGGTTTTACAGTCAGTATGGCAGTGGGTATGCTGTTTATAGGTACGATTAGCGATAAGTTTGGACGTAAGCCAGTATTGCTAGGTAGTTTGGTTTTATATATTTTGGGCTCTTTGGGGTGTATCTTTACTCCGAATATTGAGTTTTTTATTGCGTCGCGTATGCTGCAAGCTTTAGGGGCGGGCGGTATGGTTTCTATTCCGATGGCGATTGTAAAAGATAGCTTTGAGGGTGAGGATAGAACCAATATGATTGCGACATTGCAGATGTTCACTATCCTAGGACCGACAATTGCCCCTATTTTGGGTGCTTATTTGATTAAAGTGTTTCCATGGCAAGCTAGCTTTGTAGTGCTTGCTTTGATTGCAACTTTTAATATGTGTCTGACATTTTGCTTCAAAGAAACCTTAGCGGTGGATAAGCGTGTCAAAGGTAATATTTTTGATTCTATTTTATCGCTAGGTACGGTCTTGCGACATAAACCTTTTATGAGCTTCTTGAGTTCGACAGCACTAGTGACCGTCGTATTTATGGCTTATTTATCGGTCAGCTCATATATCTATATTCAATGGTTTGGATTAAGTGAGACGGTATTTAGTTATTTCTTTGCGATGAATGCCTTGCTATTGATGGCCGCTCCTAAACTTTATGTGATGGTTAAGCCTCGTTTTCGTCCTGCGGTTATTTTGAAGACGACTTTAGTGGTGATTTTTGTCGCAAGTTTACTGACAGCAGTGATTGGACGCCTATCACCGATTATCTTCTTAGTGAGTTTTGCGCCTGTTGCCTTAAGCAGTAGTTTCTTGCGTGCTTTTGTGACGGATATGTTATTAGCCCAACCCGGTCTAAATGCGGGTGCTTCGGTATCGACAATTAGCTTTACCAATGTTGCCTTAGGGGCAGTGGGTATGCTCATTGCCAGTCTTTTTGCTGAGTTTAATTTGGTGGTAGTATTAGGGTCTATCGGTATTTGTGTCAGTATTCTGAGTGCTTTATTAGTTTGGCGATTTACGACGAAAGGGCAGATTATTGAGGGGTATCGTTGATGACATTACCGCTACAATCATCACGGTTTGCACAACTCGGTAAGGCTTTTTATACAGAGCTTTATCCAACACCTTTGCAAGCACCTATTCAATGGGGCGCTTGCAATCGTGTCTTGGCACAAGAGTTAGATTTGGCTGAGGATTTCTTCGACTCAACCGAACATTGTTTGGTATTGGCAGGCAGTGCTGCTAGAGAAACTTATCCAGTCATGCCACTCGCCACTGTGTATAGTGGACATCAGTTTGGCGTATGGGCAGGGCAACTCGGTGATGGTAGAGCAATTTTATTAGGTGAGAGTGTTGGTGCTGATGGTCAGCGACAAGAATGGCAATTAAAGGGTGCTGGACGTACGCCATATTCTCGCTTTGGGGATGGTCGAGCAGTATTACGTTCTTCTATTCGAGAGTATCTCTGTTCAGAGGCTATGTTCGGTCTAGGTATCCCGACAACACGAGCATTGGCATTAACTGTTAGCCCAGAAAAGGTAGAGCGTGAAGAGTTGGAGACGGCTGCTGTGGTGACAAGAGTAGCGCCTAGCTTTATTCGTTTTGGGCATTTTGAGCATTTCTTCCATCGCGGGCAGCATGATGAACTAAAAGCCCTGATGGATTTTGTAATTGACCAGTACTATGCCGAGCTGCGAGATGAAGTCAATCCATATGCCGTGCTTTTTGAGAAAGTATTATTCTCAACCGCTGAGCTTGTTGCTGCTTGGCAGAGTGTCGGTTTTTGTCATGGCGTGATGAATACCGATAATATGTCGATTTTAGGATTGACGATTGATTATGGTCCTTATGGCTTTTTAGATGTCTATGATAGTGAGCATATCTGTAATCACTCCGATCACCAAGGGCGTTATGCTTATCAACAACAGCCTTATATCGCACATTGGAATTTAGTGCGTCTAGCGAATTGCTTCTTGCCTT
>JAXECN010000073.1:0-5256 GCA_034093535.1 Pelistega sp.
CGCTTTAAGGATAAAGGATTTACCCATTTGCCATCGATGCGAGAGATTGGTGAATATTGGGAGCGTAATCCTTTATGGGCAATGCGTGCAGCGACAGAGGTTGGCTATGTCTTAGCGGCAGAATTACGTGCTTGTGGCGTAGACTTTACCTTTGCACCAGTACTCGATTTAGACTATGGTGTCAGCACCGTGATTGGTACACGTTCTTTTCATCGTGATCCTAAGGTGGTCGCTATGTTGGCGCGTGCCATCATTCAAGGTCTGGCACAGGCGGGTATGGCTGCTTGTGGTAAGCATTTCCCTGGACATGGTTTTGTGGATGCGGATTCGCATATTGCTATTCCAGTAGATGAGCGTGAGCTAGAAGAAATTCTAACTGAAGATGCTATGCCTTATGAGTGGTTAAGTGATATGGTATTGCCAGCGGTCATGCCTGCACATGTTATCTACCCTAAAGTGGATAAGAAAAATGCCGGCTTCTCTAAAGTCTGGATTCAGAAGATTCTACGTCAACGTCTGAATTATCAAGGTATGGTATTCTCGGATGACTTGACGATGGAGGGGGCAAGTGTCGCAGGTAATATTACTAAACGCGCCAAAGCAGCGTTAACCGCCGGTTGTGATATGGTTCTCGTATGCAATCGTCCTGATTTAGCCGATCAGTTACTTGCCGAGTTAGATGTTCAACCAAAAGAAGCTTCTATTCAACGACTAATGCGATTAATCCCTAATGAGGGTTTTATGAGCTGGTCGGAATTACAAGATAATCAACGCTATAAAGATGCAAGATCCTTCCAAGCTCAAATCTTTTCTCAATGATTTGCCGAACTTGCCGGGTGTATATCGCCATATCGCTGAAAATGATGAGGTGTTATATGTCGGCAAGGCTAGGGACTTAAAAAAACGGGTTTCGTCATATTTTCAAAAGAATCTGGCGAGCCCTCGTATTGCCCATATGATTGCTAGGGTGGTACGCACAGAAGTTACCGTTACTCGCTCTGAAGCAGAGGCGCTAATTCTTGAAAACAATCTTATTAAGCGTCTCCATCCTAAATACAATATCCTCTTTAGAGATGATAAGTCTTACCCTTATTTGATGTTTAGTGGGCATGAGTTTCCTCGTCTTGCCTATTATCGAGGCTCAACCAATAAAGCAGGGCGATTTTTCGGACCTTTTCCTAACTCTTATGCAGTGAGAGATTCGATTCAAATTTTACAAAAGGTTTTCCGTCTGCGTACTTGTGAGGATAGTGTTTTTAGTAATCGCTCACGACCTTGTTTATTACATCAAATCAATCGTTGTACGGCGCCTTGTGTCGAGAAAATCTCTGTTGAGGATTATCAGCAAGACGTTCAGAATGCCTTACGTTTCTTAGAAGGGCAGGCGACAGATGTGATTAAAAGTATTGAGCATAAGATGTTGCAAGCGTCAGAGGCGCTGGAGTTTGAACAGGCAGCGCTCTACCGCGACCAAATGCAATCCCTCGCCACTGTTATGCACAGCCAGTCCATGGAGCTGAATGCTCAGGTGGATGTCGATATTATTGTGGTGCTATTTGAGGGGGGTAAATGTTGTATTAATTTAGCGATGGTTCGTGGTGGTCGCCATCTGGGGGATAAGGCGGTTTTTCCGACACAGATTAATGGGGATAGTGAAGAGGATGTATTAGCGGCTTTTATGGCGGCACATTATCTGGAGAATCAACTGCCATCTCAATTGATTCTGTCGCATACCTTGCCTGATAAGACACTATTAGACTTGTTGATGGAGCAACAATCGCGTAAGACTAAGCTAGTATTGCGACCTAATGACACACAGAAAGTATGGTTAGAATTGGCACAACAAAATGCTCAATTAGCGTTAGGTCGTGCTTTATCTGAGACCAGTGCTAAGGAAGCCAAAACACTCGCCTTAGCAGAGTTACTGAACTTACCGCAAGACCCAGATAGTCTGAATAGCCTATGGATTGAGTGTTTTGACATTAGTCATAGTGCTGGTGAAGCAACACAAGCGTCTTGCGTAGTTTATCAACACCATGATATGCAATCTTCACGTTATCGTCGTTTTAATATCGCAGGAATCACCCCAGGTGATGATTATGCAGCGATGAAACAGGCCTTACAGCGTCGTTATGCTAAAGCAAGTGAGGATAGTTCGGAAATGCCTGATATCGTCTTAATTGATGGTGGTAAGGGGCAAATTGAAATGGCTCGTCAGGTTTTTGAAGAATATGGCTTAGATACGAGTAAAATTGTGGGTGTGGCTAAAGGCGAAGGGCGCAAAGTCGGTCTAGAGACCTTAATCTTTACGGATGGTCGCCCATCTTTGGCATTAGGAGTAGGGTCTGCAGCGTTGATGTTGGTGGCTCAAATTCGTGATGAAGCCCACCGATTTGCGGTTACTGGTATGCGAGCTAAGCGAGCAAAGCAAAGAAATGTCTCTCGTCTCGAAGAAATTGAAGGGATTGGTGCTAAGCGTCGCCAGAAATTATTGGCAAGGTTTGGTGGCTTTTCCGGTGTCGTCAATGCCAGTATTGAAGATTTACGTTCTATTGAAGGTATTTCGCAACAATTGGCAGAAAAAATATACGAATCGTTACGTTAATGATAGAGTAGTGGTATGAAGAACTTAATGAATATTCCCTTGGCCTTGACGTGGATGCGAATTGCGATGATTCCGCTCGTCGTTGCACTCTACTATTTACCCACAGATTGGATGGGTGTTCATCTACGTGATGGTATTGGGGCGATTGCTTTTGTTTTTGCTGCACTTACCGATTGGTTTGATGGCTGGTTAGCTCGTCGCTGGAATCAGACGACTTTTTTTGGCGCTTTTTTAGACCCTGTTGCAGATAAGTTGATGGTCTGTGCGGCTTTATTGATTTTGTTAGACCTGAACCGAGTAGATTCTTTTATCGTGCTTATTATTATTGGGCGTGAGATTACGATTACGGCATTACGTGAATGGATGGCGACACTTGGTTCTCGTGGCAGTGTGGCAGTGAATTGGTTAGGTAAATTCAAAACAGCCGCTCAGATGGCGGCGATTCCGCTGCTGATGTTTGCACAGCCATTATACGGTATCGATAGTATGTGGTTAGGGACGGTACTCATTTACATCGCTGCAGTATTGACGGTATGGTCTATGTTTTACTATCTCCATAAAGCATGGCCTATTATTAAGGGTCAATAAACCTCGCCATATATAAATACCTAGAATAATCATTTGAGACAGTTATGAGTACAGTACAGAAACCGGTAATTCCTTTACGCCAATTATTGATTTGTGGGTCGATTATTGTGACCTTGGCGATGGGGATTCGACATGGCTTTGGTTTATGGCAGTTGCCTATTGTGACTGAGCGTGGTTGGAGTCGAGAGACTTTCTCCTTTGCGATTGCCTTACAGAATTTAAGTTGGGGTTTCTTTGGTATCTTTATGGGTATGCTTGCCGATCGTATCGGTGCTTATCGTGTACTTATTATCGGTTCTATTTGCTATGCACTCGGTCTGATGGGTATGGCTTATGCGACCACACCGTTAGAGTTTTTTTTGATGACGGGTTGCTTAATCGGTCTTGCCCAAGCAGGGACGACCTATGCTGTGGTTTATGGGGTATTAGGTCGTAATGTCTCTGCTGAACAGCGCTCTTGGGCGATGGGCGTTGTTGCGGCAGCAGGTTCTTTTGGGCAATTCTTTATGGTGCCTGTTGAGAATATTCTTATCGATTGGTTTAACTGGCAAAATGCACTGATTATTTGTGCGGTACTTAGTTTGATGATTATTCTCTTGGCAAGAGGATTACGAGAGCCGACATATGGGGGAGGGCATGTTGGTGCGCAACAGAGTATTTTACAGGCATTATCAGAGGCGTTTAGCAATCGTAACTTCGTGCTATTAGTTATTGGCTACTTTACTTGTGGTTTCCAAGTTGTTTTTATTGCTGTTCATTTGCCACCTTATGTGAAAGACTTTGGTATGCAACCACATGTGGCGAGTATTGCCTTGGCGTTAATCGGTCTATTTAATATTTTTGGCACTTATGGTGTGGGCTTATTAGGACAAAAATACCAAAAACGCTTCTTATTACTTGGTATTTATAGCTTGCGTGCTATTGCCATTATTGTATTTATTACCTCACCACTCAGTCCGATGAGTGTCTATCTGTTTGCAGCGGTGATGGGAGTGTTATGGTTATCAACTGTACCACCAACCAATGCTATCGTGGCTCAGATTTTTGGAGTGCAACATTTCTCTATGCTAAGTGGCTGTGTCTTCTTTAGCCATCAAGTCGGTGCTTTCTTTGGCGTATGGCTAGGGGGCTATTTATATGATAAATATGGTAGTTACGACTTGGTATGGTATATTGCGATTGGCTTAAGTATCGTATCAGCGCTTGTTCATATTCCGATGAATGAGGGGCCAGTTAAGCGTCATGCGGCAGCTTAAATAGGAGAGAGGTCATGTTGCTAAAAAAAGCTTTCTTGTCTTTGCTGGGTTTTATCGTATTGTTAAGTACCTTTTTACTGTATTTAAAACCTGAGATGATTATCCAAGCTGCTGATTTAGTCTGGGGCTGCTTTTATTAAGTGCTTGCTAGTTCTGGCTAGCCTTTATTAATTGGATAGGTTTAATGAGGGGCAAATATTAAAGGACTGCCATCTGTGAGGACAGGTGAGCAGTCCTTTGTTTCTGTTGGTTTGCAGGAATTAAGGTCGAGTGACTTGATGACCTTGGCGAATTTGCTCATTAGCCAGAACAGCAGCTAAATCAGCAACAGACGCTGCATAGAAGTAACTGCGGTTATATTTAGTAATTGCAAAGAAGTTTTGTGTAGCGGTACGGTACTCGTGATTACCTCGTACATCATCGCGTAAATCAATAACCCCAATACGTGTGCCGTCTTGCCATTTGGCACCAGAGACGGTGCTACTTGCTCCTTGTGCTTGTAATTGAGACCATGACATTTTAGCTTCTAAACCACCATCAACTAAGCTAGCAGGTGAAGCAGGCAAGCGAACTGGTGCAAAGACAGGCATATTCGATTGCCAACCATGCTTAACAAGGAAATTAGCCACAGAGAAAATAGCGTCTTTAGTGCTATTGCGTAAATCAATCTTGCCATTACCGTCAGCGTCAACGGCATAGTGCAGGATACTAATTGGCATAAATTGACCGAGACCTGAAGCGCCGGCAAAAGAACCTGTTGCCGTATAACCATCAAATTTACCCTTATGAGTGAGTTCAATAAGTGCG
>JAXECN010000074.1:0-2376 GCA_034093535.1 Pelistega sp.
TATTGTTCTTCAACATACGCAACGTTACTGCCAAAAAGATACGAGTTTTTACTCTTTTCGATAGCTGTAGTCATAACGACGCTTCACCTTTTATGAGTGTTTCACCATATGGATGCAGGAAAACCTTCCGATTTACGGCCTCACCGAATTACGGATAGCGATAAAAAAAGAAGGCGGACTCAAATACATAAATCCGATTAAAACTAGTATAACCTTTTTTACCAAAAAACATAAAGCCTTAATCCCAATTCATACCAATTCCTTTGCTTTTATTAACCGATTGCAACACAAATGTAACCACTCCCCTAAAAAGCAGACGTTAAGCCCTAAAAAAATGTACCATCATAAGTATTATCCTTTGCTTTATACAGGACTATATTTATATGTCTACAGATTCAAAAAAACTCGCTCTTGATTACCACGAATTTCCTCGTCCCGGTAAGATTTCTGTCACCCCTACTAAGTCGATGGCAAACCAAGATGACTTGTCATTAGCTTACTCTCCCGGTGTCGCTCATGCGTGTATGGAAATTTATGAGCATGGTCATGCCGCTGCTGCTCGCTATACATCACGTAGCAACTTAGTCGGCGTTATCACCAACGGTACGGCCGTATTAGGTTTAGGTAATATCGGTCCTCTAGCCGCTAAACCCGTGATGGAAGGTAAAGGTTGCTTATTCAAAAAATTCGCAGGCGTCGACGTATTTGACATCGAATTAGCTGAAAATGATCCAGACAAGATTGTCGACATTGTATGCGCTCTTGAGCCAACACTTGGAGGTGTCAATCTAGAAGACATCAAAGCACCGGAGTGTTTCTACATTGAGAAAAAACTCCGCGAACGCATGAAAATCCCTGTCTTCCACGACGATCAACATGGTACAGCGATTATTTCTTCAGCAGCCATTCTCAACGGCTTAAAACTTATCGGCAAAAATCCTGCTGATGTTAAACTCGTCTGCTCTGGTGCTGGTGCGGCGGCGATTGCCTGCTTAGACTTATTAGTGCGTGTAGGTGTAACTCGTGAAAATATCTATGTTTGCGACTCAAAAGGTGTCATCTATAAAGACCGTGAAGCCAACATGGAAGAAAACAAAGCTCGCTATGCACAAGCGACTGAGGCGCGTACACTTGCTGATGTAGTTAAAGATGCAGATGTATTCTTAGGCTGCTCAACAAAAGGCGTACTCACTGGTGAGATGGTGAAGACCATGGCAGCAAACCCATTAATTCTCGCCTTAGCTAACCCTGACCCAGAAATCTTACCAGAAGACGCTAAAGCCGCTCGCCCAGATGTTATCATCGCAACAGGTCGCTCTGACTATCCAAATCAGGTGAATAATGTCCTCTGCTTCCCATTTATCTTCCGCGGTGCATTGGATGTCGGCGCAACCACAATTAACGAAGAAATGAAAATGGCTTGCGTACATGCGATTGCTGAACTTGCTCAAGCCGAACAAAGTGACGAAGTTGCCAATGCCTACGAAGGTCAATCACTCGAATTTGGTCCAGACTACATTATTCCAAAACCTTTTGACCCACGCTTAATTGTGAAGATTGCACCTGCTATCGCACAAGCAGCGATGGACTCAGGTGTTGCGACTAAGCCTATCGCCGATATGGACGCTTACCGTGCGCAATTAATGAACTTCGTCTACCATTCTGGTCAGTTAATGCGCCCATTATTCATGCAAGCAAAATCATCACAAAAACGTGTGGTCTATGCTGACGGTGAAGACGAGCGTGTATTACGTGCGGTTCAGACAGTTGTCGATGAGGGTATCGCTATCCCTGTATTAATTGGTCGCCCTGCTGTTATCGAAATGCGTATTCAGAAACTAGGCTTACGTCTACAACATGGTAAGAACATCACTATTGTTAATCCAGAAGATGACGAACGCTACAATGACGCATGGCAACACTACTACAAACTACGTGGACGTAAAGGGGTAACACCTGAGATTGCCAAGATGATGGTTCGTAAGCACAATACACTGATTGGTGCTTTACTCTTAGAGCGTGGTGATGTAGATGCCATGATTTGTGGTACACGTACACGCTGGGAAAACCAACTTCAATATGTCTCTGAAGTAATCGGTCTCAAACCGGGGGTAAAAAACTTTGCGTCTATGAATGTCATTATCATGCCAAATGACACTCTCTTCATCGCAGATACTCATGTCAATGAAAATCCAGATGCTGAGACCATTGCAGAAATTACTTTATTGGCGGCTGAAGAAATGCATCGCTTTGGCGTTATCCCTAAAGTAGCCCTTCTCTCTAACTCTAATTTCGGTAGCCGTCCAAATGCAAGCTCTAAGAAAATGGCTGAAGCTCGCAATATTATCCTAGAACGTGCGCCACATCTAGAAGTGG
>JAXECN010000075.1:0-7907 GCA_034093535.1 Pelistega sp.
CGCTTACGTAAAGCTAGACGCATGCTCGCTTTTAATTTGTCCACATCAAACTCCATCCGTGAACCATCACGCTTGACCACTACCGGCATACTTAACTCAATACGCTCATAAGTGGTAAAGCGTTTTTCACAGGCAAGACAACGACGACGGCGACGAATCGTGAAGCCGTCTTCAGATACACGAGAATCCGTCACCTGCGTATCATTGTTAGAGCAGAATGGACATTTCATCTTTATTTATACACAGGGAAACGTTTTGTTAACTCGTGTACTTTGGCGCGTACAGCGGCTAAATTAGCTTCATCCGTTGGATTATCTAGGACATCAGCGATTAAGTTTGCAGTAATTTCAATCTCTGCTTCTGTAAAGCCACGAGTCGTTGCTGCAGGTGTACCGACACGAATACCGCTAGTCACAAAAGGTTTCTCTGGGTCATTAGGGATAGCATTTTTATTCACAGTAATGTGTGCTTTACCTAAAGCTTCTTCAGCCACTTTACCTGTGATACCCTTGCTACGTAAGTCTACCAACATCACATGGCTTTCTGTGCGACCAGATACAATACGAAGACCGCGTTTAACCAATGTCTCCGCCATTACTTGTGCATTACGTACCACTTGTGCGGCATAAGCTTTAAACTCTGGTGATAAAGCTTCTTTAAAGGCAGTTGCTTTACCCGCAATAACGTGCATTAATGGACCACCTTGGATACCTGGGAAGATAGCAGAGTTGATTGCTTTCTCGTGTTCTGCTTTCATCATAATCACGCCACCACGTGGGCCGCGTAATGATTTATGTGTTGTTGATGTCACAAAGTCAGCGTGTGGTACTGGGTTTGGATATTGACCACCCACAACTAAGCCAGCATAGTGCGCAATATCCACCATGAATAAAGCACCATTATCATGAGCAATTTTAGCCATACGCTCAAAATCAATGCGTAAAGCATAAGCAGAAGCACCGCCTACGATTAATTTTGGTTTGTGTTCTTTGGCTAAGCGTTCTAACTGCTCATAATCGATTTCTTCTTTGTCATTAAGACCATAAGAGATAAAGTTGTATAACTTACCTGAGGCATTCACTGGAGAACCGTGAGTTAAGTGACCACCTTCTGCTAAGCTCATACCTAATACTGTATCACCTGGTTTTAATACCGCCATATACACAGCTTGGTTAGCTTGAGAGCCCGAATTAGGTTGTACGTTAGCAGCTTCTGCACCGAACATTTGTTTTAAGCGGTCAATAGCTAATTGCTCAACAATATCCACGTACTCGCAACCACCGTAATAACGCTTACCCGGGTAACCTTCAGCGTATTTATTGGTTAATTGAGAGCCTTGAGCCTGCATTACTGCTGGGCTGGTATAGTTCTCTGATGCAATTAACTCAATATGTTCTTCTTGACGCACGTCCTCTTTTTGAATCGCAGCCCATAATTCTGGGTCTTGTTTATCAAGTGTTAGCGAACGATCAAACATGTAGTTCTCCCTAATAAGAAACAGTGGTTACGCCGTTAAGCGTGGATTTAAAGAATAAGTGCCAACTAAAGTCGCTTGGGCAAGGATATGTCCTTCCATCGCTTTTAATACGTCTGGTCCTGTAAAGTTACCCTCAACTGATAACTTCTCGACATCGAGCGCATAAAGCGTAAAGTAGTAACGATGAGGAATAGCATCATTAAACGGAGGGCATGGACCATCATAGCCAAAATATTCACCTTGCATATCATGGTCATTAGCAAACCACTCGGTGTAGTTATTAAGACCATGACGAATATCGCCTTTGCCAGCCAATGGACCTGCTTTGCCTTTTGGTGTGACGATATTAGAAAACTCACCTTCAGCAATGCTGTCAACATCGGCAGGAATATCAATTAGTGTCCAGTGATAGAAATCTGTACGCGGTAAATCTGCTGGCACTTCACGATCGATTTGGTTAACATCGTCTGCCTTTGTAGGAACATCAACATCAACCATCACTAAAGCAAATGACTTCGTACCCACAGGAGCATCACTCCACGTAAAGTCTGGATTTAAATTGGCCGATAAAGCGATACGTGTTTCTTTATCCTGTTTACCAAATGCATAGCGTGGATGGATAGCTTGGCCATTGATAATGCCTAAACTGCTTAATTTCATGATACTGCTTCCTTTTTAAAAACTTATGCAATGGTGACGCGAGCAAACTTACGCTTACCCACTTGAACCACGTAGGTGCCTGCGGCTAATTGAAGAGACTTATCTTCTACTTTTTGGCCGTCAACCTTAACACCACCCTGTTGAATATTACGAGTCGCCTCTGAGCCAGATGGCGCAAGACCCGCCTCACGCAATACAGCCACAATACCCAAAGGACCCGCAGGCAACATAACTTCTGGCATATCCTCTGGAATTTGACCATCACGGAAGCGTGCTTCAAAATCAGCTAACGCTTTTTCAGCTGCCGCTGCATTGTGGAAACGTGTAATAATCTCTTGTGCCAATGCCACCTTAATATTGCGAGGGTTCTCACCGGCTTCTGTCGCTTGCTTGAGCGCAGCAATTTCGTCTAATGTCTTTGACGACAATAACTCGTAGTAATTCCACATCAATGTATCGGAAATCGACATAATCTTGCCAAACATACTATCGGGTGTTTCTGTAATACCCACATAGTTATTTTTCGATTTAGACATCTTCTCAACACCATCTAAACCAACCAATAATGGCATCGTCAACACTGATTGCTGTGGCTGACCGTATTCTTTTTGAAGTTCGCGACCGACCAATAGATTAAATTTCTGATCCGTACCACCAAGCTCTAAATCGGCCTTTAGCTCTACTGAGTCGTACCCTTGTAATAGTGGGTATAAGAACTCATGCACAGAAATCGGGATACCACCTTTAAAACGTTTCGTGAAATCATCGCGCTCCATAATACGTGCAACCGTATAATGCGAGGCTAATTTAATTAATCCTCGCGCACCTAACTGATCACACCAGCTCGAGTTATAACGAATTTCTGTACGTGAAGGGTCTAAAATCTTAGCTGCCTGTTCGTAATAAGTTTTAGCATTGACCTCAATTTGCTCACGCGATAAAGGTGGGCGTGTGCTGTTGCGACCACTTGGATCACCGATGGCAGCCGTAAAATCACCGATTAAGAAAATGACTTGATGACCCATATCTTGCAATTGACGCATTTTCGTCAAGACAACCGTATGTCCTAAATGAATATCGGGCGCTGTCGGATCCATACCCAACTTAATACGCAATGGCACACCTGTATCACGGCTTTTTTGTAATTTTTGGGCAAATTCAGTTTCGACAAGTAGCTCATCTACACCTCGTAATACGGTGCGCATATCACGCTCTACTTCGGCACTAATCTTAATTTCTTCTGACATCTTTTGACTCTGATTCAAATAGAATGAACAGGCTTACTCGGTTACCTATTCCAATAACACATCAGCGATTGAGTTTTAAAACATCGACTTTCATTTACAATATCGACATTATACCTATGTTTAGAGGAAGTTATAAGATGAATTCTCATTCAGAGACACAGTATTTTATTGGTTTAATGTCAGGAACCAGTACAGACGGTGTAGATGGTGCTCTGGTCGCCTTTGAAAAAGGGTCTTTGCCACGAATTATCGCTTTCTCCAGTCTAGGTATGCCCAGTGATTTAAGAGCGACTTTTTTGGCACTAAATAAAGCTGGTGAAAATGAACTCCAACAAGCCTACTTAGCAGCCAATGCATTAGCAGACTTATATGCACAGTGCTGCCAACAACTGCTCAGTGATAGTGGACTAACACCTGTGCAAATTACTGCCATCGGTGCACATGGACAGACAGTACGCCACCGCCCTGACTTGGGTTTTACCGTCCAACTCAACGCTCCTGCTCGTCTTGCTGAACTAACTGATATTGATGTGATTGCAGACTTCAGAAGTCGCGATGTTGCTACTGGCGGTCAAGGAGCTCCTTTTGCTCCGCTACTACACCAAGCGCTGTTTAGTGAAGATAATAAAACTCGTGTGATTTTAAATCTTGGAGGTATTGCGAATATCACTTTACTGGCGCCACAGCATAGTCTACTCGGTTTTGATACTGGGCCAGCTAATGCACTAATGGACTATTGGATTGATAAACATTTAGGCAAGACATTTGACGCTGACGGTGCATGGGGAGCATCTGGTGAAATTCATCAAGAACTGCTAGCCCAACTTCTCAGTGAGCCGTATTTTAATAAAGCCGCACCGAAATCGACCGGTCGTGACTTGTTTAATCCGGCTTGGTTAGAAGCGCATTTAAATAAGATCACAGAGTCTATTTCTGCTGTTGATGTGATGGCAACACTACGTGCACTGACTACTCATAGTGTTGCCCATGCTATTCATCAATATAGCACTCAAGTCGATGAAATTATTGTCTGTGGTGGTGGGGTTAAAAACAAAGCCCTCATGCGAGAGCTACAAGAATTGATGAAATGTGAGGTCAATGCAATTGAAAAATATGGCTTTGACAGTCAAGCCATTGAAGCGTTGGCATTTGCTTGGTTAGCCAAAGCCTTTTGTGACAAAGAGCCACTTAACTTTCCTACGTTAACTGGCTCTCGTCGTGCTACGATTGCGGGAGCATTGTATCCACGGTAGCGAAATATTTAGACACTAAACGATGAGCCACAACCACATGTTGTGTTGGCATTAGGATTGCGAATAACAAACTGCGATCCTTCGATGTCTTCTTTGTAGTCAATCTCAGCACCCATCAGGTACTGCAGACTCATCGGGTCAACTAATAATTGCACACCATCTTTATCTACAACGGTATCATCATCGGCAATGCTTTCGTCAAAAGTAAAGCCATATTGGAAACCTGAGCAACCACCACCTTGTACGAAAACTCGTAATTTTAAATCTGGATTGCCTTCGTCAATTAATAAGTCTTTAACTTTTGTAGCAGCAGCATCGGTAAACACCAACATCTGCGGTGTCTGTAAATCTACTGACTCAATAACACTCATTCTTCGCTCCAGGTGACTATCATCACCATCAAAATTTCTTAAATAGGTTAAATCATTTTAGCATAAAGTCTAAGGGGCTTCGAACATAACCGTTTTACTAGCGCGGACATGTCTCCCCTCTAGGATATTCACGGTAATCTCCATCGGCTCAAACCCTGACGGCAATACTAAATTCCCTTTGGCTTGTTGCCAACGAACAAACTGTAATAACAATATAGAGCTAGTTCGCTTATCTTTCAAGAGATCTTTTGTCTCCGCTTTATTATCAGGCACAGTTAATTCATTATCTGCATTGACCACCGCTGGCACAAGCTCAATCGTTTCTACTTTATCCTTGAGCTTGCCTTTGGCGATAAATTGCATACGCCCATTAAATGTAGACTCTCCTGCAGCATGACGCGATAACAGCAATTTATATGAGAGCATAGGTCCCTCACGAGTGACATCAAAGCTACGAATACTCATACTACCCGCAGGTCCCGATGGTAAGGCTTGCTCATAAAACTCTAACTCGCTTTTTGCCGTGCTCAACTCATTTTGCAACTTCGCAATCTCTTGCGTATAACGGTCAATCATCGACTGATCCAAGACTGCTTTTACTTCAAGTTCATCGACTTTTAATTGCAAAGCTTTAGCCTCGATACCGCTCTGCTCTTGAGCTTGTTTAATCGCTGCCTGATGTTCTAAAGCTAAAATATCCTGTGCCTTTTGCCATTCAGCCTTGTCATAATAATGCACAGCAACGCCACCAATAGCGATACCAACAAATAATAAAAATGAACGAGCTATCATTATGGCAATACCGCTACATGACCTAAACCAGTATTCTCTGGTAAGCCAAATAACACATTCATATTTTGTACGGCTTGACCTGAAGCTCCCTTGACCAAATTGTCTTGTACGACAACAATCACTAAAGTATCGCCATTACCCGGACGATGTAAAGCAATACGCAACTGATTAGACGCACGCACACTACGTGTCTCAGGCAAGCTACCCGCAGGCATCACATCAACAAATTCCTCTGTCGCATAACGTTCCTCATACAATTTCTGGAAGTCTGTTGATAAAGCTTCGGGCTTAATCTTCACATAAATCGTCGATAGCATACCGCGAATCATCGGCACCAAATGTGGCACAAATAACAGTTGTACCGGCTCTTTTGCCAACTTACTTAATTGCTCTGTAATCTCTGGATGATGACGATGACCCGATACACCATATGCTTTAAAGCTATCAGAAGCCTCTGAGAAAAGTGTGCCTACCTCGGCTTTACGACCAGCACCTGACACCCCCGACTTACAGTCCGCGACAATATGCGACACATCTACTAAGCCTGCCTCTAAAACCGGTGCTAAGCCAAGAATAACGGTTGTCGGATAACAGCCCGGATTACCAATCACTTGGCTTTGGGCAATCTTCTCACGATTAATCTCGACTAAACCATAACAGCTATTATTTTTCAGAATATCAGGACAACTATGTGGCATCTTGTACCATTGCTCAAAAGCTGCAGTATCCTGCAAACGAAAATCGGCAGCTAAGTCGATTACTTTAACACCTGCAGCTAGAAGCTCTTGTGCCTGTGCCATTGCCACGCCATGAGGAGTAGCAAAAAAGACGACATCACACTCGGTTAAAGCCGCATTTTCTGGGGTCGTAAAAGCCAAATCTACTTTGCCACGCAAGTTCGGGAACATCTCCGCGACTTTCATCCCTTCTTCTTTACGAGAAGTAATGGCATGCAACTCCACTTGTGGATGTTGTGAGAGCAAACGCAACAATTCAACACCCGTATAACCTGTACCACCCACAATACCTACTTTAATTTTCTTATTCATCTATAGTCCTTTTGCGACCTGTCATCGCTTAAAAATCAATCGTTATCATTGAATTGTACAATGTTTTTATCACTTAGGTGAGCGCTTATTTCTAGCAAAACATTCCGTGTGGTTACACTACACAGCAAGCCCTCTGTACTGGGGAGTAAAAATAAAAAAGGCCCACAAAAATGTGAGCCCCTTGATTCGCTGATAACAGATTAGCGTTTGCTGAACTGTTTGCGACGACGCGCTTTGCGAAGACCAACTTTCTTACGCTCAACTTCACGAGCGTCACGAGTAACGTAACCCGCTTTAGATAGTGTTGGTTTTAACGCTGCATCATAGTCGATTAACGCGCGAGTGATACCGTGACGAACTGCACCAGCTTGGCCGCTCTCACCACCACCGTGAACGTTAATTTGGATATCGAATGATTCTAACATGTCAACTAATTCTAATGGTTGACGAACAATCATACGACCTGTTTGACGAGCAAAGTAGTCATCTACAGTTTTACCGTTAACAACAATCTTGCCTGAACCTTTTTTCAAGAACACACGAGCCACTGAAGTTTTGCGGCGGCCTGTGCCATAATTCCAATTACCGATCATGATTTATCCTTAAATATCCAGCTGTTTAGGTTGCTGTGCTGAGTGAGGATGCTCGCTACCTGCATAGACCTTAAGTTTTTTGATCATTGCGTAGCCCAAAGGACCTTTCGGTAACATGCCTTTAACAGCTTTCTCGATTGCACGACCTGGGAAACGCTCTTGTAATTTACGGAAGTTAGTTTCGTAAATACCACCTGGGTAACCAGTATGACGGAAGTACTTCTTGTCTTCGAACTTGCTACCAGTTACAACGATATCTTGAGCATTGATAATTACAATGTAATCGCCTGTGTCTACGTGAGGAGTGAACTCAGGTTTATGTTTACCGCGCAAACGGCGTGCAACTTCGCTGGCTACACGACCTAGGACTTTACCCTTTGCGTCGATAACATACCACTCACGTTTGACTTCATGCGGCTTAGCCACAAATGTCTTCATGATGAAAATCCTAAATAAATTAATAAA
>JAXECN010000076.1:0-3629 GCA_034093535.1 Pelistega sp.
GGAGTCATCCATGAAATTTACAGCAACTTCACGTAGCGTACAGGGATCGAGTGCGAGCCGCCGCCTGCGCCGTGCTGGTCGTTTACCAGGTATCGTTTACGGTGGTAAAGGCGAGCCATTAAGCATCGAACTAGACCACAACGAAATCTATCACGCGGTTCTTAAAGAAGAGTTCCACGCTTCAGTGTTAGAGATGGACTTAGACGGTAAAGTTGAAACAGTATTATTACGTGCTGTTCAATGGCATGCATATAAGCCACAAGTTTTACACATCGACTTCCAACGCGTTGATGCAAAACAAAAATTACACACTAAAGTACCTTTACACTTCGTAGGTGCGGAAGAGTCTCCAGCAGTTAAATTACACAGCAACAACGTTGCTCACGTAGCAACTGAAGTTGAAGTATCTTGCTTACCAAAAGACTTACCACAGTTCATCGAAGTAGATTTATCTAAATTAGAAGACGGTGGTGTTGTTCACCTAAGCAACGTTAAAGCACCAAAAGGTGTTGAATTCATCGTTCACGGTGAAGACCCAGTACTTGCTTCTGGTATCTCTCCAAAAGGTGCTTCTGCAGCTCCTGCAGAAGGTGAAGGCGAAGCTGCTGCTGAGTAATCATTACCTGAGTAATATTACTCATCTCAGTGCATAATTTGCCACTTAACCCTCGTCCCTACTGGTGGCGGGGGTTTTGTTCATATAGGGAATAGCTATGTCAGATGTCAATATTCGTTTAATTGTCGGGTTAGGTAATCCTGGACCTCAGTATGAGGCAACACGTCATAATGTCGGTTTCTGGTTGGCAGATCAATTGGCGGATGACCTTAAAACAAGCTTTGCGGTTGAACCCAATTTCTTTGGTCAAGTTGCAAAAGTGAAAACGATTGATGGGAACTTGTATCTGTTAAAACCCTCTACCTATATGAACCGCTCTGGTCAAGCTGTACGTGCATTGGCACAGTTTTATAAGATTGATGTAGAGCAGATTTTAGTCTTGCATGATGAGTTAGATATCGCACCGGGTCAGATGAAGTTAAAAAAGGGTGGTGGTCATGCCGGACATAATGGTTTGCGTGATATTCAGGCACAGATGGGGAGCCCTGATTTTTGGCGTCTACGCATTGGTGTCGGACATCCAAGAACATTGGGTCTAAATCAACAAGTGGCTGACTATGTATTGCATATGCCACGCAAAGAGGATATGCCATTGATTGAGGCAGGTTTAACCCGAGGGCGAGTGAGTGTCGCTGCCTTGTTAAAAGGAGATAAAAACTTGGCATCGCAAGCCTTAGCAGAACCCAAAGGTGCTAAGTGAATAAGACACCGACATTTAAACAAGATTTACAAGCCTTTTGGCAATTTATTCGCTATCCTCGCTTAAATGAGCGTTTTCCGGGGCGACGAGGGGATGGTTGGTGGAGTGATTTTAAAATTCACACACCATTTGGCTTGATATGGAAATGGCTTTTCTTCTTATGGGGGATGAGCGTTTTTGTATTGGCACCAATTGTACTAGGTGTTTCCGGCATGCTAGGAGCCAGCAATCGTTTACATGATGTGGATATTTCGCGCTTGGTGTTATTGGCGGCGATTTGGGCACCATTAGTTGAAGAGTTATTGTTTCGCTTGGGGTTGCGTCGTCCACGATTAGCTATGTTATATGTGCCAGTATTGGCTTATGTCTTATATACAAAGGCAGGCATATTTAATATAGTGGTGGTTGTGTTATTATTAGGCTTATTTATCGTATTGGACTTGCGCCGATTGACGACAGTTCAATATGCTTTGCCATTTAAGTGGCGCCGTCTTTATTGCCGTTTTTTTCCTGTGATTTTTCATGGTTCGGTACTGGCTTTTGCTAGTATGCATTTGATGAATTATGAATTTTCAGGAGGGGCGGCTTCTTTATTATTACCATTGTTGATTTTGCCACAATGGTTAACAGGGATGGTAATTGCATGGATGCGGGTGCGAGATAGCTTTGCTTGTGCTGTTGTTATGCATGCATTATTTAATGGTTGTCCCGTGTTGTTATTGGCTTTGTTTGGTCAATTAGCAGCGTAGCGGAAGCATTTATTATAATTTTAGGCTCTTAGCGAAATAAGAGCATGAGTACTGAAGGATTATTATGGCTTTACAATGTGGTATCGTTGGTTTACCAAACGTGGGTAAATCTACTCTTTTCAATGCATTAACTAAAGCGGGTATCGCCGCAGAAAACTATCCGTTCTGTACGATTGAACCTAACGTAGGTATTGTAGAAGTACCAGACTTACGTTTAAATAAATTAGCTGAAATCGTCAAACCAGAGCGTATCTTACCAGCGACTGTTGAGTTTGTGGATATTGCCGGCTTGGTAGCAGGTGCTTCTAAGGGTGAGGGTCTAGGTAATCAGTTCTTAGCGAATATTCGCGAAACTGATGCTGTGGTGCATGTTGTACGCTGCTTTGAGGACTCAAATGTTGTACACGTTGCCGGTAAAGTTGACCCAATTAATGATATTGAAGTTATTAATACAGAACTCGCCTTAGCCGATTTAGCAACAGCAGAAAAAGCTTTGTTAAAGTCTCAAAAAGTTGCGCGTGCTGGTGATAAAGACGCACAGAAATTAACAGCGGCTTTAGAAAAAATCATTCCTGTGCTGAATGAAGCTAAAGCGATTCGTTCTCTGGCGTTAGATGAAGAGGAATTAGCTGTTTTAAAACCTTATGGCTTTATTACAGCAAAACCCGCGATGTATGTTGCCAATGTTAAAGAAGATGGCTTTGAAAATAATCCACACTTAGAGGCAGTACAGAAATATGCAGCCTCAGAAAATGCTCCTGTTGTTGCAGTATGTGCTGCCATTGAGGCGGAAATTGCGGATTTAGACGATGCCGATAAAGAGATGTTCCTTGCGGATATGGGTATGGAAGAGCCGGGTCTAAATCGTGTTATTCGTGCAGGCTTCAAACTCTTAGGTTTACAGACTTACTTCACGGCGGGTGTCAAAGAAGTCCGTGCATGGACAATTCGTATCGGTGATACTGCACCAAAAGCCGCAGGTGTTATTCACTCTGACTTTGAGCGTGGTTTTATTCGTGCTCAAACTATCGCTTTTGAGGATTTTATCCAATATAAAGGCGAGCAAGGTGCTAAAGAGGCAGGCAAAATGCGTGCAGAGGGTAAAGAATACATCGTTAAAGACGGTGATGTTCTTAACTTCTTATTTAATGTGTAGTAGGGAAGTGTCCTGCATATAGGTACTTCCAGAGCCTTCCGAAGATAGGTGAGCTCAGGTATGAAAAAATGGTTTAAGCGCTTTGTTATCAGTGCCGTAGTTATTTTGATTGCGGCATTTATTGGTGTCGCTGTATTCATATTAAATATTGACCCTTCCGCTTATAAGAATAAGTTGGCAAAGATGGTCAAAGAGCAGTACAACCGCGAGTTAGTGGTTGACGGTGAGATTGAGCTCTCCTTATTTCCTCGGATAGGTTTGACGGTTAATAATATTTCTTTATCTGAGCCAGGCAGCAAAGAGATTTTTGCCAAGGTTGATACCGTTAGAATGGCAGTAGCCTTATGGCCGTTGATGTCTAATCGTTTTTTAGTGGATCACTTGGCCATTGACGGGTTTGTTGCACAT
>JAXECN010000077.1:0-33339 GCA_034093535.1 Pelistega sp.
TCGCCGCAAATCCAGCCCTTTACGCACAACGCTCGACCTTGCCGAGCTCGTCGCATCCGTTGTCAGGACGCGCGAAAAAGGTCAGCATCCGGCCACAAGGACCTTTCAAGCTATACGGATTTACCTCAATGAAGAGCTCGAAGAGCTTTCACGCACCCTCTCGTCAGTTTTAAGTTTATTGGCACCTGAGGGGCGAATGGCAATTATTAGTTTCCATTCGCTAGAGGATCGTAAGGTGAAGCAGTTTATTGCACAAGCCGCTAATCCTGCTGCAGAGTTGGCAAGATTACCGTTGCGTGAGAGTGAGATGCCTCAGCCTTTATTAAAAAATCTGGGCAAGACGACAGCGACCAAGGAAGAAGTAGCGGCAAACCCGCGTTCTCGATCGGCTATTTTACGTGTTGCACAAAGAACGGAAACAGCCTTATGAAAGGTATTGTAGCGGTTATCGTATTAGTGAGTTTCTTTGTTTATAGTGCGATGGATTTGATTTCCGTGCGTTATCAACAACGATTGCTTTATAACGAGCTAGTGCGTACACAAAATGTTGAGCAAAAGCTTAATCAAGCATGGAGTTACCTTCAGCTTGAACGTGCCAATTTAACCAGTACGGCTCATATCAATAAGGTGATGACTCAGAAGTTGAGCATGCAGCCTGCTGATATTAGCCAAATTATTTATATTAAAGATTCAGAGTTGCGCAAACAGCCTAATCCTGAGGTCGGTAAAGAGCAATAATCGGGGTTATGATGAAAAAATTGTTCAGTTGGTTTAAGAAAACTCAAGAAAGAACACCAAGAAGAACAGGTAATATTGTTCGTTCTTATGAAACTGGTGCGGAAAAAGCATCATCTAAGGTACGAGCGACGATTTTATACATTCTGTTATTAGCCGGCTTTACGGCTGTTGGTGCGCAGGCGTTTTATCATCAAGCGTTTAATAGCGATTTCCTCCGTCAAGAGGGTGATAACCGTTATGAAGCGCGTATTCCTCTGCATGCTGAGCGTGGACGTATTATCGACCGCAATGGCGAGTTTTTAGCAACTAGTGTTCCTGCAAGTAGTGTATGGGTCGTTCCAGAGCAGTTATTGCGTGCTTCAGCGGAGAGCCGTACTGCCTTAGCGAATGAGTTAGGCGAAACGTTAAAAAGTCTAGATGCTAAGCTGAATGCGAATAAGAGTAAACCTTTCCTTTTCTTAAAACGTCAGATTGCACTAGATGTTTCTGACCGTGTACGTGCCTTAAAAATTAAAGGTGTCAATATTGATGCTGAAAGTAAGCGTCTTTATCCGCAAGGTTCTCTGATGAGCCATATCGTTGGCTTTACCAATATTGAGAATAACGGTATTGAGGGGCTTGAGAAGCAATACAATAAAACGCTCCAAGGTTCTGATGGCTCACGAGTGGTTATTCGTA
Organism: Pelistega sp.; assembly: GCA_034093535.1. GTDB lineage: Bacteria > Pseudomonadota > Gammaproteobacteria > Burkholderiales > Burkholderiaceae_B > Taylorella. Next base: position 1,417 of record JAXECN010000077.1, read on the forward strand.
ACCGTTTGGGTGAGGTTATTGAGGATGTGGCTTCAAGTGATAGTCTACCAGCGAGACACGGTGATAGTATTCACTTGACGATTGATAGCCGTATCCAATTCATTGCTAAAAATGCTTTAGAAAAAGCGATTAAAACCCATGATGCAGAGTCAGGTGGTGTTGTAGTGATTGACTCAACGAATGGTGAAATTCTTGCCATGGTGAGTATGCCTACTTATGACCCGAATGATAATAAAGGACGTCGTGGTGATGCTTTACGTAACCGTGTGATTACGGATACTTTTGAGCCTGGTTCGATTATTAAGCCACTAGTGGCGGCATTGGCATTAGACGCCGGTGTGATTAATAAACATACTAAATTTGCGACTGGTAATGGTGTTTGGCAATACCAAGGGGCGCGTATTACGGATGTGAGTACACGCAATGGTACTTTGGATGTGGCAGGTGTCTTAAAACGTTCGAGTAATATCGGTATGGCAATGATGTCAGAGCGTTTGCGTTCGCAGCAGATGTGGACTGTCTTTAATGCTTTAGGATTTGGTCAAACACCGACATTAGGTTTCCCGGGGGCTGCAGCAGGTCGTGTCCGTCCTTGGAAAAACTGGAAGTTAATTGAAAAAGCCACGATGTCGTACGGCTATGGTCTTTCGGTGTCATTATTACAAATTGCACAAGCTTATACTACGATTGCACGTGATGGCGATATGATTTCCCTCTCTTTAGTGCGTAATAATAATCGTCCTACCAGTATTCAAGTTTTTTCGCCAAATGTAGCGCGTGATATTCGTAATATGGTTGAGGGTTCTGCAGGTCCTGAAGGGGCTAAAATCCAAGCACAAGTTAATGGTTATCGTATTGGTGGTAAGTCAGGTACAGCGCGTGGTATTGTCAATGGTCGTTATTCGATGAATGCCTACCGTGGTTCATTTGTGGCATTGGCACCTATTTCTAAACCGCGTATTGTCGTGGCGGTAACTATCGATAAACCGAAAAAAGGTGGCTATTACGGTACCATCGTATCTGGTCCTGTAGTGGCAGAAGTTGTAGAACAAACATTAAAGTATCTCGGTGTGCCACCTGATGCGCCTTTACACCAGACCAAGGCGTTGGAAGCAACAAATCAGAAGCAGCCTAATAAAAGAACTCAAGGATAGCGATGACAGTTATTATCGATTGGTTAAAAAAACATATCACACGACCATCGGACCTTCGTCTTGATAGCAGAGACATCCAACAAGGGGATGTCTTTGTTGCGTGTAAGGGGCACCACTCTGACGGTGCACAATATATTCAAAAAGCCCTAGAAAATGGTGCAGCCGCTGTCTTATTGGAAAAGGGTTTGCAGGCTCCTGATGTGGCTGTACCTGTCCTTGAAGTGGAGAATTTACGCGCGCAGTTAGGTGCATTGGCTGATGAATGGTATGGTCGTCCGTCAGCGTCGCTTGCGGTGATTGCGATTACGGGGACTAATGGTAAAACATCTTGTGCCAACTGGGTGGCAAAGGCACTCACTCAACAAGGTGTGGCTTGTGCCACGATTGGTACTTTAGGCACTATTCTACCCAATGGTGAGAATTTAGGCGGTTCTTTGACGACGCCGGATGTCCTCAGTGTACATCGTCTATTGGCAGAGTTAAAACAAAAGAATATTGATGCGGTGACGATTGAAGCGTCTTCGATTGGTTTGGTACAAGGTCGTTTAGATGGTGTGCGTATCAAGGTTGCTGGCTTTACTAATTTAACTTTGGATCATCTCGATATTCATCAATCTATGCAGGAATATGAGCGTTGTAAAGGCTTATTATTCCAATGGCCAGCGTTAGAGCAGGCGATTATTAATCTTGATGATGAAGCCGGTGTTCGTTTCTTCCAGCAAAGCCAAGCAAAGACAACCGTTGGCTATTCGATGAAAGGACATCCAGCGGCAGCTATTCAAGCTAAAGAATATCAATTTGCTGATTATGGCTTGTCGTTTAATCTGTCGTTGCCTGAGGGTGAAACACAGGTATTAACGCGTCTTGTGGGTGAGCATAATATCGCTAACTTACTGTTAACAGCGGGTATTTTGCAGGCTTTAGGTTGGGGAAGTAGTAAGATTGCCAAAACCATTACCTTATTAGAGGCGGTACCGGGACGTCTGGAAACTGTCCATGTACCAGAAGGAGTGTCTTCTCAAGGTCTGCCATTAGTGGTGGTGGACTATTCGCATACCCCAGATTCTTTATTTCATGCACTAAAAGCGCTGCGTCCATCAGCGACAGCACGTCAAGGTCAATTAATCTGTGTCTTTGGTTGTGGTGGTGATCGCGATCCAAGTAAGCGTCCTATTATGGGTAAGATATCAGCAGAGTCTGCCGATATTAGCTATGTCACGAGCGACAATCCTCGCACTGAAGACCCTGCCGCGATTCTGGCACAGATTACGCAAGCGATGCCAGCGGGTACTTTTGCTCATATTGACCGTGCATATACGATTGTTCATGCGATTTTAAAAGCTTCTGCTCAAGATGTGATTTTAATTGCCGGCAAGGGGCATGAAACTTATCAAGAGGTTCATCATCAGAAAACCGCTTTTGATGACCGTCTCTGGGCTTTATTTGGTTTATTGCTGAAATCAGGTGCAAAGGTTAATACAGACTCTCGTACGATTGCACCGGGCGAGATTTTTGTGGCACTCAAAGGAGATGCCTTTGATGCGCATAATTTCTTAGCCGAGGTAGAGCAACGTGGTGCTGTTGCAGCTGTTGTATCACAACAGACAGTGGGTCTGAAGATGGCACAAATCTTAGTGGATGATACCTTAAAAGCCTTATCGCAAGCAGCAAAAGCCTGGCGCTCTGCCTTTGATTTACCTGTGATTGCGGTGACAGGTAGTAATGGTAAAACGACTTGTAAAGAGATGATTGCCTCGATTTTACAAGCTCATGTGGGTGTCGAGCATTGTCTAGCGACAACAGGTAATTTAAATAATCATATTGGTGTACCACTGAGCCTACTGAAGTTAAATCCAAACTATAAAGCGGCTGTATTTGAATTGGGGATGAACCACCCTGGAGAAATTGCAGCATTAGCGGATATGGCTCAAGCACAAGTCGCTTTGGTGAATAATGCTCAGCGTGAACACCAAGAGTTTATGAAGACGGTTGAAGCAGTGGCTTATGAAAATGGTGAGTCATTAAAAGCCTTACCAGAGCAAGGTGTTGCCGTCTATCCTGCTGACGAAAGCTATACAGCGATTTGGGATCAGCTGGCAGGAGCACGTCCGAAAATTTTATTTGGTCAAGGTGGTCAGGTCTATGCTTCTGAAGTACAGACCAATGCGTTAGGCTCTAGTTTTATTCTGCATTATGAGGCAGTTCCCGGTCTATCTAAGGTGGCAAACTCACAAGTGCCGATTACTTTAGCTATCCCAGGAGCGCATAATGTGCGTAACGCCTTAGCAGCGGCAGCGTGTGCTTTGGCGATTAAAGTGCCGTTAGCGACCATTGCAGAAGGTTTATCGAATTTTAAAGCGGTTAATGGTCGTATGCAGCAGTATCAACTACAGAATGGAGTTGTGCTGATTAATGATACGTATAATGCCAATCCAGACTCGGTGATTGCTGCCATTGATGTGATGACACAACTTCCTCAGCCTGCGACTTTAGTCTTGGGTGATATGGGTGAAGTGGGTGATGACGGTCCGAAAATGCATGCCGAAGTGGGTTTGTATGCGAAACAAAAAGGTATTCATCAGTTATTAGCGATGGGTACTTTATGTCAAGAAGCGGCAAAAGCTTTTGGAGAGGGAGCACAGCATTTTAATGATATCGAAGCTTTAGTAGCGACATTAAAAGCGAATGCTACAACAAAAACAATTTTAGTTAAGGGGTCACGTTTTATGAAAATGGAGCGTGTCGTTCAAGCATTATTAGCAGATAATGCTTAATAGGGAAAAACCATGTTATACGAGTTATTTAAGGCACTTTCAGGTAAGTTTACGGCATTTGCGGTATTCGATTATATTACCTTCCGTGCGATGTTGGCATGCGGTACAGCATTGCTGATTGGTTTAGTAGCGGGTCCTCGTGTGATTCGCAAACTGACTGAATTAAAAATTGGTCAAGCTGTGCGTGCTTATGGCCCAGACCATATGGCAAAAAATGGTACGCCGACGATGGGTGGTGTGCTGATTTTGATTAGTATTGCTATCAGTACTTTCTTATGGGCAGATTTAACCAATCGCTTTGTTTGGGTGGTATTGCTCGTCACTTTAGGTTTTGGTGCTGTTGGTTGGGTTGATGACTATCGTAAAGTCGTCTATCGTAATCCAGAGGGGATGTCATCCAAAGAGAAATTCTTTTGGCAAACTTTAGTGGGTTTGATTGCGGCTATTTATTTAAGTTTTGCGGTATCAGTGCCTGCTAATGCGGAATTGTGGCCTTTATTTAAAGAATGGGTGTTAAGTGGTTTTACGATGACTTTACCTTCTCGTGCAGACCTCATTGTGCCTTTCTTCAAAAATGTGAGCTATCCATTAGGGGTATTTGGTTTTGCGACCTTGACATGGATGGTGATTGTTGGTGCCAGTAATGCAGTTAACTTAACGGACGGTCTTGATGGTTTAGCTATTATGCCTACGGTGATGGTAGGAGCAGCGCTCGGTATCTTCGCTTACGTGGTTGGTCGTGTGGACTACTCAAGCTATTTATTATTCCCTTATATCCCGGGCGCTTCGGAAATGATGGTGCTATGTGCGGCATTAGGAGGAGCAGGTTTGGCGTTCTTATGGTTTAACGCATATCCCGCACAGGTGTTTATGGGTGATGTGGGTGCTCTAGCACTGGGCGGTATGTTAGGTACGATTGCGGTTATCACTCGTCAAGAAATTGTATTTTTCATCATGGGAGGTGTATTCGTGGTAGAAACACTCTCGGTGATGTTACAAGTGACTTGGTTTAAATATACGAAAAAACGTTTTGGTGAAGGTCGCCGTATTTTAAAAATGGCACCTTTACATCATCATTTTGAAGTCGGTGGTTGGAAAGAAACACAGGTCGTTGTGCGTTTCTGGATTATCACTATTATGTTGGTATTGCTTGGTCTATCAACCTTGAAGTTGCGTTAATTTTATGACAACACAGTTCGTTGCTAGCGTGAAAGATCGTCACGTATTGATTTTAGGTTTAGGTGAGACCGGTTTGGCGGCGGCTAAATGGTGCTTGCAGCAAGGTGCGGTCTTGCGAGTGGCAGATACTCGCGACCTACCTCCAGGTTTAGATGCTTTAAAAGCGGCAGGTGTGGCGGAAAATGCCTTCTTTTTAGGGGCAGATAAGGCACTCTCTACGGCAACCTTGGAAAATATCCAAAGTATTGTGTTAAGTCCGGGATTGGAGCCTTTTCAAGAGCCGTTAAAAGCCTTTCTTGAGCAAGCACAAGCACAGCAAATCGAGGTAATCGGTGAAATTGAACTGTTTGCACGCGCTTTAGATGACTTAAAAGAGCAGTTAAATTACCAACCTAAAGTCTTGGCTATCACGGGTACTAATGGCAAAACTACCGTGACGACAATGACGAGAGATATGTGCTTGCAAGCCGGTTTATCTGCCGTGGCAGCAGGGAATATTAGCCCAGCTGCACTAGATGCACTAATGCTAGCCTTGGCAGAGGATAAATTGCCTGATGTATGGGTAATGGAGCTTTCTAGTTTCCAACTACATACAACACAGAGCTTAAAACCTCACGCCTCTGTGGTCTTGAATATTACCCAAGATCACCTAGACTGGCATGGTAGTATGGAACACTATATCGCGTCAAAAGCGAAGCTGCTCGCAATGAGTGAGGTAGCGGTCGCTAACCGTGATGATGAGCTCACATTGAAGATGTTGGATTATGTTGATGATGTACATGTGCGTACATTTGGTAGTGATGAGCCAACATTAGCCGATGATTTTGGGATTGAAAATCTCAATGGTATGGCATGGTTGTGCGTGGCGGAATACGATAGTTTTGATGATCCAGTGACCAAGCCGACTAAGAAAAAAGTTTATGAGCGTCCAGTACGTCCGGTAGGCACAATAAAACGTCTAATGCCGGCGGATGCGATGCGAGTGCGTGGTCGTCATAATGCCTTAAATGGCTTAGCGTCTATGGCGTTATGCCGCGCCATTGGCTTGTCATATACCCCCTTATTGATGACTTTGCGTGATTACGAAGCACAAGCTCACCGTAGTAATTTTGTGCGTACTATTCGCGGTGTAGACTTTATTGATGATAGCAAGGGTACCAATGTTGGTGCTACACAAGCGGCATTGATGGGTATGCAACGCCCTGTCGTCATCATTCTCGGTGGTGTGGGCAAGGGACAGGATTTCTCACCCTTATTGGCTCCAGTACAGCAATTTGCACGAGCAGTGCTATTGATTGGGGTCGATCGCGATATTATTGAGGCGGCTTTAGCCAATTCAGGTGTCCCTATGATTAAGTTTGATACGCTAGAGGCGGCTGTCAATGCCTCTTTAGATTATGCTCAAGCAGGCGATGTTGTATTGTTATCGCCAGCCTGTGCCAGTTTTGATATGTTTAAAGGTTACCATCATCGTGGAGAGGTATTTGTCGAAGCAGTATCTCAACTAGCGATTGAGCAGGGAGAATTGATGTGAGTGCGACCACTACAACTCGTGGTTTTAGGTCAGTAAAACCAACTCGCACAAATATGCGCAATTATGATTTGCTCTTATTGAGTGCTGTTGGGACTTTATTGATTTTTGGTCTAGTGATGGTGTTTTCTGCTTCTATTGCTTTGGGCGATGGTCCTAAGTATGTGAATGCCGGTCGCTATTTCTTCTTTTCTCGCCATCTGGTGTTTATTATTATTGGCATTATCGCGTGTATCTTGACGACTTTTGTCCCTATGCAAGTCTGGGAGAAATATGCTTTGCCGCTTTATGGTTTGAGCGTATTTTTCTTGATTTTGGTGCTGATTCCGTTTATCGGACGTGAAGTCAATGGTGCTTCGCGTTGGATTCCAATCGGTCCAGTGAATTTCCAGCCGTCAGAGTTGGCAAAAATTGGTATGGTGGTGTTCACGGCGTGGTATATCGAACGCAAAAAGCAATATATGCTTAATGTACGAGGGGTTGTACCGATTGTCGGTTTCTTAGCCGTGATTGCCTTATTATTAGGTTTAGAGCCTGACTTGGGGGCGACAGTCGTGGTAGTAGCGATTGTTTTTGGTTTGCTCTTCTTAGGAGGAGTGAGCTTTAAAGTATTCGGTGGTTTAGTTGGCTTGGGACTCGTATTCGGTGTTTTTGCGATTTTACTAGCACCGTGGCGTATGCAGCGTATTTTTGCTTACTTAGATCCTTTTAGTGCTGAACATGCTCAATCCACAGGTTATCAGTTGACGCACTCATTAATTGCGGTGGGTCGTGGTGAGATTTTTGGTGTAGGTCTTGGCTTTAGTATTGAGAAACTTCACTATCTTCCTGAGGCACATACCGACTTTATTATGGCGGTGGTCGCAGAAGAGTTAGGTTTTGTCGGCATTTTAGCAGTGATTATTCTTTTTGCTATTATCGTTAAGAAAGGGCTAGAGATTGGTCGTCAAGCAGTAGCGATGGATCGTGAGTTTAATGGTCTTGTTGCTCAAGGTATTGCCGTCTGGTTTGGTGTGCAGTCATTTATTAACTTAGGGGTTTGTTTTGGTCTTTTACCGACTAAAGGCTTAACGCTCCCATTAGTGAGTTATGGTGGTTCTGCTTTAGTCATGAATATGGTAGCGATTGCGATGTTATTACGTGTCGATTATGAAAATCGTTGTTTAATGCGTGGACAACATCAAGCGGCGACAAGAAGAGGTCAAGCATGAGTAAAAAAGCCCTAGTGATGGCAGGCGGTACTGGTGGTCATATTATGCCGGGATTAGCGGTTGCAGCAGAATTAAAAAAACGCGGTTGGGAAGTGCAATGGCTAGGTAACCCAGATAAGATGGAAGGTCGCTTAGTCCCACAACATGGTATTGAGTTATTACCAATGGCGTTTGCTGGTCTACGCGGTAAAGGCTTATCCTCTTTGCTTAAATTACCGTTTACCATGGTGAGTGCTTGTTTAGCTGCTCGTCGAGCGATTCAACAAGCAAAGCCGGATATGGTTTTGGGTATGGGTGGCTATGTATCATTTCCGGGTGCACTGATGGCAAAAATGGCAGGTATTCCTGTCGTGGTGCATGAGCAAAATGCCGTAGCAGGGACAGCTAATAAGAGTATTGCTAAGTTTGCAGCACGTGTGTTGACTGGTTTCCCAGATGTATTGCCGTCAGGACAGATGGTGGGTAATCCTGTACGTCAGGATTTATTGAGTATTGCACCGCCAGAAGAGCGTTATGCCCAACGTCAAGGACCATTGCGTGTGTTGGTGGTTGGTGGCAGTTTGGGGGCGATGGCGTTAAATACGCTAGTCCCTGAGGCATTGGGTTTAATTCCTGCTGAACAGCGTCCTGTGGTGGTACACCAGTCGGGAGAGCAGCACTTGGCGGTATTGCAACAAGCTTATGCGCAGGCTGGTGTTGAGGCACGTTGTGTAGCTTTTATTGATGATATGGCAGCAGAGTTAAGCCAAACTGATATTATTATTTGTCGTGCTGGTGCGATGACGGTAGCTGAGGTAGCTGCGGTAGGTGTGGCGGCATTGTTTGTGCCATTACCAACTGCGATTGATGACCATCAGACGGCGAATGCAGGATGGTTAAGTAAAGAAAAGGCAGCTTTTAGTTATGCACAAAAAGATTTAAAATCAGCGCAGTTAAGTGAACTTTTACAGAGTTACTCACGTGAGCAATTAAAAGCCATGGCTATAAAAGCACGACAAATGGCCTATATCAATGCGACGCAAGATATTGCCGACGCTTGTGTGAGCGTGGTCAAAGGATAAGCTATGAAACATAAAATTCGCCATATTCATTTTGTAGGTATCGGTGGTTCTGGTATGAGCGGTATTGCAGAAGTATTGCTCAATTTAGGTTATCACATCAGTGGTTCTGATATGAGTGATACTGCCGTTACTCGTCGTTTGGCGAGTTTAGGGGCGCAAATCTTCACCCAACACCAAGCGAGCAATGTCGAGGGAGCTGATGCGATTGTGACCTCGACGGCTATTTTGGGAAGCAATCCTGAGGTTCTTGCCGCACGTGCAAGAGGGATTCCTGTTGTGCCACGAGCAATTATGTTGGCAGAGTTAATGCGCTTAAAGAGTGGGATTGCTATTGCCGGTACGCATGGCAAGACGACAACCACTAGCTTGGTGGCAAGTATTCTTGGTGAAGGAGGCATGGACCCTACGTTTGTCATTGGGGGTAAACTCAATTCAGCAGGTGCCAACGCTCGTCTGGGAACAGGTGATTTTATTGTGGTGGAAGCCGATGAGTCAGACGCCTCTTTCTTGAATTTGTTGCCGACATTAGCGGTTATTACGAATATTGATGAAGACCATATGGATACGTATGGTCATAACTCAGCCCGTTTATTAGGTGCCTTTGTTCAGTTTTTACAGCGATTGCCATTCTATGGTAGTGCTGTGGTCTGTACTGACGACGAAAATGTTCGCAAGATTTTACCGCTTATTTCATGTCAAATTACCTCTTATGGATTTAATGAAACCGCAGATTTTCGTGCGGTTAATGTGCGTGCAGAGGGTACGCAAATGCATTTTGATGTGAAGCGTCGTCTGCATAAGAAGCAATTAGCGGATTTACATGTGGTCCTAAATACCCCCGGTAAACACAATGTACTCAATGCCTTAGCGGCGATTGCGGTTGCCAGTGAGGTTGGGGCGGCAGATGCAGCGATTGTTAATGCCTTATCTAGCTTTAATGGGGTGGGTCGTCGCTTTACTCAAGTGGGTGATTTTGCTGCGCCTGCAGGGGGTAGCTTTAAACTGATTGATGATTATGGTCATCACCCTGTCGAGATGGCAGCGACGATTGAAGCCGCCAGAGGTGCTTATCCGAATAATCGTCTGGTATTGGCTTTCCAACCACATCGCTATACGCGTACGCGTGATTGTTTTGATGATTTTGTGCGTGTATTAGGCACAGCGGATGCGGTATTATTGACGGATATTTATCCTGCTGGTGAAGCAGCGATTCCTGGGGCAGATGGCTTAGCCTTAACAGAGGCTTTGCAACAGCAAGCGAATGTTGTCCCTATGTTTGTTAAAGAGGTAGCTGATTTACCGCAAGCTATTCTGAATTTTGTTAAAGACGGTGATGTTGTCGTGTGTATGGGCGCAGGTTCTATTAATAAAGTACCAGCCATAATTGGGGAAATGTAATGACAAGCAAATTAGGTAAAGTAGGTGTATTGTACGGTGGCTTGTCATCAGAGCGCCCTGTATCACTGAATTCTGGTCAAGGTGTTTATGAAGCCTTAGTAAGCAGAGGTGTTGACGCTCATCTTTTTGATACGGGTGAACGTAGTATTGCGGAATTGGCTGAACAAAAGTTTGACCGAGTATTTATCGCTTTACATGGTCGTTTCGGTGAAGATGGTTGTATGCAAGGGGTTTTAGAGCTCTTAGGTATTCCATATACAGGACCGGGTGTGATGGCGTCAGCGATTGCTATGGATAAAACCATGACAAAGCGTATTTTATTAGACAAAGGTTTACCTACGCCTAAATATGCGGTTGCTCATACCGAAGCTGATTTATATAAAGCCGAGCAAAAGCTGGGTTTGCCAATGATTGTTAAACCACCTCATGAGGGTTCAACATTAGGTCTTAAAAAAGTTAAGCAAAGTAGTGATATTCCAGAGGCTTTTGCTTTATCTAAGACTTATGAGAGTGAGTTATTGGCTGAACAGTGCATTATCGGTCGTGAATTAACCGTACCTGTCTTGGGTAAAGGCGAGCAGGCACATGCACTACCGATTATTGAAATTATCGCTCCTGATGGGAATTATGATTTTAATAATAAATATATTGCTAATGATACGCAGTATTTATGTCCAGCACCCTTATCAACAGAGTTGACGGCTCAGATTCAGGCTTATTGTGTAGAGGCTTATCGTGCCGTCGGCTGTGAAGGTTGGTCGCGTATTGATGTGATGTTGGATCAGCAAAATCAACCTTGGATTCTGGAGATTAATACTTCGCCAGGTATGACTAGCCATTCTTTGGTGCCGATGGCTGCCAAGGCAGCAGGCATGGAATATGCGGATTTGTGTATTTACTTGTTAGAGCAAGCGAGTACGAAGGTTTTTAAGAAGTAGGGTATAAGCGTGTTTAATAACCCTAAACTATTAAATTTTATTGCGAATATCATTATGCTAGGTGCGGTTATCGCACTCTTAGTGGGTGGTGCATATTGGTTTGTGCATAGACCCATGTTTAATATTACGCAGATGGTATTGGAACCTAAAGAGGGTAATACCTTATTACACGTTTCGCCAGCAAATATTCAATCGGCTATTGCAGGTCATGTCCATGGTAATTTTTTTACCGTGGACTTAGAAGTGCTTAAAGAGCATATTGAAAATGTCTCTTGGGTGCGTAATGTAGATATTAGCCGTGTTTGGCCGAATGGTTTACTGCTACGCATTGAGGAGCATGAAGCCTATGCTAAATGGAATGAAAACCAATTAATTAATACGTGGGGTGAGGTTTTTACCGCTAACCGTGAAGAGTTGGATGATAATATCGTCTACCCTCAATATAACGGTCCAGACGGTTCAGAAAAATTGATGGTGCAGCGAGCGGGTGAGCTAGCCACTTTGTTATCGCCATTAGGGATGACCATTGATACGATGTCCTTAAGTGATCGTTATGCTTGGCATGTCAAACTGAACAATGGTTTAGAGTTAATTTTAGGTCGTGATGGTGGAGCAGAAGTGGCTGACCCGCTAGGCGGTAAACAAGAGGCTATTAGTTTTGCTGAAAATGTCCAGCGTTTTGTTCAAGCTTGGCCGGTTTTATTAAATAGAACTCAGGGTAAAGCCATCAATAAGGTCGATCTCAGGTATACTAAGGGTTTCGCAGTGACGTTTGCGCCTGTTGTTAATGAAGAAAGTAAAGAGAAAAGATGAGTCGAGATATTAAAAGGGATTTAATTGTTGCTTTAGATATCGGTACTAGCAAGGTAGTAGCGGTAGTCGCTGAGGCACTTCAAGAAAGTGGTAGATTTGAAGTGTTGGGCTTGGGTCAAGCACCTACACTAGGCGGTATTCGTAACGGCTCTGTGGTCAATATTGATGTTACCGTCAAAGCTATCCAAAAAGCCCTTGAAGAGGCTGAGTTGATGGCGGATTGCAAGATTGCTGATGCGATGGTAGGTATTGGTGGCGCACATATCGTGAGTTTTAACTCTAGCGGTATGGTGGCTATTCGCGATCGAGAAGTGACAAGCTTTGATGTCAATCGCGTCATTGATACAGCAAAAGCGGTTAATATCTCTAATGACCAACGCATTCTTCATGTAATTACGCAGCAGTTTATTGTCGACCGTCAAGAGGGAATTTCTCGTCCAGAGGGTATGGCAGGTGTACGTCTTGAAGTGCGTGTGCATATTGTGACGGGTGAAGAGACGGCAGCTCAGAATATTCTTAAGTGTGTGCGCCGTTGTGGCTTAGAACCTTATCAATTGACTTTAAATCCACTGGCGGCGAGTGAAGTCTGCTTAAGTGAAGATGAGAAACAACAAGGTGTGTTGTTGATTGATATTGGTGCAGGTACGACAGGGATTGCGATGTATAAAGACGGTTATATCCGTCATAGCCATATTTTCCCAGAAGGTGGTCAATTAGTGACCAATGACTTGGCAAAAATGTTTCATATTCCTGTGACAGAAGCTGAAGACTTAAAACTGGAAAATGGTATTGCGAAGCCTGATTTAGTGTCAGAAAATGATACGGTTATTTTATCGCCAGTGGGTGATCATAGTCGTCAAGAGCGTAAAGTTTCTCATTACCTCGTGGGTCAAGTCATTTGTGCTCGTCTTGAAGAGATGTTTGATACTATTCGTACCAATCTAGAAGAGCATGACTTATCACCTAACTCTATTGTTTTAACTGGTGGTGGTGCTTTATTACCAGGGATTGCTGAATTGGCTGAGGAAATTTTCGGTAAGAATACGAAAGTCGGTCATCCACTGTACTACGGCAGTCTATCGGATGTCGTGGCACAGCCTCAATTCGCTACCGTGATGGGCTTGTTATTACAAGCACGTGTGATGTTGGATGAGATGCCGACGAGCACATCAAAGAAAAGTCTTTGGAAAAAAATTATTGATTACGTACTTAATTAATAAAATTCAGTATATAATAAAATGGTAGGTGTAAACTTACCCTTTTTGCATATGGGGTTTTCTTATACTTACATAGTATGGTAGTTCTGCGAGCCATACTTCTAGCTATGTACCAGATGGGGATCTGTGATATAGCGAGGAGGCGGTTCAAAGAGAGGATCGAGTAGTCACGCACTGGACTTTTCTTTGAGGCGATTTCCGAAATTGGGCAGGGGGTTTCGTTAATGGTTTCGTATTTAGGGGTTGACTATGTCTGTAGGGTTCAACTTTATTGATGATGAAGTAACATCATCTTCTCAACCACAAGTTAAAAGTGGTTCAACAAGTCTAGGTTTCGATTTAATCGATGATGAGCAACCAAGTAAAACACTAATTAAAGTCGTTGGTGTTGGTGGTGCTGGTGGTAATGCGATTAATCACATGATTGAGTCTGGTATGAAAGGTGTAGATTTTATCTGCGCTAATACTGACGCTCAAGCACTCAAACAATCAAAAGCTGAAACATTAATTGCACTAGGCACATCAGGTCTAGGTGCAGGTGCTCGTCCAGAGCAAGGTCGTGTTGCTGCGGAGCAAGCGCGTGAGAAAATTCGTGCTGCCTTACAAGGCGCTCAGATGGTATTTATCACGGCTGGTATGGGCGGTGGTACAGGTACTGGTGCAGCTCCTGTCGTGGCAGAAATTGCTAAAGAATTAGGTATTCTAACAGTAGGTATCGTGACTAAGCCTTTCGCTTACGAGGGCAAGAAACGCATGGATATCGCTGAAGAGGGTATCACAGAGTTATCAAAACATGTTCACTCACTCGTTGTAGTTCTTAATGAAAAACTATTCGAGTTCCTAGGTGAAGATGCAACTTACGAAGACTGCTTCCGTGAGGCAGATAATGTATTAAATAACGCTTGCGCAGGTATTGCCGAGATTATTAATGTCCAAGGTAACGTTAACGTTGACTTTGAAGACGTTAAGACAATCATGGGTGAATACGGTCAAGCGATGATGGGTACGGCTGTGGCTTCAGGTCCAAACCGTGCAGAAGACGCAGCAAAAGCAGCGATTGCTTGCCCATTATTAGAGGGTGTTAGCCTAAATGGTGCGCGTGGTGTTCTTATTAATGTCACTTCAAGCAAGAGCATCAAGATGTCTGAAATCCGTAAGATTAACGAAATTATCGCTAGCTACGCTGATAAAGATGCGATGATTATTGCGGGTAATGCTTATGATGAGAACATGGGCGATCGCGTTCGTGTGACTGTAGTAGCGACTGGTTTGGGTCGTAATTTAGCACTTGTGGCTGAAGAAGAGGCACCAGAGGTGGCTGTTGCTACGGGTACAGACGGTGTGCCTTTATTTGCCGCTGAGCGCCAAGACCCATTAGCAGCGATTAATATTCGCGGTATTGGTGGTGCTCGTGGAGTGGGTGGTCGTTCACGTCCGTTTGGTGATACAGCAGATCGTGATGTTCCTGCTTACTTACGCAAACAAGCGAACTAATACCCTTTAGTTCAACAACCCTACAGAAGGCAGCAAGACATTAACTTGCTGCCTTTTTTGTTATAGGGATATGCAATGAAATATTGTTTACTATTCTTTTAATATTTTCTATTATCCCACCCTAAAAAAGAGAGTAGAATAGAGGGATATAGTAGACTTTTTCTTTAAGGTTTCATATCTAGATGATCAAACAAAGAACAATTAAAAAATTAGTTAAAGCAACCGGTGTTGGAGTGCACTCAGGTCAGCGAGTTCAATTAACTTTGCGTCCTGCAGAGCCTAATACTGGTATTGTATTTCATCGTGTGGATACACCAGAGATGTTAGATTTTCCTGCTGTCGCAAAGACAGTGGGTGATACCCGTATGGCGTCTGTTTTACAGAATGGTCAGTATCGTGTATCGACTGTAGAGCATTTAATGAGTGCCTTAGCGGGTTTGGGTATTGATAACTTACATATTGATGTGGATGCCGAAGAAATTCCAATCATGGACGGCAGCGCAGCAACCTTTGTATTCTTATTAAAAGACGCTGGTATTGTTGAGCAAGACGCTCCTAAGCGTTTTCTTCGTGTTAAGAAGACTATTGAAGTTTCCGAAGGCGAGGGCAATCAAGCTAAATGGGCTCGTTTAGAACCGTATGAGGGTTTCGCTTTAGCCTTTTCAATCGATTTTAAACATCCTGCTATTGATTCAACAGCAAGCTTTGCAGAAATCGATTTTGGTAAAGATTCCTTTGTTGATCAAATTGCACGTGCTCGTACCTTTGGCTTTGCCAATGAGGTAGAGATGTTGCGTGGTATTGGTCTAGCACGCGGTGGTAGCTTGGATAATGCGATTGTATTGGATGAGTATCGCATTCTTAATGCTGACGGTTTGCGTTATGATGATGAGTTTGTTAAGCATAAGATTCTTGACGCTATCGGTGATTTATATTTAATTGGTCATCCGCTTTTGGCGCGTTATGTCGCGTGTAAATCAGGTCATGGTCTTAATAATAAACTCGCCCGTGCCTTGTTAGAACAAGAAGACGCTTATGAGATTGTGACGTTTGATGACGAAGCGTCAATACGTCAAGCTGAAGTGTTAAATCGTGATTGGCGATTGGCGTAGTATTTGTATAACTGATGATATTACGGTTAAGTGGGCGACCGCTTAGCCGTATATTTTTTAAAGCTTATTTATTTAAGATTTTACGTAGAGTATCTGCCAAGGGACCGTTAGGGTCTTGCTCGAGGAGCTGTTGATAAGCTTCATGGCATTTTGATAAGGACGCTGTTTTTGTGCTGACGTTTGTCACCGCTGCTGATGTCGGATTTAAGTTTGTGCGGACTTTGACGCCGATATGTTTGATGGCATAACCATGTTGGCTGAGGTGTTTGGCAATAGATGGCACAAATTGACGTAATTTGCTAGCGACAGCCGCATTGGGCACGGCAAGTTCAAGTTGCTCGTTATCCAGTTTTAGGATATGGCAGTGTGGTCCGATACTTTGTTGTAAGAAAGCTCTGAGGTTTTGTTGAATATCAATAAATAACTGAGCAGTACGTAAGGTCTGTTGAATAGGCAAGGTGGCCCCTTCCAACGCTTGTAGTGGTTGAATAAAACCATTTTTACGAGATTTGCGTTTTGGATAGGGTGTTAAAAACATAGAGTAGTTTAATGATAAAAAAGAAGTATATTTCGCCGCGACGAAAAAAACAAAAAACGCGTAAAGTCTGGACTTTTAGTGGCGCAGTGCTCGCTTTATTTATCGCTGTTATTGCGGGTGCTTTATTAGAGCGTTATTTTGGTTATCACGGAGTCAAACGAGTTGCTCCTATTATAGCCAATGCAGAAGAACAAGCACAAAATCGTCGCCTAATTATGGAAAGTGTTCAGCAATTAGCGACACAGTTGGCAGATTTGCGCGTGAAATACGATACCTTAGACCAGTTAAGTAAAAAGCTTTCAGCGCATTTTGGTTTAGAGAATCATGTTATCGGTAATTTACAAAGCTTAAAAAATAAAGAGTCGATTGGTGATGCGCCCATGGAAGAATTACCGGCTGAAGAAAAGCCGACTAAATCCGCTGAAGAAATTGGTAAAGAACTCGATACCTTATTGCAGCAAATCAGTCAGCAAGAAGATGATTTGCGCGTGATGGAGTTTGTATACCAGATTCAAGCAGCAGGTTTAGAGCGTATGCCGACTTCTATGCCAGTATCATTGGTACAAGCAAGAATGACATCGGGATTTGGTATGCGTCGTCACCCTGTAACCGGAGGCTATCGTTTACATTCGGGTGTGGATTTTGCAGGACCGATTGGTACACCTATTTATGCACCCAGTGCAGGGATAGTGAGTTATGTTGGGTATAAAAGCGGTTATGGTAATACGGTCGAGATTGACCATGGTAATGACATTATGACCCGTTATGCTCACAATTCTGAGGTGCTCGTGAAAACAGGGGATTTGATTTTGCGTAAGCAGATGATTGCGCGTATTGGTAATACAGGGCAATCGACTGGTCCTCATTTGCACTTTGAGACAAGGATTAAAGATGTTCCTGTTGACCCGATGCAATTTCTAGGGCGAGATTTCTCACTGGGCAATCCACAGCAACAAACCATGTTTGAATCTTTGGGTATAAAGGGTAGTTCAATTCTTGGCACTGTAGGTGGCGGTACTCAGTTGCAAAAGTTAGGGAAATAGCCGTAGTTAAACAGGTAGATATACTGCGGCGATTATAAACTAGTTTATAATATTTGATATAGACATTACGCAGCTTTTGTGTAGACTTTTGCTGTAAACTATGTAGCTTAGGAAAATTTTAATTTTTACGTAAAAAATGATTTCTTTATTAAAAAAACTGATTGGTAGTCGCAACGACCGTTTATTAAAACAATATCGCAAGCTTGTGCAGAAGATTAATGCACTTGAGCCGAGCATGAAAGAGCTCTCAGATGAGCAGCTTGCACAGAAAACAGCGGAGTTTAAAGAGCGTATTGCCAATGGTTCAAGCTTAAACTCTTTATTACCAGAAGCGTTTGCGGTAGTAAGAGAAGCATCGTTCCGTGTACTCGGTATGCGTCATTTCGATGTGCAATTGATTGGTGGTATTGTCCTACACAACGGTAAAATTGCTGAGATGCGTACCGGTGAGGGTAAGACGCTGATGAGTACCTTAGCCGCCTATTTAAATGCATTAACAGGTGATGGTGTACACGTCGTTACAGTCAATGACTACTTAGCACGTCGAGATGCCGAGAATAATGGTCGTTTATTTGCATTCTTAGGGCTTACTGTAGGTGTTGTTGTCCCAGGTCAAGATAATCAAGAAAAATACGAAGCGTATCGTGCGGATATTACCTACGGTACCAACAATGAATTCGGCTTTGACTACTTACGCGATAATATGGAGTATCGTGCAAGCGATCGTCGCCAACGTAAATTAGCTTATGCGATTGTCGATGAAGTAGACTCTATTCTGATTGACGAGGCACGTACGCCATTAATTATTTCGGGTCAGGCAGAAGATAATACGGAACTTTATGTGCGTATGAATCAAGTGCCACCATTATTGACGCGTATGACTGAAGAGCCTAAGCCTCAAGAGCCAGAACCAGAGGGCGATTTCTGGGTAGACGAAAAGGCACAACAAATTTATCTTTCTGAGTCAGGTCACGAACATGCCGAAGAGGTATTACGTCAGTTAGGTATCTTACCTGAGGGTGAATCACTATATGACCCTCGTCATATTACGCTTATGCACCACTTGATGGTGGCATTACGAGCGCATAATTTATTCTTTAAAGACCAACACTATGTGATTCAAAATGGTGAGGTCGTGATTGTTGACGAGTTCACGGGTCGCTTTATGGCGGGTCGCCGTTGGTCTGACGGTTTACACCAAGCGGTTGAAGCAAAAGAGGGTGTTGAAATCCAAAATGAGAACCAAACATTGGCTTCTATCACCTTCCAGAACTACTTCCGTATGTACGGTAAGTTAGCCGGTATGACGGGTACGGCAGATACTGAAGCCTATGAGTTCCAAGACATTTACGGTCTAGAGACGGTCATTATTCCAACTAACTTACCAATGCAGCGTATCGATCAAAACGATCAGATTTTCTTAAATGATCAAGAAAAATACGCTGCTATTATTCGTGATATTAAAGAATGCTTTGAGCGTCAACAACCTGTCTTAGTGGGTACGACGAGTATTGAGAACTCGGAGTTATTATCGACACTTCTTGATAAAGAAGGCTTAAAACACGAAGTCCTAAATGCGAAACAACATGCACGTGAGGCGGAGATTGTTGCTGAAGCAGGTATGCCGGGGCATATTACGATTGCGACAAATATGGCTGGTCGTGGAACCGATATCGTATTGGGCGGTAACATCTCTAAACAGATTAGCCTTATTGAGTTAGATGACTCATTAGATGCGGCTCAAAAAGAAGCCGCTATTGCTAAAGTACGTGAAGACTGGAAAGCTCGCAATGAACAAGTTAAAGCTGCGGGTGGTTTACGAATTATCGGTACAGAGCGTCATGAGTCACGCCGTATTGATAATCAGCTACGTGGTCGTGCCGGTCGCCAAGGTGACCCGGGTTCATCACGTTTCTACTTATCATTAGATGATTCTTTAATGCGTATTTTCGCAGGCGATCGCGTGCGTGCATTGATGGAACGCTTAGGCACACCAGGTGAGCCGATTGAAGCAAAAATGGTTTCTCGTTCCATCGAATCGGCACAACGTAAAGTCGAAGGTCGTAACTTTGATATTCGTAAACAGTTATTAGAATTCGATAACGTGGCGAATGATCAACGTAAAGTTATGTATGGTCAACGTAATGAGGTATTAGAAGAGGCTTCAGTACGTGATATGGTAGCTGAGTTACGTCATAATGCGATTAATGACTTTGTCCGTACTTATGTACCAGAAGAGTCTTTAGAAGAGCAATGGGATTTAGATGGTTTACAGACTGCATTGGCTTCAGAATGGGGTATTAAACTGAACCTCAAAGAAGCGGCAGAACAGAACCATAACCTTGATGATGAGGGTATTGTAGATCTTGTTCAGCAAGAAGCAGAACGTATCTATCAAGAGAAAATTGCTCTGGTGGGTGATGATTCTTGGAACCAATTCGAGCGTTCTGTGGTGTTAGATCGTCTAGATACTGCATGGCGTGAACATCTAGCCGCACTAGACCATCTACGTCAAGGTATTCACTTGCGTGGTTATGCACAAAAAGATCCGAAGCAAGAGTATAAGAAAGAGGCGTTTGAACTCTTTAAATATATGCTTGAGCGTGTTCGCAATGAAGCCGTTAAAATTCTCCTAACGGTGCAAATTCGCTCTCCAGAGCAAGTAGATGCGGTAGAAGCTGACCAAGCAGCACGCGCTGAAGCTCAGGCAGACAAGATGAACTATCATCATTCTGATTATGATGAGGCATTGGCTGAAGATGATGCGCAAGCGGATATTTACAAAAATGTCGGTCGTAATGACCCATGCCCATGCGGTAGTGGTTTACGCTTTAAGCATTGTCATGGCAAACTGTCATAAGTCACATTGACCTGAGTGCTTGTAAAGCCACGTTGTTATTGCAGCGTGGCTTTTTTGTTTTATGCTAATGAATGGCGCTTTACAGCAAAAACACCGTCGCTAGTCCGAGGAAGATAAAGAACCCTAACGCATCAGTTGCAAACGTCAACAATACCGATGACCCCACAGCTGGGTCTTTTTCAAACCGTTGACGCACTAGCGGAATAAGAACACCGAGCGAAGCTCCGATAATCATATTGCAAATCATCGCCACAACCATCACTAGGGCGATTTTATACGACCCAGAAACCAGCCATGCAAAAAAAGAAGCCAGTAAGCTACCGGTTAAACCAACTAGAAACGTTACCCATGCTTCGCGTTTTAGCATAGCAATGGTGCTTTTGCTATTAATACGCCCCATCGCCATTGCTCGAATCACAAGTGTCAATGTTTGATTGCCTGAATTACCACCAATACCTGCCACAATTGACATCAAGAAAGCGAGAATAACAATCTGACCCACAGTTCCTTCGAATTGAGCGGCAATAAATGAGGCAGTAGAGGCAGTGCAAAGATTCACTAATAGCCAAGGCGTGCGGTTACGGACAGCCTGCTCAACAGAGGCAAACATATCTTCTTCAGCAAGACCTGCTCGTGCTAAGTCCTGCTCTTGAGAGTCTTCTTGCATGACATCAATGACATCATTAATCGTCACGCGACCTATTAAGCGATTTTCCTCATCAATCACCGGTGCAGAAACCAAATCATAACGCTCAAACGCTGAAGTCGCAGCTGTGTCCTCTTCATCAGGAGTTAATGAAAAGAAGTCCGTTTTCATCAGGTCTTTTACATTGCTATCGGGGTCATTAATAAGTAAATCAGCAATAGATAAAACCCCAAGTAAGTGCTCTTGACGGTCAATCACAAAGAGTTGGTCGGTATGGTCAGGCATATATTCAAGACGGCGTAGATAACGTAGAACAACTTCTAACGTGATATCTTCGCGGACACGAACCATTTCGAAGTCCATGATAGCACCGACAGTGCCTTCTTCGTAGCCCATCGCGGCGAGGAGTTGTCCACGCTCTCGCTCAGTTAAGCCTTTTTGAACTTCAGCAACAATTTCTGCCGGTAAGTCAGGGACTAAATCGGCTAACTCATCGGCGTCCAGTGTTTCTGTTGCAGCCAATAAGTCTTCTCGATTCATCGTGGAGATGAGGTCTTCACGAATCCAGTCATCCACTTCAAGAAGAATATCGCCGTCATATTTTGAGTTCACCAGCTCCCAGACTTGTAGACGCTCATCTTGAGGGAGTGCTTCGAGGATAAAGGCAATATCTGCTGGGTGTAGCGGTAATAAATAATCCTCTAGTTCTGTCGATTGTTGTTGAGTAATGAGCTCATCGAGTAACTCATTATCAACTTCACCGTCCTCTTTGCGTTGTAGTAATTCTTGGACATGAGCTTGCTTTTTTAAAAGGGCACGGATGTGTTCCAAGACCATCTGAACTTCTTCATTATCCAGACGTTTTGGAATAGTGACGCTTTCAACAATAGGCGTTTGCTCTGTCATACAACTCTCTTAGAGGGGTGTTTTTAGCGATGGTGCAAGCATATCCATAAACTCATCAAAGATAAATTTATTGCTTGCAATAATATTGCCTCGGCTAGGCCATGCTAACTGTCCGTATAAATCTTTTACGGTACCGCCAGCTTCTCTGACGAGTAAGGTACCCGCGGCGATATCCCATGGTGCTAGGCGAAATTCCCAGAACCCGTCATAACGACCACAAGCGACCCATGCTAAATCGAGGGCAGCGGCACCAAAACGGCGTACGCCACGAGTGCGATGAGTAGCGGCTTTAAAAGTTGGGTCGTACTCGTCCTCAAAAGAAAAGTCTCGGAATGGGAAACCTGTTGCTAATAGTGATTGCTCAAGGGTTTCTGTGCGAGAACAACGAATGCGTTGACCGTTAAGCTGACAGCCGCCTAGATAAAAAGCACTAAACAGCTCGTCGCGGCTAGGGTCATAAACGACAGAGACAATCGGGGTGTCTTCTTCGAGTGGACTCATGCCGGGACTGAGTACCGTGCCTTTATGCGCAATCAGACCAATGGATACGGCAAAGTGTGGAATCCCGTGTAAAAAGTTCGTCGTGCCGTCTAATGGGTCGATATACCAAGTAGCAAGTGCCTCAGCTTGGTGATTGTTATGTCCTTCTTCAGCGATTATTGCATACTCTGGAGTGAGTCGTGAGAGTGCGTTGATAATGGCTTTTTCGGATTCTTTGTCGGCTTGAGAAACTAAATCATTATGGGATTTATGCTCTACCATTAACTCTTCACGATTATTAAAGTAGGACATCAGCACTGCAGCACCGTGGTGGGCAGCTTCAGTGGCTGCTTGTAAAGCTAAGTGAAAGTCGATGTGAGTGCCCATAGATTATCCTTTGTATGTCTGAAGCGCGTGATGGTAGGCTGACTAATATTGCTACAATTATATCACTTGGTCTTATAAAGCTCACCAACGATTTTATGAATACTATGGCAGTGATTTCTCCGTCTGTATTTTCTGATGTATCCGCACAGCAAATACTCAATTATGCACAACAAGTGAATGATGACCCATGCGTTCCGCTAACGATAGCGATAGTTGGAGAGCATAGTTATGCTTATATTCATCAGCTGTATCAATGGTGGCAAAGACAACAACGTCCATGGCATATTCTGCTAGTAGATAGGCAATATCAGCAGTGTTTATGGAGACAAGAGCTGCCTAGTGATTGGCAGGCGGCTTGGCAAAATATACTGCCATTACCCGGTATGCAGCGAGTGGATATTGTTCCTTATCGTTTTAGCGTGAGTATGTTATTCGATGTATCTGAGCAAGCATGGTCAAAATTATCAGCACGGATAAATGTGTTTGTTTTGGATAAACCGAGCTTACAAGATGTTCGTTATGCTTTCAGAATGAGTGTGGCTAACACACTTGTTTATAGTTCGTCTGCATTATCAGAGGATTATTTGACGCTCTTTAAAGAGCAGCAATTTACGGTGGTTGAGCAAGATACTACACGGCATATCTTACAGTTAAAGAGTCGTCGCCCAGAAACCCTACCTGTGAGTGTAAAAGGTCGGACTGCCGTTGTTATTGGTGCTGGGGTGGCAGGGGCTGGAGTGGCTTTTGCATTGGCTAATCGGGGATGGCGAGTTAACGTCGTGGATCCGATTTTAGCTAACCCTCCTGATGAAGAGGCTTATCGCTACGCCTCGGGAGCGGTGACCCCATTAATTACCGCAGATGATTGTCATAAAGCGCGATTAAGCCGAGCAGGTGTGTTGCGAGCACATGCTCGTTGGCAATCGATAGCAAAACAAGCGGGTATTCGGCATTGTGGGACTTTAGAGTTAAATCGTGATAAGGGGCATGCCAAAGACTTATTGGATGCTGTTCAGCAGCTCAATTTTCCTAAGGAGTGGGTGCGGTTAGTGTCGGTGGAAGAGGCTTCTTCGATGGCGGGTATCCCCATCAATCAAGAGGGTGCTTTTTTTCCTTTTGCTATGCAAATTCCGCCTGTACGATTAGCAAGAACCTTATTACAGCATGAGAATATCCACGCTATCCCATCAAGGCTTAAAGCCATTCGTATTGAATCTACAGGTGATTTTACGCTATTGACAGAGGATGGTGAGCTGACTGCACCGGTAGTGATATTGGCGACGGCGATGAATAGTCGAGCCTTACTACAGGACAGTGGCTTAGGGCAATATACTTTAAAGTCAGGGCAGTCGATAAATGCACTGCAGCGCTTAGATAGCCTACATGCCTTGGCGGGTGAGGTGATGATGGTACCGGCGACAGCACTACAGGGTGGGCCGCAGTGCGTGGTGGGTGGGCAAGGCTATTATTTACCTGCTCAAAAGGGATTTTGTGTGATGGGAAGTACTTATGAGCATGGAAATCTTGCTCCTCAGGTGACTCAAGTGGGACAACAGACCATTTGGCAGAAAATTCCCCTTCGTTTGCCAGTCACTCTAGAGGAATTACAAGCGCAAAATGTATTAAAGGGTCGGGCTTGTGTGAGAGCGGTATTGCAAGGACGCTTGCCCATTATTGCTGAACTTCCTCAACATAAGAATCTTTGGGTGACGACAGCTTATGCCTCGCATGGTATGACTTGGAGTAGTTTGGCGGGGGATATTATTGGGGCGAGTGTAGAGGGGGAACCATTGCCAATTGAGCGTGATTTACTCAATGCTATTTCATTTAAACTTTAAGAAACGTCAATTTTTGA
The DNA here is from genome assembly GCA_034093535.1 of Pelistega sp. Lineage (GTDB taxonomy): Bacteria > Pseudomonadota > Gammaproteobacteria > Burkholderiales > Burkholderiaceae_B > Taylorella. The sequence continues at coordinate 26,014 of JAXECN010000077.1, forward strand.
AATTTCATAAATAAAACAATCATTTATTTATCGGAAAAGTGCCAATTGGCTTTAAGTTTTGTGCAAAATCAGTCAGAATAATGGCTTAGGTCAAATAGGACCCATTCCACTTTAGAAAGCAAGACAGTGACTGAAATTAAACAACTCATCTTAACTGAGCAACAAGCAGGTTTTTGTGATTTTGCCATCGGAAATGACTTATTGTTGCGTGTAGAAGCTAGTGCTTTGGGCGTATTTCGTGTGCGTATTGGTACGGCAGCGAAATTAGACGATTCTAAACTTAATGTGAGAGCCTTGGCGAGAAAGGCACTTTTAGTAGCGCGTCAAGAGATTAGCAGTGAATTCACCGTAGAAAATACTGCTAAATCGTGTAAATTATCACATGGTAATGCGAGCTTAGTCATTGATACACAGCCTTTTGCTTTACGGTTTTATCAAGATGAGCAACTGGTGTTGAGTACTGCCAAGACACCTTTGGTCTTTGATGAAAAGCATGATTGCTGGCAACTGAATCTAGCACTGACAGCTGATGAAGCGGTTTATGGTTTGGGTCGCACTGATGAGTCTCTGAGCCGCCGAGGTCAGACCTTGTTATCGGATAGTGAGAATTATCTTCCTCTCTCTTGGAGCACTCAGGGCTGGGGGGTCTTTATCCCAAGTTTTCAATTAGTGGAACATCGTATCGGTTTGGCGAATAAGCCTCATGTTTATTCAATCAAAATCGCCGAGAATGTCGTAGATGCTTTCTTTTATGTCGCACAACCAGCAGAGATTTTTAATCAGTTTAGTGCCACAGTGGGACGTCCGGGGCAGCCTCCATTACGAGCGATGGGACTTTGGCTCGATCAGACTGAGCAACAGTCAACAGAAGAATTTTTAGCAACGGCGAAACAATGGGAACAAGCCGGTTTTACGGTTGATACGCTGAACTTTGCCGCACCGAGTGTCTTTGCTTTTCAAACGGATAAATTAGCCATGGATTGGGATGAGAGCCGTGTCGGTGGCGCTCGTCAGTTTGTGGCGGAATATGCCAAAGGTGCAAAGCATATCTGCGTGCCAACTTTCCCGGGGATTCCCGTGGGTACACCACTTTATCAAGATTTAGAAGATAGAGCGTGGTTATTATTAGATGAAAAAGGCAAGGCTTATCAAGTGACGACACCGAGTGGTCTGGTGGGGATATTAGATTTGACCTATAAGGACGCTTACCAATTCTGGGAATCGCGCCATCAGCAGTTGCTAGAGGGTACGGATATCGCATTGAGTGTAGCGCAGGCGATGAGCATTCCAGATGGCGTTAGTGCTCGCCAAGGAGAGGAAAAGGCTTTCCTACGTCAGCTATACCCAACATGGTTAGAACAGTCTTTATTTGAGGGGCAAGCCTTTCATAAAACCCCGAGTGAAGCATTCGTACGACGAGAAGCCTTAAGCCTAAATAGTCCGCGCAGTACCGGTGTTTATATTCAACCGGCTATTCAATCGTTTGATGATTTAACGACTTTATTGCAACTGCATTTAAGTACACAAGCGAGTGGTGTGATTGCTCAATCACATGTGTTAAATCTTAAAGCCAAAGATAAAAAACTATATTTGCGTAGTCTAGCCTTATCTGTGTTTAGTGCAGGCTTTAGCTTTGTGGCAGATGAGGCATATTGGCCAACTGGCTTTGATAACAAAACACGTGCGACAGTACAGCATTTATTAGCATGGCGCTATCGTCTAATCCCTTATGTATTGGGGATTATTGAAGATGCAACGCGTACGGGTCTGCCTGTGCAGCGAACGATGGCGTTAGCTTATCCTCAGGATAGTTATGCGCATCAGTATCACCAACAATACTTGTTCGGTCCTGCTTTATTAGTCGCCCCTATTTTAGATGAGGGTGATACTAAGCAAATTTACCTCCCTGAGGGTGATGCATGGTGGGATTTAAATACGGGTATTCGTTATGAAGGCGGTCAGCTTTTAGATTATCAGTGTGATGTTACTTCCGTGCCTGTCTTTGGTCGTGAAGGACATATGCTTTGCTTAGGACCTGAGTTAAAAGGGCTGGCAGAGTTCAATTCTGCTCGTGTTTTAGATGAAGTGTGGCTATTTGGTATGCCTGTTCATAACCCTGTTGTGATGAAGAATAAGATTCGTGTCATGCAAATGCAGGGCTCAAGCTATATTAAAGGATTTGAAGGCTTGCGTATTCTACCTTCTGAAGGGTTAGAGGTAAAACGTCGTGGTGCCGAGGTGCGTATTTCACGTGAGCGCTAAATGACGATGTTAAGCATAAAAGACCCTGCCATTTGCGTGCCTGTCTTGCGTTATCGTCATGTGACACCTAATGGGGGAGATTTTAATTGTACGCCTAAGCATTTTGAATCACAGATGCAATACTTATTAGCACGTGGTTTTCAGATGTTAAGCGCAAAGGAATTTGCACAGTTTATGCAAGGACAGCCTGTCCCTCGTAAATCGGTGCTCATTACCTTTGATGGTGGTTATCTCGATAATTATGTGTTTGCCTATCCTATTTTGTTGAAGTTAGGGATTAAGGCGAGTATTTTCTTAAGTACATCTTCTATTCGACCCGGTGAGGTACGTGCCAATACGGACGGTAGTGAAATTTTACCGTTTTGCCCTCCTCATGATGAGTGCAAGGTACGGATTAATCAAGGGCACCCTGAAAGTGTCATGATGAACTGGGATGAAATTCGTCTAATGCGTCAAAGTGGTTTGATTGATTTTCATAGTTTTGCGCATACTCAAACACGCTGGGATTATCAGTTAAATGAAGAAGGTAAAAACCTAGCGATGCACAAAGAATTGGAGCAGAGCAAACAGGTCTTACTAGAGGAATTAGGTGAGGTGAGTGCTCACTTGAGTTGGCCGCATGGCTATTTTGATGATGATTATATTGCCCTTGCTCAAGAAGAAGGATTTAATTACTTATACGCGACCCAAGAGCTAGGGTTTAACCGAGCCGAAGATAATCCTTTGCATATTTATCGCTTAGACGCACCAAATAAAAGTGGTGGTGCTTTGCGTTGGCGTTTGCTATTTGCGCGTCACCTAGGTTTGGGGCGTTGGTATCATCGCTTTAAGCAAAGGTGGTCAAAAGAGCCATAAGTTAGTTGGCAGATAATCGGCTGGTGTTGAGTTGTAAAAAATCTACAAAACAATGGCTCCCTAGTCTTGACACAAGCTTAAAAATTAGTCATAATTATATCCTTTCACGGGCTGGTAGCTCAGTCGGTAGAGCAGCGGACTTTTAATCCGTTGGTCGCGAGTTCGAGTCTCGCCCAGCCCACCAGTGAAAAATCGACACTTTATGTGTTATAGCTCTAGGGGGCTGGTAGCTCAGTCGGTAGAGCAGCGGACTTTTAATCCGTTGGTCGCGAGTTCGAGTCTCGCCCAGCCCACCAGCTAGACGAAAATTTGACGCTTTTAAGCGTCATTTTTTTTGCCTATTGGATTTGTCATCGGTATGAGAAGCGGCTCTTGCTCTATTAGATAACCGTGTAGGTTCTTTTGAGTAGATGAGATGAGGCTAAGCGGATAAGTAGAAACTAAAAACGGAGGCTTCCGACCAGGGAGACCTCCGTTTTGTATAGTTTAGCTAGGCTAGATATTATTTAGCAATAATATCGATTTTCGCTTTGCTGCGTAGTGATTCAACGAATTCAAACATTTTCTTCTGAGTGAGGCTGCGGGTGAGGTCAGTCTTCACTTGTTCTAATGTTGGTGGTGTCACCGGGCGCTCATCATCAATACGGACTAGGTGATAGCCATATTGTGATTTTACAGGTTCTGATACTTCGCCTTTTTTACCTGTTTTTACGGCTTCTGCAAACTCAGGCACATACATATCTGGGTTAGACCAACCTAGGTCGCCACCATTTTTACCTGAACCTGGATCGATAGAATCTTTCTTAGCAGCATCTTCAAAAGATACTTTTTTCGCTTTAATATCAGCAAGAAGCGCTTTTGCTTTGTCTTCTTCTTTGACTAGGATATGGCTAACTTTAAATTCTTTTTTGTTAGCTTGGTCTTTGACCATTTCATCATAAGCTTTTTTGATATCGTCATCGGTGACTTTATTTTTCTCAGACCAATCTTGTAATAGGCTAGAGATGAGGATGTCTTTACGAGCCGCTTCAAGATTAGCTTTAACATCGTCTTTTTTGTCTAAGCCAAGTTTAACTGCTTCTTGTGAGAGTACATCGCGGCTGATGATTTCGTCAAGAATCGATTTGCGTTGTTCGGCACTCGCATTTTCGATGCGTAGTGCTTTAAGGGTGCTATCTAATTCTGCTTGAGTGATTTCGTGACCGTTAACAGTCGCAACTGTTTGAGCCATTGCAGGAAGAGCGGCACTAAGGGCAGCAACTAAAAATAAACGTTTCATTGTTATATCCTTGTGGTTAAGACGATGAGTCGTCTTGTTGATTATTATTAATTTGCATGTATTTGCCGAGCCAGATAGACTGACCAACAGCAAATACAATGAGTAATAAAGTCATACCAAAGACTTTAAAAGTTCCCCATTGTTCGGTCGTAAAATGCCCCGAAAACGCAACATAGACGTTAATGATACCAACAATTAGGAAAAATAGCGCCCAACTGATGTTCATTTTGTTCCAAGCAATTTCAGGCATTTGTAGTTGACTGCCCATTAATTGTTGGATGAGGTTCTTTTTAAAGAAGAATTTGCCACCTAATAAAATCGCTGCAAATAGCCAGTAGAGGACGCTTGGCTTCCATTTAATAAAGGCTTCGTCTTGTAGATAAATAGTCGCCCCACCAAAAACAACGATAATAATAAGGCTTAACCAAGTGCTTGGTTCGATTTTCTTTTTTGTTGCTTTTAGCCACACAATTTGCAAAATGGCGGCACCCATCGCTACCCACGTTGCCAGATAAATATCACCAACTTTGAGGGCAATAAAGAATAAAACGAGAGGTAAAAAATCAAATAAAAGTTTTTTCATTAATATCGATAAAAGTAAATAAGCTCATTAGACAAGGATAAGTTCCGCTGCCTACATTCCATGGAATTTTAACTTAAATTTTGGCATAGGTAGTATTCTTGATTGCCTAAACCTTATTGTAAGCGGTATAGTGTAGGAGTTTGTAATATAAATAGCGCAATTGACAGGAGATAAGGCTATGAAAAAATTCGCATTACGTGCATTGAGCACAGTACCTATGATGGCGTTGATGAGTGCAGTATGGGCTCAGCAGACGATTACCGTTGGCGTGTCAGTATCGTCAACAGGTCCAGCAGCTTCTTTGGGTATCCCAGAAAAAAACACCGCTGAGATTGCACCTACTCAGCTAGACGGTGTTCAGGTCAAATATGTCGTATTAGATGATGCGACAGATACGGCGAATGCGGTGCGTAATATGCGCAAACTTATCTCTGAAAATAAAATCGATGTGATGGTAGGTAGTACGGTAACTGCCGCATCATTAGGCTTGGTGGACGTGGCTGCCGAAACAAAAGTGCCACTTATCAGTCTTAATGGTAATGCAGTGGTGGTATTTCCCCAAGAAGGTGCCAAGAAATGGGCATTTAAAACCGCACAAAATGATAGCCTGATGGCTCAAGCGCTGAAAACTTCTATGCAAAAAGCGGGTGTGAAGACACTTGGTATTATTGGCTTTGCTGACGCTTATGGTCAGGGTTGGCTAAAAGAAATCACCAGTGCATTAGAGGGTACAGACATTAAAATCGTTGCAAGCGAGAGTTATGCGCGTACTGATACGAGTGTTACGGGTCAAGTGATGAAATTAATCGCTGCTAAACCAGATGCGGTGTTAGTGGCTACGGCAGGTACACCGGGTGCTTTACCTCAACGTGAATTAAAACAACGTGGTTTTAAAGGTCAGGTATATCATACCCATGGCTCAGCCAATAACGACTTCTTACGCGTATGTGGAAAAGCGTGTGAAGATGTAGTGTTACCTGTCGGACCTGTTGTTGTGGCAGCACAATTAGAGGATGGTCATCCACTTAAAGCCGTGGGTCTTGAGTATACAAAACTTTACGAAGAAAAATTCGGTGCGAACACCGTTAATGCCTTTGGTGGTCATATGTGGGACGCAACCGTCTTAATTAATGCCGCTATCCCTAAAGCTCTAGCTAGCGGAGCACAGCCGGGAACAGAAGAGTTCCGAGTGGCTTTCCGTGATGCACTAGAAAACCTCAAAGATGTCGTGGGTGTCCATGGTGTATTCTCTATGGCACCAGATAACCATGCCGGTCTTGATGACCGTGCCCGTGTGATGGTTAAAGTACAAGACGGTAAATGGGTATATCAACCTGACTTACTCAAATAGTCTTACTTAACGACATTCGATAAAAAGCTTTATCGAAAATTAGGCGTGTGGGTATGCAAAATGCTCACACGTCTTATCTGTTTTTATGGTCTACAAGAGAATTTGATTTATGGATTGGTCGATAGCCAAGATCTTAATACAAGACGGTGTAGTGACTGGGGTTATTTATGCCTTAATGGCGGTGGCACTAGTGCTCGTTTTTGCGGTAACACGAGTGATTTTTATTGCTCAAGGTGAGTTTGTTTCTTTTGGGGCATTGTCATTTGCGATGATGGCAAGTGGACAAATTCCTCAAACCATCTATTTATTACCTATTGTGGGTGGTGTTATTTTCCTAAAAGAGCTTTATGCTTTGTTAAGAGGTAAACAAGGTCTACCTCTATGGCAGAGTGCCCTATATTTTGTCTTATTGCCATCGGCGGTGATGTATCTGGTGCCGATGATTTTGGCACAAGAACCTAATTTATGGGTCAAGGCATTATTGACGTTAATTATGGTGGTGCCATTAGGACCGATGGTTTATCGTCTTGTATATGAACCTGTTGCAGAGGCGAGTGTATTAACTTTATTAATTGTTTCTATCGCGTTGCACTTTGCTTTCTTGGGGACGGGGTTGGTGTTGTTTGGTGCTGAGGGTTGGTTAGTCTCAGAACCATTTTTTGACGGTGAGATTGAATTACTTGGTTTGACTTGGCGCTATCAGAGTTTATTTGTTATCGCGATGACCTTGTTGACGATTGTGGGTTTGTGGGCGCTCTTTGGTTTTACCCTAGTGGGCAAGGCGTTACGTGCAACTGCGGTTAATCGTCGTGGTGCTCGTTTAGTCGGTATTAGTACATCATTATCAGGACATTTGACTTTCTGGTTGGCGGCATTTGTGGGTGTGCTTGCAGGCATTATGCTAGTGTCATTTATTCAAATTACCTATGAAACCGGCTTTATGATTGGTCTTAAAGGTTTCGTGGGCGCCATTATCGGTGGCTTGGTCAGTTATCC
>JAXECN010000078.1:0-7531 GCA_034093535.1 Pelistega sp.
TTCTTATTAGCACCAAGTGCGTTCTTTATTATTGGCTTCTTAATCTGGGGCTTAAGAACGTGGAAACCAGAACAAGTGGAGAAATAAGATGCAAGAATTACTTAGTATTTTTGTGAAATCAGTATTCATTGAGAATATGGCACTTTCTTTCTTCCTTGGTATGTGTACATTCCTTGCGGTGTCTAAGAAAGTCTCAACAGCATTTGGTTTAGGTATTGCAGTAATCGTAGTATTAGGTATTGCTGTGCCTGCAAACCAAATTGTTTACGAAAACGTTTTAAAAGACGGTGCGTTAGTAGAAGGTGTAGATTTAAGTTTCTTAAACTTTATTACGTTCATCGGGGTAATTGCAGCATTAGTTCAAATTCTTGAAATGGTGTTGGATAAATTCTTCCCGGCGTTATATAGCGCATTAGGTATTTTCTTACCATTGATTACGGTAAACTGTGCAATTTTTGGTGCGGTATCGTTCATGGTTCAACGTGAATATACGTTAGGGCAATCTGTTGTTTACGGTATCGGTGCAGGTACAGGCTGGATGTTAGCAATCGTTGCACTTGCTGGTTTAACAGAAAAAATGAAATATTCTGATGTACCGGCAGGTCTACGTGGTTTAGGCATTACCTTTATTACCGTTGGCTTAATGGCATTAGGCTTTATGTCATTCTCAGGTATTCAGTTATAAGGAGTAAATTGTGGATAGTAATTTTATTTTCGGTATTATCGCATTTACTGCCCTTGTGTTAGTACTTGCGGTGATTATCCTTTTCGCTAAATCAAAATTAGTTGATTCAGGCGACATTACGATCTCTATCAATGAAGATCCATCAAAAGCCATTACTTTACCGGCAGGTGGTAAATTACTTGGTGCATTAGCGAGCAAAGGTATTTTCGTTTCATCAGCTTGTGGTGGCGGTGGCTCTTGTGGTCAATGCCTTGTAAAAGTAAAAAGCGGTGGTGGGGAGATTTTACCAACCGAGCTTTCACACATTACGAAGCGTGAAGCAAAAGAAGGTTATCGTCTTGCTTGCCAAGTAAACGTTAAGAGCAATATGGATGTAGAACTTCCAGAAGAAATCTTTGGCGTGAAAAAATGGCAATGTACCGTTATTTCTAACGATAACAAAGCGACATTCATTAAAGAGCTTAAATTAGCAATTCCTGAAGGCGAAGAAGTACCATTCCGTGCCGGTGGTTATATCCAAATTGAAGCAGATCCGCATACAGTTAATTATAAGGACTTCGATATTCCTAAAGAATATCATGAAGACTGGGATAAATATAACTTATGGCGCTATGTTTCTAAAGTGGATGAGCATATTATCCGTGCTTACTCAATGGCTTCATATCCGGAAGAGAAAGGCATCATTATGCTTAACGTGCGTATTGCAACGCCTCCACCAAGCAATCCGGATGCACCTCCAGGTCAAATGTCTTCATACATTTGGTCATTAAAGCCGGGTGATAAAGTAACGATTTCTGGTCCATTTGGTGAATTCTTCGCCAAAGAAACCGATGCAGAAATGGTATTTATCGGTGGTGGTGCTGGTATGGCACCAATGCGTTCACATATCTTTGACCAATTAAAACGCTTGAAGTCAAAACGCAAAATTTCATTCTGGTATGGTGCACGTTCAAAACGTGAGATGTTCTATGTAGATGACTTTGACACCCTACAAGCAGAAAATGAAAACTTCAAATGGCATGTTGCCTTATCAGACCCACAACCGGGTGATGATTGGGATGGCTATACAGGCTTTATCCATAACGTGCTTTATGAAAACTATCTGAAAAATCACGAAGCCCCAGAGGATTGCGAATTCTATATGTGCGGACCTCCAATTATGAATGCCTCAGTGATTAAAATGCTCAAAGACCTCGGCGTCGAAGATGAGAATATCCTCTTAGACGACTTCGGCGGCTAAGAGGATATTCCGGGTAAATTACTTCAGACGATAGTCTGATATAATAGACAGTTCTTTTGAGCTGTCTATTTTTTTAAATCGAAGATTTAAAAAGTAATTTATCAAAACATTTTATTAGACGACTTCGGAGGGTAAACTCTGACCAAAAACAGTCGATTGACGACTGTTTTGCGCTGAGTTTACCAGAGGAGCTCTGCGACGAAGTGGGCAGAGGATATTCCGGGTAAATCACCATCAGACGCTAGTCTGATAGAATAGATAGGTCATTAAGACCTATCTATTTTTTTCTTTTAGGCACATATAAATGAAAAAGTTTTTTGTCTTTCTCACCATCAGCCTATCTTTACTACTCACCGCTTGTTCCGATGAGATTGAACAAGTCAGTATTTCTGGCAAGACGATGGGGACGACTTATACCATTAAGTACCTAACCAATTCTCAGCAAACATTACCGCCTCCTGCAGATGTCAAAGCACAAATAGATACGCTGTTGCAAGAAGTCAATCGCCAGATGTCTACCTATATGCCAGAGTCGGAGATTAGCCAATTTAATGCACTGAATACGGCAGGGGAGATGGAAATTTCCGCTGATTTTGCACGAGTCGTGGCAGAAGCCATTAGACTGAATACTGTCACAAAAGGTGCGCTGGACGTAACCGTAGGACCGTTAGTGAATCTATGGGGATTTGGTCCAGATAAAGTGGTGCAAGTGCGACCTAGTCCTGAACAATTAGCACAGGCACGCCAAATCGTTGGCATTGATAAGCTTGTGTTAAAAGAAGGCACTGCACAAGGCGCTCGAGCATCACTAAGAAAAACCGTCGGACAAGTCTATGTAGATTTATCATCTATTGCAAAAGGCTTTGGTGTCGATAAAGTGGCTGAACATTTAGACCAATTAGGTGTAAAAAATTACCTTGTCGAAATTGGTGGGGAGTTGAGAGCCAAAGGTAAAAATGCTACCCAGCACAGTTGGCGAGTAGGTATCGAACAGCCGGTTTTTGAACAAAAACAAAGTACCCAGATGGTCATTGCCCTAGATAATTTATCGATGGCAACCTCAGGTAATTACCGTAATTTCCACCTTGATGAAAACGGTAAGCGACTCTCACATATTATCAATCCACAAACCGCAGAGCCCATCACCCACCAATTAGCTTCAATTACGGTTGTCCACCCAAGTGCGATGACAGCTGATGGATTATCAACAGGATTATTTGTCTTAGGTGAAGAGCAAGCCTTAGAAGTAGCTGAAAAAGAGAACCTTGCCGTATTCCTTATTATTAAAACAGCAGATGGCTTCCTCACAAAAATGTCCTCTGCCTTTCAAAATTTGGTAAACTAAGGGTCGTAGAATAGGAACTTCAAACGCTATGCAATTATTTCTTATCACATTCGGTTTTTTTCTTATCGTTATCTTAGCGATGGCGATTGGCTATATTGTTAAACGTAAAGAGATAAAAGGGAGCTGTGGTGGTATTTCAGCTTTAGGTATGGAGAAGGTCTGTGACTGTGATAGTCCTTGCGACCGACGTAAGGCAATGATGGCGGCTGCAGATAATCAAGCATAATATCCCTACATCCATAATAGCGAAGAGAGGAGTAAAAATGAAAGCATTAAAATTCGGTTTGGCAGCCGCTTTGTCAGCGACATTAAGTGCTTGTGGTGGTTTACCTGAATCATGTGAGAAGTTGCTTGATGAGTTAGAGGACACGAGTAAGCGTATATCGTCTTTAGGCGTGGCTATGCCTGTGCCTACGCGTGAAGATATGGCGAAGCAATTAGAAAAAATCGCTTCAGAAAAAGAACAAGAAGCGGTATGTAAGCAGACGCTTGGTATGATTAAAATGATTAAATAAGCGGAGACTGTTCATATCTCTCAAAAGTGAGTACTCACGAAGAGGGTATCACTAACTTAGCAACTTTAGCTAATCGCTTATTATCTTATCGATACCAAGAAAAAAGGCAAATTCAATAGATTGAATTTGCCTTTTGCTATTTGACGTTTAACTTACTTTAATTTACTTAACTGGTCTTTAACCTTATCAAGTAATGCCGAGAAGTCTGCTAGACGTTGTTTCTCTTGTTCAATCACAGCAGCTGGAGCACGTTGAACAAAGTTTTCATTATTCAACTTACCACTTGCTTTAGCGATTTCACCTTCGAGACGTTTGATTTCTTTGTTCAAACGAGCCGTTTCTGCCTCGACATCAATCTTCACATTGAGCATTAACTCGCAGTGTCCGATAATTTGGCTAGGTGCACCGAGTTCAGGTAGTTTTTCTACAAACTGAACTTCATTGATTTTACCGAGTGCCATAATATACGGTTTTTGCTGTTCGATAAGCTCAGCAGCACCCACCATATAGATACCGACTTTTTCCGCAGGTGAAATATTCATCTCACCACGTAATGCACGAATCGCTTCGATACTTTGTTTGAGTAAGGCAACATCATTTTCAGCAGTTTCGTTAATCCAGTTTTCTTGGAAAAGAGGGTAAGCTTGATTGCTGAGCAATACCCCTTCAACCGCTGGGTCGCGCTTACCTGCTACCACCGATACTTTTTGCCATAATTCTTCAGTGATAAAAGGAATAATTGGGTGAGCAATGCGTAAAATACCCTCGAGGATATTAATCAATGTGCGGCGAGTGCCTAATTGTTGTTCAGGTGTACCATTTTGTAGCTGAACTTTGGCGAGCTCCACATACCAGTCGCAATACTCATCCCATGCAAAGCGGTAAATCGCATTGGCAATCATATCAAAACGGTATTCTTGGAAACCTTTGTGAACCTCAGCAACAAAACGCTCATATTGGCTAATCATCCAACGGTCGACAAAAGAGAGTTCCGCATTACCTGTTTTGAGGTCATGGCCCTCGACATTCATCATCACAAAGCGAGTTGCATTCCATAGCTTGTTGCAGAAGTTACGATAACCCTCACAACGCTTGAGGTCGAAGTTCATATTACGACCGAGAGTCGCATAGGCTGCCATCGTGAAGCGTAGTGCATCAGCACCATAGCTATTGATACCCTCAGGGAACTCTTTGCGCGTATCTTTTTCAATTTTAGCCGCTTGTTTCGGGTTCATTAAACCTTGAGTACGTTTAGCGACTAGCGGTTCTAATTCAATACCATCGATGAGGTCAACAGGGTCTAGCGTATTACCCTTAGACTTACTCATCTTTTGACCTTGGGCGTCGAGAATCAAACCGTGAACATAAACCACTTTAAACGGTACCTGACCGGTGAGGTGCATGCTCATCATAATCATACGAGCAACCCAGAAGAAGATGATGTCAAAGCCAGTAACGAGGACATTTGACGGCATATAGCGCTGGTAGTCTGGTGTAACCGCTGGCCAACCCATCGTCGTAAAAGGCACGAGAGCAGAAGAGAACCATGTATCTAATACATCTTCATCACGGCGTAAAGTACCTGTAACACCTGCCACTTTGGCTTTAGCATAGGCTTCATCTTCATTGCGAGCGACAAAAATCTGACCGTCTTCACTAAACCAAGCCGGAATTTGGTGACCCCACCATAATTGACGTGAGATACACCAGTCTTGGATATTGTCTAGCCATTGATTATAGGTATTAGTCCAGTTCTCTGGGTAGAAGCTGACACGACCATCACGGACGACTTCAAGCGCCATCTCTGTGATACTCTTACCCGGATTATAAGTGCCCTCTGGTGCAGGCTTACTCATCGCCACAAACCATTGGTCTGTTAACATTGGCTCAATTACGGTTTTCGTACGATCACCACGAGGGACTTTTAGTTTGTGAGGTTCTACTTTTTCGAGATAGCCTTGGGCTTCTAGGTCTGCGACGATTTGTTTGCGTGCGTCAAAGCGCTCTAGCCCTTGGTATTGTGCTGGAGCAGCCTCATTAATCTTAGCGTCTAAAGTGAGAATATTAATTAATTCTAGACCGTGGCGTTGACCGACTTGATAGTCATTGAAGTCATGAGCAGGTGTTACTTTAACCACACCAGTACCAAACTCTAAGTCAACATAATCATCCGCGATAATTGGAATTTCACGGTTGACGAGTGGTAGTCGAACTTTTTGACCGATGAGGTGCTTATAACGCTCATCTTCTGGGTGAACCATCACAGCGACGTCACCAAGCATAGTCTCTGGACGCGTCGTTGCTACGATGAGGTGCGTGATATCACCACTAGCTTGTACTAGTGGATAGCGGATATGCCATAAAGAGCCATCTTCCTCGACACTTTCTACTTCGAGGTCAGAAACCGCAGTACCTAATACAGGGTCCCAGTTAACAAGACGTTTGCCACGATAGATGAGACCTTGTTCGTAGAGACGGACAAAGGTTTCGATAACACCAGCAGACATCTGTTCGTCCATGGTGAAGTATTCGCGCGACCAGTCAGCAGAACTACCTAAGCGGCGAACTTGAGAGTGGATAGTGCCACCAGAGAGCTCTTTCCATTCCCAGACTTTTTCTAGGAACTTCTCACGACCTAAATCATGACGAGAAATGTTTTGTGCATCTAACTGACGCTCCACCACGATTTGCGTCGCAATACCCGCATGATCGGCACCGGGTACAAAGACAGTATCACAACCGTTCATACGGTGATAACGCACCAAACCGTCCATGATTGTTTGGTTAAAAGCATGCCCCATATGCAGCGTACCAGTAACATTTGGAGGAGGGAACTGGATAATATAAGGTGTGCCAGAAAGAGGAGAGTCTGTCTGAACATGTTGACCCGCTTTAAAAGCACCTAGAGATTCCCACTGGTTGTACCAATAGGCTTCGAGGGTTTTGGGTTCAAAATTCTTAGCTAATTGAGCGTTATCTTGTGATTCTGTTGACATAGATCTGAATACAGTAGTTTATGTATAAAAAATGACCGATAAAATAAAGACAGTATCGGCATTCTGATAAAGGGGTTATTTTAAAGGATTTAGGGGCTAAGGTGTGGTTTTCACTGAGGAATAAGACAATAATTCCACGCAAGTAAAATCCTTATATGCTAAAATGCTAGATTATTTTGGGCAAGGTGTTTCTTGCTTTTAATTCTATTAACTAGGAGTTTTTTTAAATGGCTATCGAACGCACATTATCTATCATTAAACCAGACGCAGTTGCTAAAAACGTAATCGGTGAAATCATCACTCGTTTTGAAAAAGCTAACTTAAAAGTTGTTAACGCAACATTAAAACAATTAACTCGTGCTGAAGCAGAAGGCTTTTACGCAGTTCACAAAGAGCGTCCATTCTTTAACGACTTAGTAAACTTCATGATTTCTGGTCCAGTATTTATTCAAGTACTAGAAGGCGAAAACGCTATCGCTAAAAACCGTGAGTTAATGGGTGCTACTGATCCTAAGAAAGCTGAACCAGGTACTATCCGTGCTGACTTCGCTGAAAGCATCGACGCTAACGCTGTTCACGGTTCTGACGCTCCAGAAACAGCGGCAGTTGAAATCGCTTACTTCTTTGGTAAATAATCGATTACCTTAGAATGACTGAACGCCTCAATTTATTGGGCTTAGATAGTGATGCCCTCGCACAGCAAGTTGCTGAGTGGGGGCACAAGCCATTCCGAGCCAAACAGTTAGCCCG
>JAXECN010000079.1:0-9214 GCA_034093535.1 Pelistega sp.
AAGCCAAAGATAACATTATTGAAGTGGTCACTCACTTTGATCCAATATAAAGGAAGTACAATGCAGTTCAAAGATTATTTAGCCACGTTTCCATCTATCGACCATTTAACAGGTTTGGATATTCTCAATGACAAAGGTGACGTTGTTCACCATATTCCAGCCATTGAAGGCAAATTAGGCTCTCTTAAACTTTATTATGCGCTCTCCATAAAGTTTAACCAACAACTAAATGCCACTTCGGCAGAACAAGGTATCCTTTGGTTTGCCGAGCATGTTGAAGACGCCAAGAAAAATGTAGGGCATCACCCAAATATTGATTTATTGCTTGATGTGGTATCGAAAAACTCAAATTTCACCTTAAAACCTATTGAAAAATAATCACCTCATCTAATCTTCATTTGCATAAAACTACAAAAAAGGAACAAGTTGATGGACTTGTTCCTTTTCAATGCATAAGCAAAAATAAGCGATACCTCCCTCGACTTACTTTTAAACTTGGCGATTTTTAAATTGCAATGAGATATGCGCAAAAGCGATTTGTAATTCCTTAGTACCGCCTTGAAACACGACTGGACGACCTTTTTTAACAAAGACAACAAGACGTTTAGAGGCGATTAAAGGAACAAACTTAGCAAATGTTACTTCCTCCCATTTGACCTCGCGTTTGCTAATCCATGTCTGATACAGACCTTGATCAGTAATTGTTGTTTTTGCTTTGACCATGTAGTACGTGATAATGAGCAAGGCGATGAACACAATAAGAATGGTTAGACCACCAATATTGTTTAAACTATCAAAACCGACTTTAGCAATGGCTAGACTAGATTGCACCACAATCACGACTAACATCAGTACCGCGACGACTTTTACCCACTTTGGCCAAGCATCACCACTAATCGGCAAATGCCCTAAAGTGGCTTTAATTTGTGCTTGCTCCTCTGCAGTCAAAGGGGTAAAAATCATCATAACGGTTATTCACTTAGGCTAAAAGCATCCAGTATAGCATTAGCTACATACGGCATTAGCACGCTTATTCAAAATCGCACGTCCTGCACGACTAGCATTAGCACGGTTAAGATGACGAGAAATAAAATCCCCTGCATCGATAACTTTATCTAAATCAATACCCGTCTCAATACCCATGCCATGTAGCATATAAAGCACATCCTCAGTCGCCACATTACCTGTTGCACCCTTGGCATAAGGACAACCACCTAAACCTGCCACTGAAGAGTGGAAAATCTGGATACCCGCACGCATAGCTGACAGAATATTCGCTAATGCCTGACCATAAGTATCATGGAAATGACCTGCGACTTGCGTAGGGTTAATAATCTCTGTTACACGAGACATCACATCGTAGACCTGACCAGCAGTCGCTACCCCAATCGTATCGGCAATATCAAACTCCTGTACACCTAAGGCTTGCATACGCTTAACAACATCTAATACCGACTCGACTGGTACATCTCCTTGGTAAGGGCAACCAAATGCAGTACTAATACTCGCACGCAAACGGATACCGTTATCCAAAGCAGCTTGTGCCACCGGCTCAAAACGGGCGATAGACTCTGCGATAGAACAGTTAATATTCTTCTGAGAGAAAGCCTCACTCGCCGCACCAAAAATCACTACCTCATCAGCACGAGCTGCCAATGCTGCCTCAAAGCCTTTTAAGTTAGGTGTCAACGCTGAATAAATAACACCCGGCTTACGCGTAATCTGTGCCATCACTTCTGTACCATCAGCCATCTGAGGTACCCACTTAGGTGAGACAAAAGAAGCGGCCTCCACATTAGGGAAACCAGCCTCAGTCAAGCGATTAATCAGCTCAACTTTGACCTCTGTAGGGACAAATTCTTTTTCATTTTGTAGACCATCACGAGGTCCGACTTCGACGATTTTTACTTTTGATACTTGCATACTATCTCCTATTTATGATTCGCCATGCTTTTGCTGATAGCGTCCATCGACAAGACGCACTACCAAGCCTTGCAATTCCATCTCTACGAGCACACGACTGATTTGACTATCATCCATCGCTAATTTTTCTTGTAGCACTGTCGGTGCAATCGGGTCAAATCCTATCATAGCCAAAATTCGCTGAAACTCAATAGGGATATCCCCTTTCTTCTGCGATATGATATCAGGCTGTGGGGCTTTAACTCGCACAGGATATTGAAGCTCCTCAAAAATATCTTGCCCTGTCTCGACGAGCTTTGCTCCCTGACGAATCAATTGATGACAACCTCTTGATAAAGGCGAATGGATAGACCCCGGTATCGCAAAAATCTCTTTCCCTAATTCTCCTGCCAATCTCGCTGTAATCAATGAACCACTTTTTTGAGCTGCCTCAACGACGACAACACCTTTTGATAAGCCAGCCACAATACGATTACGCATAGGAAAATTATGTGCCGCCGAGCGTGTATCCAGCGGAAACTCACTAATTAATGCCCCATTTTGTTTAATCTGCACGGCTAAATGACGATTTTCTGCAGGATAGATTCGATTAATCCCTGTCCCCATCACCGCAATCGTCGCTGCAGGCTGACCAGACGCTAAAGCGCCCTCATGCGCGGAAGCGTCAATCCCCTGTGCTAGACCACTGATTACACACCAATCCTGACTGGCAAGATATTTAGCAAAGGCATGAGCATTTTGCTCCCCTCCTAAGGTGGCATGACGCGCCCCCACTATCGCCATCGCTGGCTTTTGGAATGCTTCTAACTGCCCATCGACATACAGCAATACCGGAGGATCTGGCGTATCTAAAAGGCTCTGAGGATAAAGACTATCTGCCAAGGTCAAAATATGATGTTCGTCATCTTTTGCTAACCATTCTAAGGTCTTATCAATCAGCGCCTCACTCTGTGCCGAACAAGGCTCTCGCAATTGCAGCGCCAACTTTTCACCGACCACTGCCATTAACTCATTAAACTTCGCCTCAAAAATCTGTTGTGGCAAGCCAAAGCGAACCAGTAAATTGCGTGCTCCTACCGCACCAATCCCCGGCTCCAGCGTCAAGCGTAACCACGCGCGAAGTTCAGCTTCTGAATGATAAGTTAAGGCTGACATAAAATATCCCCGTATAATGTTTTGCTTATTATAAGGATAAAATCATTCCTATTGATGGCGAGTGGATTAACTTGTCCATGCGTATTTCTACTATAATTTAATTTTTATTGTATTGGTTTCAATTACTTATGGCACTACTTCCTATTCTACATTTCCCTGACCCACGCTTACATACCGTGGCAAAGCCGGTTGAACAAATCGATGACCGTATTCGTCAATTGGTCAAAGATATGGCAGAAACAATGTACGAAGCCTCTGGTGTGGGCCTAGCCGCAACACAAGTTGACGTCCACGAGCGTGTTGTTGTCATCGATGTTTCAGAAGAAGGCAATCAGTTACGTGTCCTCATCAACCCAGAAATCATCTGGCGTAGTGAAGAGATGATTGTCTACGAAGAAGGCTGTCTATCGGTACCAAGTATCTATGACAAAGTCGACCGTCACGCCGAAGTCAAAGTTCGTGCCCTCAATGAAAAAGGCGAAGAATATGAATTTCATGCTGATGGCTTATTAGCAGTTTGCGTACAACACGAACTTGACCATCTATTGGGCAAGGTTTTCGTCGAGCGCCTATCGCCACTCAAACAAAGTCGTATCAAGACTAAGATTAAAAAACAAGCTCGCCAGAATATGTAAATGATGAAAATAATCTCTTTTAAAACAGCCGCCCTGCTTATCGCCTCTTCTCTTGCTGCTGCTTGTGCCCAAGCAGAAAGCCCAGCAGACTTGGCTTGCCAAGCCCCTAGTGAAATCAATGATGAGCAATTTAAAAGCTTAGTGCTATTTGGCACTCAGCTCGCTGATGGCAAAGCCAAATTAGAGTTCTCTAAAAACTGTGCAGACACGGTAAAAGTGGCAGATAAAACTGTCCCTAACCCATTTCGTATCGCACTAGAAGTCGCTGCTGAGAAAAAGAAAGCCGAAGACTTAGCCTTGGCATTGGCAGCACAACAAAGCTCGAATATGCCTATGGAGCAAAAAGGAGCACTACACTCCGAATGGTTGCGTGCCATTAAAGTCGCTTGTGGCGACCATCTTGCATGTGTGAAGCAAACCATCCACGCTATTCCGGGATTTACCGTGGGTGAGAGCCCCATCTTCTGTGCCTTTACGCGCATGGCAGACTATTCTGTACAGACCTATTATCAACAACAACCAAAACCAAGCTATCCTGTCGCCTGTCTAGGCAATAGCTCACTCACTGCTGGTGTTGGTTTTTCACCTATGCAAGACTGGTTTGAAGCCTATAAATTACTTGGCAAATAACACTCTCTTGATAGCACACAATAAAAAGAGCTGTCATCTATTAATACAGATGACAGCCCTTCTAAAGCCACTCGCTAACTGGACAATATCCATTTAGAAACGTAGCGCGTCAGGAATATCTGATTAATCGTAAGAACGAGCGTCTTCAATCACCAAGCCGTCATTCTTAATTTCACCTTCTTGCTTATATACCACCTCAGTACGCAATTTAATAAACTCTTTAATCGAGTCCAGAATACCAGCGGTTAAAGCCTCTGTTGGTGGCTGTTTGGTTTCTACAAACAAGCTAATCTCATCCTTACCCATCGCACCCGTCACCACTAGACGGGCACGCTTAATTTCTGGGTGACGCTTCACGACTTTATCAACAAGATTTGGATGTACCATCGCACCACGTACTTTGACAGATTGGTCTGCACGCCCCATCCAGCCTTTGATACGGCGATTCGTACGACCACAAGGTGAAGTACCCGGAATAATCACGGACAAGTCACCCGTACCAAAACGGATAAGCGGATAATCTGGGTTTAGCGTAGTCACTACGACCTCACCGACCTCACCATCAGGAACAGGGTCATTGGTACCCGGTTTAACAATCTCTAGGATAATATCCTCAGCAATCACTAAACCATCACGTGCTTTCGTTTCATAAGCGATTAAGCCTAAATCTGCCGTACCATAGGCTTGATAACCGTCTACACCTTTATCAGCAAACCATTTTTGCAATGACGGTGGAAACGCTTCAGCAGAGAATAAAGCGTGCTTAATCGATGAGATATCCACACCTAACTCTTCGGCTTTTTCGATAATAATACGTAAAAAGCTCGGTGTACCCATATAGGCATTGGGCTTGAGGTCATGAATAGCTGTCACCTGCATTTCCGTCTGACCGACACCTGCCGGGAATACGGTTGCTCCTACTGCTAAAGCAGCACTCTCAAACATAGAGCCGGCTGGCGTAAAATGATAAGAGAAGCAGTTATGCACCAGCATACCCTTACGCACACCGACGGCAAACAAGGCACGAGCCATACGCCAGTAATCGGTACGAGCCACTTCTGGCTCAAAAATAGGACCGGGCGAACAGAATACACGAGCTGCTTGCCCCCAACCCACAGCAGAAAAATCACCGAAAATACGATGTTTCTCATCACCCGGCACTACTTCTGTTGCCGCTTGGCGAGCTTGGGTCTGTGCATTTAATAACTCATATTTGCGGATAACTGGAATCGCTGCCAGATCCTCACGACTATTCAATTCCGAGATATTAATGCCCTCGATTTGCTTAGCCAAGGCAGGAACTTTATCCGCTAACTGTCGCAGATTATCACGCAATACACTAAACAGGTGTAATTCACGTTCTTCTGCTGACAAGGTTTCTTGGGTATCATAAAAATCTTTAGACATTGCTCTCGCCTCCTACACTAGGCTAACCAACGCTTACGGCGACGGTAGAACTTCGTGTCTTTGAAGCTCTTACGATTACCACTATCTAAGCCTAAATAGAACTCTTTAACGTCTTCATTATTGGCTAAATCTTCTGCTGTACCGTCCATCATCACACGACCACTCTCGAGGATATAGCCGTAATCTGCATAGCGTAAAGCGATATTGGTATTTTGTTCTGCCAATAAGAAACTAACTTTTTCGCGCATATTTAAATCACGTACGATTTCAAAAATCTCTTCAACGATTTGTGGTGCTAGACCCATAGAAGGTTCATCGAGCAAGATCATATTTGGGTTTGCCATCAAGGCACGACCAATCGCCGCCATCTGCTGCTCACCACCTGAGGTATAGCCTGCTTGGCTAGTACGGCGCTGCTTTAAGCGAGGGAAATATTGATATACCATCTCTAATGAAGCATCAATTTCACCTTTGCTAGCATTACGTGTATACGCCCCTGTTAATAAGTTTTCTTCGATACTTAAGTGACCAAAACAATGACGACCTTCCATCACTTGAATCACACCGCGTTTGACTAAATCAGCCGGTGTCATATCCTCGATACGTTCACCACGATAAGTAATACTACCTTTAGTCACTTGACCACGCTCACTATGTAGCAAGTTAGAAATCGCACGCAGAGTTGTTGTTTTACCTGCACCATTCGCACCCAATAAAGCCACGATTTTACCTTCTGGCACGACGAGAGAAACACCACGTAAGACAAGGATGACGTGGTTATAAATCACTTCGATACCATTTACATCAAGTAGTGGTTTAGCGGCTTGTGTATCTACGGTTTGCGTGTTTGTCATACAAAATCCTTTGTTCTTATCGGTGGCAAATGCCCCCAGTGATTAGGAGCACTCACCACCTCTGCGTCAATGATTAAGACTGCTCAACAGAACAATCGCGTTTTTCAACTTTCTTCTCAGCAGCGTATTTTTCTGCTTCTGATTTCACGAGCGGTTCAACGAATGTTTTTTCCGCTTGATACCAGTTATCAGACGTTAAAACAAACTTCGCACCGTCCCATTGACGAATACGCGCCCAGTCATCACCCATATGGTTTGCACAAGAAGTCTGTACTGGACGAACCATCTTGTCAAAACCAATCTCTTTGAGGCGCTCTTCAGTTAAGTTGAGGTTCTCAAAGCCCCAGCGCACTTGTTCTGGTGTCATGTGTTTACCCACACCAAACTTCTCTTGTGCAGCACGGATTGCTTCCACTTGTAGCATAGAAATCACCATGCCACGGTTGTATGCCATCGTACCTACACTCGCTGTTTTCTGAACACCTTTGTCGAATAAGTGTTTTTGTAAGTCTTCAAATACACGACCAGAAGTATCACCTGTATCGTGGATAGTTACAGTGTTATAGCCTTTAGCGACAGCACCTAAGTCTTTTACATCGCTCTCAGAACCTGCCCACCAGATACCATAGATCTTGTCACGAGCATAGCCTGTTGCTTGTGCTTCACGGATAGCTGTCGGCGTCATAATACCCGCACTCCATAACAACACATAGTCAGGACGACGTTGGCGAATATTTAACCAAGTTGATTTCTGCTCTACACCCGGTGCTGCTACTGGGTAGATGATAAGCTCAAAGCCATTAGCTTCTGCACGTGCTTTTAAAAGAGGAATTGGCTCTTTACCATATGGAGAGTCATGGTGAACAAGAGCGATTTTCTTGCCTTTTAATTTATCAATACCACCCTCACGACGGGCGATATCTTGAATCATCACATCAGCCGCTGTCCAATAAGTACCCAATAATGGGAAGTTCCATTTGAACACTGAACCATCAGCTGATTGAGATAAACCATAGCCCACTGTTTGAATAGCTACTTTATCGATAGGTGCTTTATCAGATACCGCAAATGTAATACCTGTTGATTGTGAGTCAAAGCCAGACGCACCGCCATTGGCGTTTTTCAGGCGCTCATAACATTCAACACCACGGTCAGTTGCATAGGCTGTCTCACACTCTTCAAAGCGTAGTTTGACACCATTAACACCACCGTCACGCTCATTTACTAAGCGTAAATAATCCAACTTACCGTCTGCCCAAGGAATACCTAGTGGAGCAAACGAACCTGTACGATATGTCATCAAGGGAATGAATTGCTCTTGTGCATAAACAGCAGTCCCTGTCCATAAAGTACCTAATGCAATTGCGCTAGCTAAAACTTTCTTTTTCATAGTGTGTCTCCTCCGAAAAATTTCGGTTATATAAGAGGTTAGTTGGTGGTCGGTCTAATGCCGACCTTGTTTATGAATTTAAATAACTCAGTTTAGTGAGGGAAAGGCCAGATACGTAATTTCTCGCGCATGATACTCCATAATTTAGCTAATCCATGCGGTTCGACAATTAGGAAAAACACGATAAGTGCACCGAATACCATATGTTGAATATGATCAATCGTATCGACCGATAATGGAATACCTAAGAACTCTGGAATACGAGTGAGTAAAATCGGAATTAATACGATAAACGCAGCACCGAAGAAACTACCTGCAATCGAGCCTAAACCACCAATAATCACCATAAAGAGCAATTGGAATGAACGGTTTAAGTCAAACGCTAGTGGCTCCCAAGAACCTAAGTGGACATAACCCCATAAAGCACCCGCAATACCCACGATAAATGAGCTCACCGCAAACGCTGTTAACTTAGCGTACATCGGGCGAATACCGATGACAGAAGCTGCTACGTCCATATCACGAATTGCCATCCACTCACGACCAATCGCACTACGTACTAAATTCTTAATCAATAGCGCAAAAATCACTACTAGGATTAATACGAAGATGTATTTTTGTACAGGTGTTTGTACCGGTAAACCAAAGAAGTCTAATAATGGGACAGACACGCTACCAGAGGTTGAGTAGTTTGTGAAGAATGGGATACGTAAGAATGTCCAATCCACAAAGAACTGCGCCGCCAAGGTTGCTACCGCTAGGTATAAGCCACGAATACGCAAGCTAGGAATACCAAAGACGATACCGACTAACATTGCAAAGAAACCGCCTAATAAAATTTGGACAATTAGCGGCAACTCTGGAATACGTACACCAAAGTTCCAAGCTGCATAAGCACCCACTGCCATAAAGGCACCTGTACCTAAGGAAATCTGACCACAATAACCGACCAGCACATTAAGACCTAAGGCCGCTAATGATAGAATCAAGAATGGAATCAAAATACCACTCAAGAAATAATCACTTGCCACAAATGGCACTACAAATAACGCTACCGCAACTAACAGAAGAATAAAGATACGGTCTTGCAAAATCGGGAAGATTTGTTGATCACTCCGATAGCTTGTCTTAAATTGACCATTTTCACGATAAAACATAATCTTTTCCTTTTAATTCGAGTGGATTACACACGGTCAATGATTTTTTCACCGAATAAGCCT
>JAXECN010000080.1:0-7530 GCA_034093535.1 Pelistega sp.
TATGGCATCTGAGCTAATTTCTGAATTAGTGACCATTATGGAATTTAAAGGCGCAGCAGAAGATATCGCACGTATCTGCCACGCTCATCCAACATTGTCTGAGTCAGTGAAAGAAGCAGCTTTAGCAGTTGATAAGCGTTCGTTGAACTTCTAATCGATACTCGTCGCTCTTGCAGTATGTTGTTCTTACTGCAAGAGTTTGTGTATTGATAGCAGACCATACTGCAGATAGTTTGCTCTGTACCGTCTTCACTGCAGAACTTGTGTATTGATACAGCCCACACTACAGACAGTTCACTCTTGCTGTGTGTCGTCCTCACTACAGAACTTGTGTATTCGCTCGGACAGGCAAAGTGCGTCGCTATCGCTCGCCGTTTGCAAACTCGCTCGGTACATCAAGTTCTCTTCGTGAGGACTGCCATTAACTAGCACAGCAATGTTTACTCAAGCACTTAAGGTTTGTGGAGACGTTTCGATGCACAAAGCGAGTTAGGCGAACGAAGTGAGGCTCTGTCCGAGCGACTGCACGGAACGTGTAGCAAACCTGATTGTGAGTTAGCAACTAATGACAAGCGACTGACAAAAAACAATATTTTCATCACTGACACGATATCAATGAACGTTATCCAGTATTACCAAAAAACACTTGCCGACAAAGGCTATAAGCCGGATGAAGCACAATTAAAAGCGATTGAGCGTTTACAAAAATTCTATGATGATTGGGTAAATTTACCTGCCCCTACAGAACAGTCTTTTTTTAAGCGTTTATTTGCAAAACCAGCTGCACCTGTCGCTCCTCGCGGTGTGTACATGTGGGGAGGTGTTGGTCGTGGTAAGAGTTTCCTGATGGATTCGTTTTACTATACCGTGCCTTTAACGCGAAAAACTCGTATTCACTTTCATGAGTTTATGCGTGGTGTGCATGCTCACTTACAAGCGATTAGTAAGGAAGCTGACCCGTTGGATATTGTGGCTAAGCAGATTTCTGAGAAATATCAGCTTATCTGCTTTGATGAATTCCATGTGTCGGATATTGCTGACGCGATGATTTTATATCGCTTATTGCAGAAGCTTTTTGATAATGGGACAAGTTTTGTAATGACCTCTAACTATGAGCCGTCAACCCTTTATCCAGATGGCTTACATCGCGACCGTATTTTACCCGCGATTGCTTTAATCAAAGAGAAGATGGATATCCTGAATGTGGATACTGGTGTGGACTATCGCCGCCGCACGCTAGAGCAATTGAAGCTGTATTTTACGCCGATTACCGAGCAGACTCATCAAGAATTAATGCAGATTTTTGATACCTTGACCACTCATCGCAATGAGGTCAAAAGTATTAAAGTTGAGGGGCGTGATATTCCTGTGGTGGCTGAGGGGACGGGTGTTGTGTGGTTTACCTTTGACGCATTATGTGCTACAGCACGCTCACAAAATGATTACCTCGAGTTAGCTAATCACTATAAGACCTTAATTCTATCGGATATCCCTAAGCTAGAGGCAAAAGACGCTTCAGAGGCTCGCCGCTTTACATGGTTAATCGATGTTTTATATGACCACAAGGTGAAATTAATCATGTCGGCAGCCACTGAACCTGAGCAGATTTATGTAGAAGGGGTGCAGGCGAGTGAGTTCCATCGTACTGTATCGCGTATGGTTGAAATGCAATCAAAAGAATATATGGAAGCGGAAACGCGTCATTCCGTAAAATTATAAATACTGACTTGCCAGCGTGCATGATTGGTGTATGCTGTGTAGCACAGGTATATGAAATTAGTCGTATAAGTAGATGAAGAGTAAAAAATGAAACGAACACGTGTTTTAACCGGTATTACTACCACGGGGACACCGCATTTAGGTAACTATGCAGGTGCATTACGTCCGGCTATTCAAGCCAGTGAGCGTGCAGATGTTGACGCCTTTTTCTTTATGGCGGATTATCATGCCTTGATTAAATGTGATGATCCAGCACGTGTGGCACGTTCTCGCCTTGAGATTGCGGCGACTTGGTTAGCAGCAGGCTTAGACCATGAAAAAGTCACCTTTTACCGTCAATCAGATATCCCTGAAATTCCAGAATTGTCATGGATTTTGACATGTATGACTCCAAAGGGATTGATGAACCGTGCACATGCCTATAAAGCCTCTGTTGATCAAAATACCGCTAAGGGTGTAGAGATTGATGACGGTGTGACGATGGGGCTTTATTCTTATCCTATCCTGATGGCGGCAGATATTCTGATGTTTAATGCCAATATCGTTCCTGTCGGTAAAGACCAAGTGCAGCACTTAGAAATGGCACGTGATATTGCCCAGCGTTTTAATCATCACTATGGTCAAGGCAAAGAGTATTTTGTATTGCCTGATGTACAAGTGGATGAGGACGTAGCAACTTTACCGGGTCTGGATGGTCGTAAGATGTCTAAGAGCTATGGTAATACCATTCCTTTATTTGAGGGAGGTCGTAAAGAGTTAAAAGCAGCGATTGCACGCATTCAAACGGACTCTAAATTACCCGGTGAGCCAAAAGACGCTGAGAATTCTCATCTCTTTAGTCTTTATCGTGCTTTTGCGACAGCAGAGCAGACACAACAGTTTAAGCAAGCGCTTGAAGCAGGTCTAGCTTGGGGTCAGGCTAAAGAAGACCTCTTTAATCTTCTAGAGGGTATTCTTGGTCCAATGCGTGAGCGTTATGAAGCACTCATGGCTAAACCACAAGATATTGAGGATATTTTACAAGCCGGTGCGGTAAAAGCACGTGCATATGCCTCACCATTTATTCAGCAAATTCGCGAAGCAGTGGGTTTACGCAATACTACCGTTGCGGTTGCTGCACCAAAAGCGGCTAAAAAATCAGCGAAAACAGCACGTTTTGTGAGTTTCCGTGAGAATGATGGTCAATTTAAATTCCGTCTAGTGGCAGCAAATGGTCAAGAATTATTGTTATCTGTGCCATTTGCTAATCCTAAGGATGCTGGGCTTGCCACAAAAGCCATTACACAGATGACAGTCAAAGACACTGTTCAAGTCCGTGCTGATGAAGGGTTTGATATTGTTCTTGATGGTCAGGTGGTGGCGTCGAGTATTGATGTTAAAACGGAAGCGGAGCGTGAAGCGGTGCTTGCCTTATTAGCAGAGAGTTTAGCGCAATTAAATGCTGAATAAGTCGCTACTATCAAAACCGTATGAATATCATTTAGTTATACGGTGATGTATGATGTGATACAAAAAGGGTTGGAGATAAATTTCCAACCCTTTTTTTGTGTGCTAACACGATATATCAATAATGCATAAGAAATATATCTAAAGTATGTGTAACATATGTTAGATATATGTGTATATGCTTATACGACCTCGATTAAATCATTATCCAATAGGGGATAATCAAACGCACGAGGTAATTGATAATGCCACCACTCGTATTTGATTTCACTAAAGCCAGCGTGCAACATAATGCCCAGTAAAATTGCACGATTACGGATAACCTCAGTCGGTAAGTCTGGACAATCGGTATGAGAGAGTTCGCTCATATCATCAAAGCCAGTTCCCATATCGACAACTTCTCCTGTACGGTTGTCAATTAGACCGAGGTCAATGGCGACGCCACGTGTATGGGCAGAGCCTTTTTCGGGAGGGGTCACATAGTTATCATCAGGGAGGAATTCCCACAAGCGTTGCTGTGCTTTTGCTGGACGGAAAGCGTCATAAATAATAATCGTGTAGCCCGCTCGCTTAGCATGAGCAACCGCTTTTTTAAGACACTCTTCAGCGTCAGGGTGGAGAGCACAAACGGCATTCTTGTAGATAAGTTTGCCAGTAAAGTTATCTTCGGTCGCATAGGCTAAAGCCAGTTTGACACCATGTGTTGCCTCTGTGATGATTTTCAGTTCTGTCGTATGACTCATGGTTATAGATTCCTACCGATAATACTTATAAAGAAGCGATGAGTTTACGCAAGAAATTATCACATTCATCGAGTTGTTCGAGACTGATAAATTCATTTGGCTTGTGGGCTTGTTCGATATTACCCGGACCACAAACAATGGTAGGAATACCAATTTGCTCAAAGAGACCTGCTTCTGTACCGTAAGCGACTTTGCGGACTTCATTATCACGAGTGAGGGCACGCACAAGAGCGGTAATGGCGGCTTTTTCAGAGGCTTCTAGACCAGGGGCACGTGCATTGGCGGTAATTTCCACTTTTGCCTCAGGGAACTCTTTTTGCATACGAGGCAGTAGCTCTTCTTGGACATAGCGCTCCACTTTGCCTTGGATTTCTTCGACTGGAATACCGGGTAGGTTACGGAATTCGTATTTAAACGTACACGCTTCAGGAATAGTATTAACCGCAATGCCACCCTCGATTAAGTTGGTGGTCATGGTTGTAAAAGGCACATCATATTTATCATCAAATGGACCTTGTTGACGGTAGTAGTCCGCTAAATCACGGATATGACAAATGAGGCGTGCAGCATGTTCAATCGCATTGCAACCACGAGGTGTGAGCGAAGAGTGAGCTGCTTTACCGTGGACTTTACAAGTGAATAAATTGATTCCTTTGTGTGCTACCACGACACGCATACTTGTTGGTTCACCTACTACGCAGCCATCGACACGTTGATTACGCTTTTTGAGTTCCTCAATCATCACAGGAGCACCAGCACAACCGACTTCTTCGTCATAAGACAGAGCAAAGTGAATCGGTTTATTGCGCTGTTGTTGTACCCATTCTGGGAGCAGTGCGAGTGCAGACGCGATAAAGCCTTTCATATCACAAGTACCACGACCATAGAGTAAACCGTCTTTTTCGACCACTTCAAAAGGATTGCTATGCCAGTCTTGTCCATCAACAGGCACGACATCAGTATGACCCGATAACACAATACCACCTTGGGTATCACCATTAGAAGCAGGTAGGGTGGCAAATAGATTGGCTTTAGTACCATCAGGGTTCATGGCGAGCCAGCTTTGTAGACCAAAAGAGTCTAAGTATTCTTTTACTGTATTGATGAGTTCTAAATTAGAGTTACGACTGGTTGTATCAAATGCTACGAGTTTTTCTAGCCATTGTCTGGTATTCATAAATGTATTCCGAGTAATTATTTAAATTTGTACGAATATAAATCGTAAGTCGCATCAAATCTGCTTGTTGCCTATCAAACTCTATCTTAAAACGAAAAAAAGACTAGGACAAGTTTATCCACCCATCTAGGCAAGAAAAGCGCTTTCTTTCATACTTTTGGTGCATCACCACCGTTTGGGATAGCCGAGTGTCATATTGGTGCAGTCCCGTGGAGAATAAGAGGACGTATGAGGAGGGTATCGTCTATGAATAGTCATCTAGCGATTTTATACAGTTGTGCTTTATCAGGTTTACAAGCACCAACGGTTTGTGTTGAGGTTTACCTATCGACAGGTTTGCCTGCCTTTCATATTGTGGGCTTACCCGATACCGGTGTGCGTGAGAGTAAAGAGCGAGTGCGTTCAGCAATTGAGTTTGGTGGATGGGATTTTCCTGCCGGACGATTTACGGTAAACCTCTCGCCGACTAATTTACCTAAAGAGTCAGGACGCTTTGATTTGCCAATTGCAGTAGGTGTCTTGATGGCGACAGGGCAGGTGGTATTAGCAGATGATTTACAGGACAAACTGCCGCATATGTATTTGATGGGTGAGTTGTCGCTGACTGGAGCCTTGATTTCGATACAAGCACCACTCATTATGGCATTGTCAATTTATAAACGAGACCCACAGGCGATAGTGATTTTACCCAAAGACGATGCCAAGGTTGCTGCACGTATTCGAGGTTTGCAGGTGATTGGAGCCGATACATTGGCAGAAGTGGTTGATTATTTATCAGGCAGAAAAGATATCCGTTCGATAACGGTTGAGACTACTCCGATAGCCGAGGTCAGCAATCATCAGGCAGAGCGTATCTTGTGCTTATCCGATATCCGAGGACAGTCTCAAGCTTGCAAAGCACTGGAGATTGCTGCCAGTGGTGGGCATGGTTTGTTATTAGTCGGCGCACCGGGGGTAGGGAAGAGTATGTTAGCAGCACGGTTGCCCACGTTATTACCTCCCTTGGATGAGCAACAGCAATTAGATGTTATTGCGCTTTATAGTTTGACTAAAATTACACCGCCACCTATGGGTACCGCTCCTTTTCGAGCACCTCATCATTCGGCTTCATTGGTGGCTTTGGTCGGGGGAGGGACTCATGTCTTACCCGGGGAAATCAGCCTCTCTAACCATGGTGTTTTATTTTTAGATGAGATGGCAGAGTTTGATAGAAGAGTATTGGAGGCACTACGAGAGCCACTAGAGTCGGGTGAGATTCATATCTCACGGGCGAAGCGGACACAAACTTATCCTGCACGCTTTCAATTAGTGGCGACAAGCAATCCCTGTCCTTGTGGTTATTTAGGACATAGCAAAAGACTATGCCGCTGTACTAGTGATCAGATTGCTCGGTATCAGAATAAATTATCCGGTCCGTTATTAGAACGTATTGATATTCATCTGAATGTGCATCCCATTACACAAGAGTGGTTGCAAGCCGCACCTGCAGAACCCTCAGCCGTAGTGAGAGAGCGAGTTATCCGATGTCGCCAACGACAATTACAACGACAGGGCGTGCTTAATGCCATGCTAAGTGATGCACAGTTGCGAACATATTGCCAGTTGGATAAAGAGGGGGAGTCCTTGCTTGCCACCGCTATGCAACGCTTGGCATGGTCTGCACGGGTGAGCCAGCGCCTATTAAAAGTCGCACGAACGATTGCAGATATGAATGAACATCCCTCGATTTTGGCAGAGGATCTAGCACAGGCGATGATGTATAGAGGGGGGAGTGGTGGATAGGTTTAGGAAAAGAACGAGATGGCAGGGAGTGAAGAAGAAAAACACGTTTTATCGATTGGTGTATCCTACGATGGAGAGGAGAAAGAGTTTAGCGAGCATTCTGGATATGCTGACCTCATCTGCTATAATTGGCATAGCAGTGAAGTGGGCTGGATATTCTAGAATTACTGATTTGGAAGCAGTGGGCTTAGTCATAATATCGGTCATGCTGTTGGTATTCTCATATCTTCTTAAAATGGAGTAATCAATATGCTTCCAGTACTAATTACCATCGCTGCCGTGGCAGGTATCATAACGGCAGTTATCCTTTATGTTGTGATTAAAACAACAGACTAATGAGCGCATTAACTTTTACCTTTTTAGGCACGGGAAGCTCATCACAAGTGCCTGTTTACAACTGTGATTGCCCAGCTTGCCAGCGAGCGAGAAGCGATGAGTCTTGGGTGCGCCGTCCTTGTAGTGCCATGCTTGAAAATACACATGGCAAGTGGTTGATCGACAGTGGTTTGATGGATTTGACTGACCGTTTTGCGCCTCATACATTAACAGGGATTTTACAAACTCATTACCATGCTGACCATGCGCAAGGCTTATTACACTTGCGCTGGGGTGTTGGCTTAAAAATCCCTGTCTACGGACCCATCGACGAAGTAGGCTTTGCGG
>JAXECN010000081.1:0-8130 GCA_034093535.1 Pelistega sp.
GGAATAGTCAAAGAAATATTCTTAAGAATTGTTGAATCACCCATAGTATAGGATAAATTTTCTACTTTGATCATAAGGCTCTTCTTTTTAATAAGAACATAATAAAAACAATGCCACCGATAAACTCAATGACCACACTCAACACCCCCTTGAAACCAATGAGATGTTCAAAGATAACTTGTCCAAGAATAAGGTTCGTCGCCCCTATCAAAAAAGCGGCTGGAATCAAAATACTATGTTGATAGGTTCTGAAAATGGTATAGGTCATTCCCGATACTAATAAACCAAAAAATGTCACAGGCCCTACTAATGCTGTCGACACAGACACCAATACCGCAATCAGGAAAAGGATAAGCATAATGGTTTTACGATAATCTATACCTAGATTAATCGCCTGCTCTTTACCCAAAGATAAGACATCAAGCACATGGCGAAAACGCCAGATAATCACACTCACCAATAGAATACTCACCAGACTAGGATAGAGTAAGGCAGTCTTAATAATGTTGAACTGAGCAAAACTCGCACTCTGTACCACCGAGAACTCCTCTGGGTCAATAATACGCTGCAAGAAGCCGTTAGCACTTCTAAACAATACCCCGAGAATGACACCGGTCAGGATAAGACGATATAAGTCAGTCTGTGATTTCATAAATAACGATGAAAATAACAATATAGCCGCTATCAACATACAGACCACTTCAATACTGAACTTGATGTATCCGCCTAATCCAGCATAAGCTGCACCACCTAACACAAATACCAAACAGGTCTGGATAAGTAGATAAAGCGTATCAAACCCCATAATATAGGGTGTCAAAATTTGATTAGCTGTCAGTGTTTGAAAAAGTATCGTTGAGACTGAAATCGCATAAGCGACTGCCAATAAGGCGACTAATTTTTCCCCTCGAAATGGAAGCACGAAGTCCCATTGTCCATTGGCATTGAGCGTCATAAAGAGAATCATCGAGATGACTAAACTCAAGCCTAATACCCATAATTTATTTTTTTGCATTTTTATGAGGTCTTGAATAGAGTAGATACAAAAAAATGATGGATCCCACAATACCGATTACCGTGCCTACAGGTATCTCATAGGGATAATTGACCAGACGACTCAAAATATCGCATACCAAAACGAGAATCGCCCCAGACAACATAATCCAAGGCAATGTCTTACGCACATCATCACCCATCAAGCGACTGACAATATTTGGGACAACTAAGCCAATAAAAGGAATACCACCGATAGTCACCACAACAATCGCTGCAATTAAGGCGATAATCACTAATCCAATATAAGTAATTTGTTGATGATTTAAGCCTAAATTAATACTAATTTCTTTACCCAAACCAGCAATAGTGAATTGATTCGCAAAAAAGAAAGACAGCAGACACAAGAGCCCTGTTACCCAGAGCAACTCATAACGTCCAGCCAGTACACTGGCAAAGTCACCTATCATCCACCCTACCAAAGTCTGCATCATATCCGTCTCATAAGCAATAAAAAGCCCAACGGCACCAATAATGCCACTATAAATAATACCTGTAAGCGGAATTAATAAACTCTCGGTAGCTGGCAAGCGCCTAACAATACTCATAAAGCCGAGTAACCCCATGATGGATAATGCACTTGCAAATACCATACGAGTCATCAGACTACTCTCTGGCAAGAGTAAAGTCACCAACAATAGACCTAAGGCGGCTGACTCTGTCGTACCTGTCATACTCGGCTCAACAAAGCGATTACGCATCAACATCTGCATAATCAACCCTGCATTGGCAATTGACATCCCCACTAGCACTATCGCCAATGTTCTCGGCAGACGACTAGTAAGCAATACTTGTAAAGCCTCTGGGTTGGTGAATATGCTCACAAAGGATACATCACTCACTCCCACAAAAAGACTCATGATAAAGAGTAGGCTCAACAGACCTACTCCTCCTAGACGCCATAACATCACTACTTATCAGCCATCGCGTCACGCAATAACTTAAGCTCCAACATCATTTGCTGATAACCACCTGACGCTAGATAGGCTGAACTATCTAGATAAATCACTTGATTATTTTTAAATGCCGTCACATCTTTTAATAAAGCGTTATCAAGTACCACTTTGGCACTATCCCCTTTAGCATTAGTCGCTGTGGTTCGATCCATCACGATTAACCAATCCGGGTTCTTCTCTTTAATAAATTCAAACGAAATCGGGTTACCATGTCGCCCCTCTGACTTTCGTTCATCCAGAGGAATAAAACCTAAATCATCGAATAGATAACCAAAGCGAGACCCTACTGAATAAGAAGCGACTTTTTGACCATTCACTAAGACCATCAATGCCTTTTTACCTTGCGTAAGTTTCTTAGTCTGTTCAAATGCTGTATCCAACGCCTGATTTAACTCTGCTGCTTTTGCCTCTTGCGCAAATAATTTGCCATACTCCGTCATCGTTTCTTTAGTACGACTAATACTATAGACCGACCCTTGTGGCGTACTCATATCAACCACTGGTACAAATGGCTTCATATCATTGTATTTCGGTGCCATACGACCACCGATAATCACCGCCTCTGGTTTAAAAGCATTTAGTTTTTCTAAGTCAGGTTCAAATAAACTCCCAACAACGGTCGCTTGTTTATAGACATCTTGTAAATAACTAACATTAACTGGTGTAGAAGTCCCCTTTGGGGTGATGCCTAAAGCATGGATACTGTCCAGAGCACCGACATCATAGACCACGATATTATCGCTAAGTGGCAGCTTAAATTGAACATTGCCATGTGCTGTTTTCACCTCAACCGCTGCTTGTGCAGCAACTGTCGCCACTCCCATAATTGCGGTTACGAGTGTTTTTAAAAATACTGCTTTCATCACTACTAATCCATCCATTACTAAAATACTTTACTCATTAATGAAAATATAAATGAGAATTGTTTTTATTATATTAATTTAATCATGGATTGACTAGTTATCTTTGGCGATGATGAAGAGTTTTGTAATGGTTAGAATGAATTAAAAAAACTGCTCTCACCTTAAATCTGAATGAGAGCAGTCTACTAAAAAGTTTAAAAGCAAATTATTAAGTCAATATCAATTATTTAATACACGCCTTAATCTTAGGAACGACCTAAGTTATTAACACTACCATATAAGGTTTCGGGTAACCATGTCACTAGACCTGGGAAAATTGCCATCAATACACACATCAAAATAATCAGGAAAATAAAAGGTATTACACCTGCAACAATTTCCATTGTCTTAATTGATGGGGGTGTAATTGCACGTAGATAGAAAAGTGCATAACCAAATGGAGGAGTGAGGAAAGAAGTCTGTAAAACTACAGCAACCAATACCACAAACCATAATAATCCGATACCCATCTCTTGAACAATCGGTAATAAGATTGGGACAGATAATAAAACAATACCCGTCCAATCTAAGAAACATCCAAGAATAAATACAATAAGTAACATCACTGTAATCAAGAGTCATGGTGCCATATCTAAACTACGCATAATCTCTTGTACTGCACTTAAACCACCCGTGATGTTAAATACACCCGTAAATGCTATCGCAAATAAGGATACTAACTTGCCGATGACTTCATTGATTGAGTCAAGAATTCGTAAAAGCATAATAGTAGTTAACAAGAAAAACACTCTTGGTCGTTTTCGATAACCTATTGAATAAAAACAAAAATCCCCTAAGCAATAATTTTTGCCTAGGGGATTAATTGTAACTAATCGTTGAGTGCTATTTTTGCAGCTCAATCGCTTAATTATTCAGCATCTGTTTCATCAGAGGTGCTTGGCATTGCAAATAATGAAGCCATCGCTGTTTCTAATGATACTGGCGCTGCTTGTTGCTCTTCGAATGGGTTCTCTTGAGCACGTTGAGCCATACGGTCTTGGTACTCAGCCTCTTCTTTAGCACGACGAGCGTTGTGGTAAGAAAGACCTGTACCCGCAGGGATTAGGCGACCTACGATAACGTTTTCTTTGAGACCACGTAAATCATCACGTTTACCCATAATCGCTGCTTCGGTTAATACGCGAGTCGTTTCTTGGAACGATGCCGCAGAAATAAACGAATCAGTCGATAGCGACGCTTTCGTAATACCTAATAATACGTTTTCATAAGTGGCTTCACGCTGATCTTCTGCACGAACACGGTCGTTTTCGTTCAACATTGCTGAACGCTCAACTTGTTCGCCAGGGATAAACGATGTATCACCTGAATCGATAATGTTCACACGACGTAACATCTGACGTACGATAACCTCAATGTGTTTATCGTTAATCTTCACGCCTTGTAAACGGTAAACGTCTTGTACTTCGTTGACGATGTATTGTGCTAAGGCTTCAATACCTTTTAAGCGAAGAATATCGTGTGGGTCTGCTGGACCGTCAACGATAAGTTCACCTTGGTTCACTACTTGACCATCGTGTACTAATACTTGTTTCTCTTTAGGGATTAAAAGCTCATGCGTTGTACCATCAACTTTTGTAATCACTAAACGTTGTTTACCTTTCGTGTCTTTACCAAATGATACTGTACCCGTTACATCAGCAAGGATACCTGCGTCTTTTGGTGAACGCGCTTCGAATAATTCAACCACTCGTGGTAGACCACCGGTAATGTCACGTGTTTTTTGTGATTCTTGTGGAATACGTGCAAGTACTTCACCCACATCAACTTCTTGACCATCACGAACAGTAATCAACGCACCCACTGGGAATGTGATGTTTACAGAGTGATCAGAACCGATAATCTTCACTTCTTCGCCTTGCTCATTGAGCAGTTTAATTTGTGGGCGAAGTGCTGATTTACCAGAACGCGCTTTTGGTGTAATCACAACAAGTGTCGATAAACCTGTTACCTCATCCACTTGTTTAGCTACGGTAACACCCTCTTCGATATTCTCAAAGCGAACTTTACCTTTGTACTCAGAAACGATAGGACGTGTTAATGGATCCCATGTCGCTAATTGTGTACCTGCTTTAACTTGCGTGCCATCACCAACCAATACTGTCGCACCATAAGGAATCTTATGACGCTCACGTTCACGGTTTTGGTCATCGTATACCACGATTTCACCCGAACGAGAAATCGCAATACGCTCACCTTTAGCATTAGTCACATAACGCATGCTACCTGTGAAACCAACATGACCTGCTGATTTTGTTTCAACAGCAGAAGCTAATGACGCACGAGACGCTGCACCACCGATGTGGAAAGTACGCATCGTTAACTGTGTACCTGGCTCACCAATAGATTGAGCAGCGATAACACCAACAGCTTCACCCGTATTCACGAGATAACCACGACCTAGGTCACGACCATAACAGTGTGCACATAAACCACGACGTGTTTCACACGTTAATGGTGTGCGGATTTTCACTTCGTCGATACCTAATTTGTCGATAAGCTCAACCTTATCTTCGTCTAATAAAGTACCTGCGAAGATAACTGTTTCTTGTGTATCTGGGTTAACGATATCAGCAGCTGTTACACGACCTAATACACGCTCACGTAATGGCTCGATAACCTCACCACCCTCAACAAGGGCTTTCATCACATAACCGTTCTTCGTGCCGCAATCTTGCTCTGTAATCACTAAGTCTTGTGTTACGTCAACAAGACGACGTGTTAAGTAACCCGAGTTCGCTGTTTTTAATGCGGTATCGGCAAGACCTTTACGTGCACCGTGGGTTGAAATGAAGTACTGAAGTACGTTTAGACCTTCACGGAAGTTCGCTGTAATCGGTGTCTCAATAATTGAGCCGTCAGGTTTCGCCATCAGACCTCGCATACCCGCTAGCTGACGAATCTGTGCAACCGAACCACGGGCACCAGAGTCCGCCATCATATAAATCGAGTTAAACGATTCTTGACGTGTTTCCTCACCAAAACGGTTGATTACTGGCTCAGTTGAGAGTTGCTCCATCATCACTTTAGCAACTTTATCACCTGCTTTACCCCAAATATCAACCACGTTGTTATAACGCTCTTGTTTTGTCACAAGACCTGATGAGTATTGGCTATCAATCTCTTTCACCTCAGCACTTGCTTGCGCTAAGATTTCGTCTTTGGCTTTTGGAATCACCATATCGCCCATTGCGATAGAGATACCGGCACGTGTCGCTAAACGGAAACCTGCTTGTAGTAATTTGTCGGCAAAAATCACCGTATCACGTAAGCCACAACGACGGAATGATTGGTTAATTAAGCGAGAAATCTCTTTCTTCTTCAGCGCTTTATTTAATACGCTGAATGGTAAGCCTTTCGGTAAGATTTCTGACAATAATGCACGACCGACAGTTGTCTCAAAACGACGTAATACTGGTTGGAATTTGCCATTAGCGTCTTTTTCGTACTCGTTTAGACGTACCGTGATACGGCTTTGTAAACCAACTTCACCGCTATTATATGCACGTAGCATTTCTTGGATATCTGCGAAGAACATACCTTCGCCTTTACCATTGATACGCTCACGAGTGGTGTAGTAAAGACCCAATACCGTATCCTGAGAAGGTACGATAGATGGCTCACCAGACGCTGGGAATAATACGTTATTTGATGCTAACATCAATGTACGCACTTCCATCTGTGCTTCTAACGATAGAGGCACGTGTACCGCCATTTGGTCACCGTCAAAGTCCGCGTTAAACGCCGCACACACGAGTGGGTGTAACTGAATAGCTTTACCTTCGATGAGTTGCGGTTCAAACGCTTGAATACCTAAGCGGTGTAGCGTTGGTGCACGGTTAAGCATCACTGGGTGCTCACGAATAACCTCTTCGAGGATATCCCATACCACTGGCTCTTGTGTTTCAACCATCTTCTTAGCAGCACGGAATGTAGACGCTAAGCCCAATGCTTTTAAGCGATTGAAGATGAATGGTTTAAACAACTCTAATGCCATCAATTTTGGTAGACCACATTGATGAAGTTTAAGTTGTGGACCAACCGTAATTACCGAACGACCAGAGTAGTCCACACGTTTACCTAATAGGTTTTGACGGAAACGACCACCCTTACCTTTGATCATGTCAGCAAGTGATTTTAATTGACGCTTATTCGGACCTGTCATCGCTTTACCACGACGACCATTGTCTAATAATGAGTCAACCGCTTCTTGCAACATACGTTTTTCGTTGCGAAGAATAATCTCAGGTGCTTTTAATTCGATTAAGCGTTTTAGACGATTATTACGGTTAATCACGCGACGGTATAAATCGTTAAGATCTGATGTCGCAAAACGACCACCATCGAGCGGAACCAATGGACGTAAATCTGGTGGAAGTACAGGTAATACTTCCATAATCATCCACTCTGGTTTTAAGCCAGATTTTTGGAAACCCTCAATAACTTTTAGACGCTTAGAAATTTTCTTAACTTTGGCATCTGATTTTGTCGTATCTAATGAAGAACGCAATAACTCAGCTTCTTTATCGATATCGATTGTGCGTAACAATTCACGGATAGCTTCTGCACCCATTAATGCCACGAAATCATCGCCGTATTCGTCAGTTTTCGCAAAGTACTCATCATCGCTCATGATTTGACCGCGTTTTAACGGGGTCATACCAGGGTCGATAACACACCATGCTTCGAAATATAACACACGCTCAATATCGCGTAATGTCATATCTAAAACCATACCTAAGCGTGATGGTAAGCTCTTTAAGAACCAAATATGCGCAACTGGGCTAGCAAGTTCAATGTGACCCATACGTTCACGACGTACTTTTGTCACAGTCACTTCAACACCACACTTCTCACAAATCACACCACGGTGTTTTAAGCGTTTGTATTTACCGCATAAGCACTCGTAGTCTTTGATAGGGCCGAAGATTTTCGCGCAGAATAAACCATCACGTTCTGGTTTAAATGTACGATAGTTGATTGTCTCTGGCTTACGAACTTCACCGTAAGACCAAGAGCGAATCTTGTCCGGAGACGCGATGCCAATCTTGATGGCATCGAACTGTTCATCCGTAGAAATTTGTTTGTAGAGGTTAAGTAATCCGTTCATTATTTTTTACCCTCCAATTCCATATCTAATGCCAACGAGCGAATCTCTTTGACTAATACATTAAATGATTCTGGCATACCTGCATCAATCA
>JAXECN010000082.1:0-12475 GCA_034093535.1 Pelistega sp.
GCACCAATGAATCTCTCGCTAAGTACGCTGAGATTCATAAAGATGCAAAATACACCCCTGCTAGCAGTTACCCTGCTGGCCGTAATCCTGTATGGTCAGTGCCTTGCCAATTAGCGTTCCCATCAGCCACACAAAACGAACTCAACCTCGAAGATGCTAAAGCCCTACTCGCTAAC
The DNA here is from genome assembly GCA_034093535.1 of Pelistega sp. Classification (GTDB taxonomy): domain Bacteria; phylum Pseudomonadota; class Gammaproteobacteria; order Burkholderiales; family Burkholderiaceae_B; genus Taylorella. The sequence continues at coordinate 177 of JAXECN010000082.1, forward strand.
GGTTGTATCTTAGTCGCTGAGGGTGCCAATATGCCATCAACACCAGAAGCCGTTCATGCCTTCTTAGAAGCAAAAATCCTATACGGTCCAGGTAAAGCAGCCAATGCCGGTGGCGTAGCGACATCACAATTAGAAATGGCACAAAATGCCGGTATGATTCAATGGACATTTGAAGAAGTTGATCAACGCCTAAAAGGTATTATGCGTAATATTTACCTCAATGCCTCTCGTACCGCAGAAGAGTTTGGTCAAGCACATAACCTTGTATTAGGTGCAAATATTGCCGGCTTCCGCAAAGTTGCTGACGCGATGATTGACCAAGGTGCAGTGTAATACTCTCTCGCTAGGCGATTATTCTGCAAGCAAAAAGCCAGTTCATCATGAACTGGCTTTTTTATATTGACTCAAAACAGTACCTAATTAAAAAGCAAATCCTGTTTTATTTGCCTTAGGAGCCTCTTTGGCACCTGCCGCCTTAGTAGTCGAAGATTTAGCTGCTGCAATACTACTAAATTCCTGTTTAAATAATGCACACTCTGTCGCTGACATACCTGTCACGTTTTGATGATTCAAACGTAAAAATTGAGTATGCACATAATGAGCACCACCTGAACTATTCATGAGTGTACGGTAAGATTCAGCACCCATTGTTTGTCTTAATAAAGTCTGTTGCACCGTTTTCCAAGCTTCTAACTCAGCGGGTGATAATTTATCATAAACGAGCTGATTCGCTTGCGTTGTATTTAAACCGGCCAACTGCGGATATACACATTGCTCAGCATTATTAAGCTGCGTAATCCATTGCACGACAATCTCATCTGTTAATAATTGACGATTTGACACCTCTGTCGTCGCTACCGTTGGTGAAGCTCCCTCCTCCGAAGAAGAAGTCAATGAAGGTGTGCTTGAGCATGCTGTTAATAAACCCACAACAGCTATAGAAACTATTTTTTTCAACATAAAATAAAATTTCCTCGTAAAGGAAAAATCCCCATAAAAAAACTGGATTAAGTACAAACTTAATCCAGTTTATCAATAAACATTTAACTAGGCAATTGCCTAATTGTTAAGTTTATTCAGCCGCAGGTGTTTGCTCTTGCGTCGCTGGCGCTTGCTCTTGAGCATCTTGAGGAACTGATCCCTCTAGTCCCTCTAAACCACCTAAAGCTTTCGCTGATAGGCGCACACGACCACGATCATCTGCTTCGATAACTTTTACCTTCACTTTTTGACCCACTGATAATACATCATTGATGTCATTAATACGGTAATTCGCAATCTCAGAGATATGTAATAGACCGTCACGACCTGGTAGGATTTGAACGATACCACCAAAGTCTAATAGACGTTGTACTGTACCCTCGTAGACTTGACCAACTTCCACCACAGCTGTCAATTCAGCGATACGACGCTCAGCCTCTTTCGCTTTTTCTAAGTCAGCTGAAGAGATAGTCACGACGCCCTCATCCGTAATATCGATTTGGCAACCAGTTTCCTCAGTCAAGGCACGAATAGTTGCACCACCCTTACCGATTACATCACGGATTTTTTCTGGGTTGATTTTCATCGTTAACATACGAGGCGCAAAGCTCGACAACTCTTCACGAGAGCCGCCGATAGCCGCTTTCATCTTACCAAGAATATGTAAACGACCCTCACGTGCTTGGGCTAATGCCACCTGCATAATTTCTTTTGTAATACCTTGGATTTTGATATCCATCTGAAGTGCTGTAATACCGTTTTCCGTACCCGCTACTTTGAAGTCCATATCACCTAAGTGATCCTCATCACCTAGAATATCTGTTAGAACCGCAAATTTATTACCTTCTTTGATCAGACCCATTGCCACACCAGCTACGTGATCGCTTACAGGTACACCCGCATCCATCATCGCTAATGAACCACCACATACAGAAGCCATTGATGATGAACCGTTAGATTCTGTAATCTCAGACACTAGACGGATGGTGTATTGGAAGTCTTCGTGCTTAGGTAATGTAGGCACTAAAGAACGCTTAGCGAGGCGACCATGACCGATTTCACGGCGTTTTGGTGAACCAAAACGACCACACTCACCTGTTGCAAATGGAGGCATATTGTAGTGAAGCATAAAGCGATCACGTGTCTCACCTAATACTGAATCGATGATTTGCTCATCAGATTTAGTACCTAAAGTTGCCACCACTAAAGCCTGTGTCTCACCACGCGTAAATAACACGCTACCATGTGTACGTGGTAATACACCTAAACGGATAGAAATCGGACGTACTGTACGTGTGTCACGACCGTCAATACGTGGCTCACCATTTAGGATTTGACCACGAACAATAGCTGACTCTAATTCGAAGATGATGTTATCAACAGCCACTTCATCAGGCGCTTCTTCACCACGCTCTGCCGCTTGTGCCGCTAAGGCTTCTTTTGCTTGAGCAGCCACTTCTTTTAGCTTGCTAGAACGCTCTTGTTTTTGACGGATTTGGTAAGCTGCTTTTAGACCTTCTTCAGCAACCGCCTTAACCGCAGTGATTAAAGCCTCATTCTTAGGCTCAGCTTGCCAATCCCACTCAGGTTTACCAGCTTCAGCCACTAATTCATGGATAGCATTGATTGCCGCTTGCATTTGCTCGTGACCATAGACTACACCGCCTAACATCACTTCTTCGCTTAATTGATTAGCTTCAGATTCCACCATCAATACCGCTGTTTCAGTACCAGCTACAACTAAGTCCATCGCAGACTCAGCCACTTGACTCACTGTTGGATTTAAAACATATTGACCATTAATATAGCCCACACGAGCAGCACCGATTGGACCGTTAAACGGGACACCTGAAATCGCTAAAGCTGCTGATGTACCAATCATAGACACGATATCTGGATCGATTTCTGGGTCTACCGATAATACATGGACGATAACTTGAACTTCGTTATAAAAGCCCTCTGGGAAAAGTGGGCGTAATGGACGGTCAATTAAGCGTGAAGTTAATGTTTCTTTTTCGCTTGGTTTACCTTCACGTTTGAAAAAACCACCCGGGATACGACCGGCTGCATAAGTTTTTTCAACATAATCCACTGTTAATGGGAAAAAATCTTGACCTGCTTTGGCTTGCTTCGCTGCCACCACTGTTGCTAACACAACAGTATCCCCCATAGACGCAACAACGGCACCTGAAGCTTGACGAGCAATCTCACCTGTTTCTAAAACAACTGTGTGAGCACCATATTGGAAAGATTTACTAACTTTATTGAACATAGATGTTCTTCCTTTTAATATTTTTGCCTTTATCCACTACAAAATACACCATGATGCTATGTATTTAGGCAAATTTAACAATAAAAAACCGCACACAGAACCATAAGCACTGTGTACGGTCTTGAACCCTAATATACCACGAGGGTTGATTACTTACGTAAACCTAATTTTTCAATTAGAGCACGGTAAGCATCTGGGTTACGACCTTTTAAGTAGTCTAATAACTTACGACGACGGCTAACCATGCGCAATAAACCACGACGAGAGTGGTGGTCTTTTTTGTGCGTTTTGAAGTGTTCTGTTAGCTCGTTAATATGAGCAGTTAATAAAGCCACTTGAACTTCTGGAGAACCAGTGTCACCAGGTGTACGAGCAAATTGACTTACGATATCCGCTTTCTTGATGTCTGCTACTGACATAATTATTCCTTTATACAAGCGTCAGCGGTGAATAGTTGATGACGTGATTAAAAAAATAGGTAAAAACCCAACAATTTTCTACACATCTACGCCCAAAGGAGTACACTAGTAGTATTAAGTTGCCCTTCACTAGAAGTTAGACTTAATCTAGAATTATATATGAGTTTTGCCGAAAAAGACAGACTCCAACCTTTTTAGTCTAAAAATATGTCGAAATCTTCGCTTATTCACAACATCCGTCGTTGCTCTCTTCCACTACTAACATTGTTGCTTGCCGCTTGTAGCACTTACCGTAATATTCCTGCCAATAGCCCAGAGCAATTTGTTTTGGCTAAGATGGGCACACCGACATATCAATGCCAAATGCCTGATGGCAGTCACCGTCTAATCTGGTCTACCCAACCAAGTGGGCAATATGCTTATGCGACCACCGTCTCTGCAGATGGCATTGCCGATAAAGTCAGCTCGGTACTTAACGAAGAGCACTTTCGCCGTCTAAACACAGGTACTTGGACACAACAAGATGTCGTATGTGCCTTTGGACCTCCAGCTGAAACTGGGCGTATTGGCTTAGGCGAGAAAAACGAAGTCGTCTGGACATATCGTTATAAACAGGCGAATTACTGGAATAACCTCATGTATGTTTACTTCGGTCGTCATGGCGATAAGGTTACACACTACCATTCAGGACCCGACCCACGCTATGAACGTGACCACTATTGGTGGATGCAATAAACATAAAAAAACAGTCAGTCTCTCATAGGGACTGACTGCTTAAAGATATAAAGCTAAGGCTATTTGATTTATCTAAAACTAGCCCTTATTAAGACTGCTCTTCCTTGTGGCGAATATCGACAAGTTCCTTTGCCTTTTTCCAACGGATAAAGAATACTACCCAACCTGATAAAGCATAGACCACAAATAATAAGAACAACATGATGGCTGGATCAAGCGCGATAATGGCAAACGTCAACACGAGCGTGATCAATAACCAAACAGGCGGCTTTTTACCTGCTTCCCCCTCTTTACGCTTAATCATCGACTTACCACTGAAAAACGGTGCCGTAGAAATCATCGTCAGACCAGCATAAACCGTCAATAACACCCCTAACCACTGCATAACATCCGTCGTCGGAATACGATTTTCAGCGCTTAACCACACAAAACCCGATAATAAGGCTGCTGCTGATGGACTAGGCAAACCTTGGAAGAAACGACTATCCACGACCGCAATATTAGTGTTAAAGCGAGCCAGACGTAGCGCAGCACCCGCCACATAGATAAATGTCGCGATTAAACCAACACGACCTAAGCTATCTAAGGCATAAGAATACATTACTAACGCTGGTGCCACTCCAAATGACACCATATCCGCCATGGAATCATATTGCTCACCAAACGCCGATTGCGTATTCGTCAGACGTGCCACACGCCCATCCATACCATCAAGCAACATCGCCACAAAAATAGCCGTGGCTGCCATCTCAAAGCGACCATTCATCGCTAGCATGATAGCAAATACACCCGCAAATAAATTACCTGTTGTAAAAGCATTCGGTAATAAATAAAATCCACGATGTGGTTTTTGAGCAGTCATATGCCTGTCCCTTAGATTTCTATAAGCAATCCTCTATTTTACTATTTTTACGGAATTCCGCACTAGACAAACTCAAATAACGTTATCATTTTCTTTCAATCGTTGTTTATCACCTTTGATGTTTTCATACTTCTTATTATTTATTAGTGCTTTTGGTGCCGCAACCCTCTTTCCTTTTCAATCCGAAGCCCTGCTCGCCGGATTACTTATCTCTGGCGAGCACTCGCATAGCATCTTATTAGCCATCGCTACCCTAGGCAATGCCTTTGGCTCCTGCGTGAACTGGTGGCTAGGCAAGCGCTTAGAACGCTACAAAGATAGAAAGTGGTTTCCTGTCTCTGAAAAGAACCTCACCAAAGCACAGAATATGTATGCCAATCATGGCTCACTATTACTCTTATTTAGTTGGCTACCCATTATTGGCGACCCGATTACACTAGTGAGTGGAGTACTCAAAGAGAAATTCTGGAAATTCCTCATACTCGTCACTATCGCTAAATTTGTAAGATATTGGTTTGTGTATTTGATGGTGTGAAAAAGGATGCGACAACTACCGTGAACTTCATCAAAAAGGCTACTAAAGCCTCTTATCAAAAAAGGAGACCATCGGTCTCCTTTCCTTTACACATTCTTCAACCGCTCAGCTGCTCGTCTTAAGGTCTCATCATCTCGCGCAAAGGTAAAGCGAATCAACCCTGTATCCTTAGGCTCAGCGTAAAAAGCGCCTGTTGGAATGCCCCCTACACCGATATCAGCAATTAAATACTTCACCATATCCATATCGCTACCAGCATTAAAGTGATTGAACCTCACTAATTGGAAAAAGCCCCCTCGACATGGCAATACCTCAAAACGAGAGGCTTCTAGCCCAGCTCGTAAAATATCTCGCTTTTGCTCAAATATTCTAGCTAAATCCAAATATAACTCTGGTTTGGTCAACACTTCTGCCAAGGCATATTGAATAGGAGTATTGGCACTAAACATCAAGAATTGGTGAACTAACCTCACCTGCTCCATCAAATTCGCAGGTGCCACACAACATCCTACTCGCCACCCCGTCACCTGATAAGTTTTACCAAAAGACGTAATGACAATAGACCGCTCAACTAACTCAGGATAACGAGACATCGAGCGATGGATATCACCATCAAACACCATATGCTCGTAAACTTCATCAGAGAGAATAATAATATCGGTATTTCTAGTCAGTTCAATTAATGCCGCAATATCACTTTCACTCAATACTCGCCCTGTTGGGTTATGAGGCGAGTTAATGATAATCATACGAGTTTTAGCATTGATGAGACTTTTTACTTTATCCCAATCAATCGCAAACTCAGGTGCAGATAACTCTACCGCAATAGGCGTTGCCCCTTGTAGTCTCACAATGGGTGCATAACTATCAAAAGCTGGTTCAAAATAAATCACTTCATCACCACTATGCACGAGCCCAGCAATACTGGCATAGATTGCTTCACTCGCACTAGGCATAATGGTGATTTCATTTTCGGTGTCATAGCGATGACCATAAAGTTTTTCAATCTTATCGACCATACGGCTGCGTAAGACTTCTAAACCAATCATGGGAGCATATTGATTATGACCTGCTTGCATTGCACGATGTACATCTTCAATCATCTCTGGTGCCAACATAAAATTGGGAGCACCTTGTGATAGTCCAATGACATCAGGATATTGTGCTAGCAAATCCGCCATCACAGTAAAGATAGTCGTCCCGACACTCGGTAGTTTTGAAGTGATATGAATCATATTAGTTTGACTTAGCTACCCAATCCGCATTGAAGTATTTTTTAGAAAGTTCAGAAATAAAACCCTCTTTCTTTAATTCCTCAATCGCCGCGTCCAAGCGCTCTTTAAGTGCTGTATCACTTTTACGGATACCAAATCCTGTACCAACGCCTAACACACTTGGATCATCAGCAAAACCATCTACCAGTTTAAAATCCTTGCCCTCTTCCTTGTCTAAGAAAGTCGCACGTGCACTTGGTGTTTTTTGTAAAGCCGCTTGAATACGATTATTTGCTAAATCAGCATAAACTTGATCTTGGTTTTGATAAGAAACCACTTTGACACCCTTTGCTTGCCAGTGTTTCTTCGCAAAACTCTCCTGTGCTGAGCCTTGTAACACACCTACCGTAATATCCTTAGCTTTCAAAACATCTGCTGTTAAATCAATTTGCGTATCTTTATGCACAATCAACTGTGAAGGCACATCATAAATAGGCACAGTAAAATTAATCACTCGCTGACGTGGCTCGGTAATATTCATGGCTGAATTGATGAAATCAAACTTACGCGCATTTAGCGCAGGAATTAAACCATCAAAACTAGACTCAACCCACTCGCACTTCACTTTCATCTTGGCACAAACAGCATCACCCAGTTCAATATCAAAACCCACCAACTTACCATCAGCTGTTTTGCTCTCAAACGGAGGGTACATCGCCTCTACACCAATTTTTAAAGTCTCTTCGGCTTGTGCATTTGCACTCACACCCGCCATCACACCAAACGACATGGCTAAAGCTACATATAATTTTTTCATTAAAATCCCTCTATTCGTTATGACCATCACAATGAAATTGCTTATAAGACTACTATTAGTTTAAATACAAATCAACTTTGTACTAATTATCAGTGCAATCCAGAACAAAGGACTACTTTTTTGCACCTATTTTGTGCATAACAATCATATTGAGGGGAGGAATTTGAAAAGCACTTAGGGGGTAAATTGGGACTACTTGGGGGGTAAACTAAGATTTCTTGGGGGGATTACCCCCCTTTTGTTTATCAAGCGTAGAAAAACTCTCTAGAATTACTTCGCTGTCCAATCAGCTTGGAAATACTTCATCGAAAGTTCTTTAATAAAGCCTTCTTTTTTCAATTCATCAATAGCTTTATCAAGACGTTCTTTAAGCTCGGTATCTTTCTTACGCACGCCAAAACCAATACCTACACCTAGCACCTCTGGATCTTCAGCAAACTGGGCAATATGTTTAAAGTTCGCACCTGCTTTTTGTTCAAATAAGCTAGAGGCTGAGTTTTGGAAAGCGCCTTGAATACGGTTATTTTCTAAATCCGCATACACTTGGTCTTGGTTAGGGTAAGAAACGACTTTTACGCCATTTGCTTGCCAATGTTTCTTAGCATAGCGCTCTTGCGAAGAACCTTGTAAAACACCGACAGCGATATTTTTAACTTTTAAGCTTTCGGCACTAATATCACTTAAATCAACATCCTTAGCTACGATTAATTGTGATGGTACATCGTAAATAGGGGCAGTAAAGTTAATTGCTTTTAGGCGCTGCTCTGTGATATGCATATTTGAATTAATGAAATCAAATTTACGCGCATTTAATGCAGGAATTAAGCCGTCAAAACTAGACTCTACCCACTCACATTTAGCTTGTAATTTGGCACATACAGCATCCGCTAATTCAATATCAAAACCGACTAACTTACCATTCGCATCTTTACTCTCAAACGGAGGATACATCGCCTCTACACCGATTTTTAAAGTCTCTTCGGCTTGTGCATTTGCACTCACACCTGCCATCACGCCAAACGACATGGCTAAAGCTACATATAATTTTTTCATTTTTCATCCTACAAAAATCAAGGTTATAAGTCATATAACCACTCAACTCATATTTTAACTCAAAGCACTACAACAACAGCTATAAAGCAAAAGGCCAGCTCAAATGAACTGACCTTTTCCTTAACAAGACCTAACTAAAAAATTAGTTTTTGCTTTGGTCAACTAATTTGTTTTTAGCAATCCAAGGCATCATCGCACGTAGTTTAGCACCGACTTGCTCAATTTCGTGCTCTGCGTTGATACGACGGCGAGAAGTTAATGTTGGCGCACCTGCGGCGTTTTCTAAGATGAAGCTCTTCGCATATTCACCTGTTTGAATATCTTTTAAGCATTGACGCATTGCTTCTTTTGTCTCAGCCGTTACTACACGAGGACCTGTAACATACTCACCATACTCTGCATTGTTAGAGATTGAGTAGTTCATATTAGCGATACCACCCTCATAGATGAGGTCTACGATAAGTTTTAACTCGTGTAAGCACTCGAAGTAAGCCATTTCTGGAGCATAACCAGCTTCCACTAATGTCTCGAAACCACACTTGATTAACTCAACTGCACCACCACAAAGAACGGCTTGTTCACCGAATAAGTCAGTTTCTGTTTCTTCACGGAAATTAGTTTCGATGATACCTGCACGACCGCTACCGATAGCACTTGCGTAAGATAAAGCGATATCACGCGCTGCACCTGATTTGTCTTGGTGAACAGCGATTAACGCTGGTACACCACCACCTTGTGTATAAGTACCGCGTACTGTATGACCTGGTGCTTTTGGCGCAACCATAATTACGTCTACGTCTTCGCGTGGTACTACTTGACCGTAATGTACGTTAAAGCCGTGTGCAAATGCTAATGCCGCACCTGCTTTCATATTTGGACCAACATGATTTTTATACACTTCAGCGATGTTCTCATCCGGTAAAAGAATCATAACCACATCCGCATTTTTTACTGCGTCAGCAACTTCAGCCACTTGTAAGCCTGCATTAACCGCTTTATTCCAAGAAGCACCACCTTTACGTAGACCAACTGTCACGTTAACACCTGAATCGTGTAGGTTTAAAGCATGGGCATGACCTTGTGAACCATAACCGATAATCGCTACTTGCTTACCTTTGATTAAACTTAAATCGCTATCTTTATCGTAAAAAACTTTCATGGGAATAACCTCAAATTAAAACTAAAAATTAAAACTATTAACTAATTTACTACGTTCATTTTGCCTAAATATTTAGGCGATTAAACTTTTAAAATACGCTCTGCACGACCAATACCAGATACACCTGTACGGACAGTCTCTAAAATCGCACTCTTCTCTAGGGTATTGATAAAGGCTTGAATCTTAGCTTGGTCACCAGTGAGCTCGATGGTATACGTCTTATCCGTCACGTCCACAATATGACCGCGGAAAATTTCTGTCAGACGCATTAACTCTTCACGCTCTTTACCGACAGCGCGTACCTTGATCATCATCAGTTCACGCTCTACATGGTCACCCTCAGTGAGGTCGACCACTTTGACCACATCCACCAAACGATTCAAGTGTTTAGTAATCTGTTCAATTACCTCTTCAGACCCCGTTGTCATAATCGTCATACGTGACAAGGTCTGATCTTCAGTCGGTGCTACGGTTAAGGTCTCAATGTTATAACCACGCGCAGAGAATAAACCCACAACACGAGATAAAGCACCCGGCGCATTTTCCAATAATACAGAAAGAATATGTTTCATCGTGTGCTCCTATTCGTCATTCGGACCTAAAAGCATTTCTGTGAGACCTTTACCGGCTTTTACCATTGGCCACACATTTTCTTCACGGTCAGTAATAATATTTAAAAACACAAGACGATCTTTATATTTACCAAAAGCATCGCGTAAGGCTGATTCGACATCCTCTTTACGCTCCACTTGGATACCGATATGACCGTAACTCTCCACTAACTTCACAAAGTCAGGGATAGAGTCCATATACGATTCCGAATAGCGTTTTTCATAGTCAAGCTCTTGCCACTGACGAACCATACCAAGATAACGATTGTTTAAGCATAAAATTTTAGGGTTAAAACCATATTGCTTACATGTCGCTAACTCTTGGATATTCATCTGGATAGAGCCCTCACCCGTAATCACGGCAATCTGTGCATCAGGATTGGCTTTTTGAACACCCATTGCATAAGGAAGACCTACGCCCATCGTACCTAAACCACCTGAATTAATCCAACGACGTGGTTTATTAAAGCGATAGTATTGTGCTGCCCACATCTGGTGCTGACCTACGTCAGAAGTCACAAAGGCATCACCACCTGTCACTTCCCAAAGTTTCTGCACCACAAATTGTGGTTTAATCACATCGGCTTGGGTATCATAGGCTAAACATTGACGAGCACGCCAAGTGTTCACCTGCTCCCACCATGCTTTAAGTGATTTGGCTTGTTTCTCACGAGAAGCACCCATCTCACGTAATAAAGCATTTAATTCTTCGAGAACATCTTTTACACTACCTACAATCGGTACATCCGCACGAACACGCTTAGAAATTGATGATGGGTCAATATCAATATGAATAATTTTGCGTGCTTGCGACATAAAGTGTTTGGTATTACCTACAACACGGTCATCAAAACGAGCACCCACAGCAATTAATACATCGCTATTTTGCATCGCCATATTGGCTTCATAAGTCCCGTGCATACCTGGCATACCAACATAATGCTCATCCGCAGCACTCAAAGCACCTAATGCCATCAATGTTGTGGTACAAGGCGCACCGACCAACTGTACGAACTCTTTAAGCTCATCTGAGGCATTGGCAAGAATCGCACCACCACCCACATAAATCATCGGACGTTGTGCAGAAGTAATCATCTGAGCGGCTTTCTTAATCTGTCCACTATGTCCCTTTGTTGTCGGAGCATATGAGCGCATTTTTACCTCACCTTTTGGTGGTGTATATTTGCACATCGCCATAGAGACATCTTTAGGAATATCGACAAGCACGGGACCTGGGCGACCTGTTTTAGCGATATAGAATGCTTTACGCATCGTATCAGCGAGGTCTTTAACATCACGCACGAGGAAATTATGTTTGACACAAGGGCGGGTAATACCCACAGCATCACATTCTTGGAAAGCGTCTTCACCAATGGCTTTAGACGGCACTTGTCCACTAATAATCACCATAGGGATAGAGTCCATATATGCCGTGGCAATACCAGTGATGGCATTGGTCAGACCCGGACCGCTAGTCACTAGACAGACACCAACTTCTTGGGAAGATCGAGAATACGCATCAGCCGCATGTACAGCTGCTTGTTCGTGGCGAACGAGAATATGTTCGAAATCTTTTTGTTTGTAAATGGCATCGTAGATATACAATACCGCCCCACCGGGGTAACCGAATATATGTTTAAC
>JAXECN010000083.1:0-13364 GCA_034093535.1 Pelistega sp.
CTAGCTGTGCAGCACGTCGTAAGGCATAAGCCACGGCATGAGAAGATTCTAGTGCAGGAATAATGCCTTCTTCTCGTGATAGGGTGAGAAAGGCGTTGAGGCACTCTTCATCAGTGGCAGTTTCATAGCGTGCTCGCCCGATATCTTTTAGGTGGCAGTGCTGTGGACCTACGCCAGGGTAGTCTAAGCCAGAGGCGATAGAGTGTACGGCTGATGGTGTGCCGTCTTCTTCTTGGAGGTAGTAGCAATTAAAGCCTTGGATATTACCAAATTTGCCTAGCGTCATAGTAGCGGCATGGCGACCGGGTTTATCAAGACCCTCACCAGCTGGCTCTACACCGACTAGTTCAACATGCTTATCATCGATAAAGGCATTAAATAAGCCGAGTGCATTAGAGCCACCACCTACGCAAGCGATGACTTCATCTGGTTGACCACCATGTTGGGCGTCAAATTGCTCGCGAGCTTCACTGCCGACAATAGATTGGAAATAAGCGACCATCTCCGGATAAGGCGCAGGACCGACGACAGAGCCAATCGCAAACATGCTATCTTCAATTTGACCGAGATAAGATTCAAAAGCACTATCCACGGCTTCTTTGAGTGTACCAGCGCCAGCAGATACAGGAACAAGTTTAGCACCTAAGATTTTCATGCGAGAGACGTTGGGGTGTTCTTTAGCAATATCTACAACACCCATATGAATTTCACATTCAAGACCGAGGAGTGCTGCGGCTGTTGCGAGTGCTACGCCATGTTGACCTGCACCAGTCTCGGCGATGACTTTTTTCTTGCCAAGCTTTTTGGCTAATAAGACTTCACCAATGCAGTGATTAATTTTATGAGCACCGGTATGGTTGAGGTCTTCGCGTTTTAGAAATATTTGTGCGCCGCGTGTAGAGAGTGAGCGTGCATGATAAATAGGGCTAGGGCGACCTACAAAAGTCGCTTGCAGACGTTTCATCTCCGCGATAAATTCTGAATCACCAATAATGCTATGAAAGCCTTTTTCTAACTCATCAAGTGCTTTGGCTAGGGCAGGGTGTCCAATTTTGCCACCATGTTTACCAAAGTTGCCTTCGTTGTCAGGCATAACGAGTGCATTGAGTTTTTCTTGTGCCATGATTATTCCTTATTATTGAGTGCAAAGTAAATCTTGGTATTCTGTGTGAATACGAGTGATTTCTTTATTATAGGGGAGTGGCAAGCAGTTTGCTGTGTTTTGTGACAAAATGCAAAAAGCCCAAATCAAATTGACTTGGGCTTTTTTAAAAATTCTGGAGCGGGAAACGAGTCTCGAACTCGCGACCTCAACCTTGGCAAGGTTGCGCTCTACCAACTGAGCTATTCCCGCGTATCTATTTACGGTATCACATATGTAATATATGTGGAGCGGGAAACGAGTCTCGAACTCGCGACCTCAACCTTGGCAAGGTTGCGCTCTACCAACTGAGCTATTCCCGCATTCGTAAAGAACGTTATATTAAATGATAGATTGGGTATGTGTCAAGATGTTTATTGGGTCTTTGGGTTTATTTTTGTTGTTTTTTTGCTGTGATGAGGTGTAAAGTCGCATAAAAGCATAGGTATAAAAGAGTGCTTTTAATAGGTGCTGTGTTTAAATGCCTCTCTCTAGTTAAAATTTGGTAATATTGAAACTCTTTTTTATCGCACTTCTTGGCAATCATTCCGCTTATGGCTTCACTTACTTCTTTGAATACGTTTGGTTTAATTTCTCAAGCAGAAGATTTCTTTTGTTTAGGCTCAGAGACGCAATTGCCTGAGTTATTGCAGCGTATTCAACAAGCACCCGCCTATTTTATTTTGGGCGGAGGGAGTAATGTCGTATTGGCTGAAACAATCAATAAGTTGGTGATTCATAATCAGTTAAAAGGTGTTCATCTGCGTGCTGAAACGGATAATCAGTTTATCGTCGAAGTTGCCGCAGGTGAGGTGTGGCATGATTTTGTCGCATATAGTATCCAACAAGGTTGGTACGGTCTGGAAAATCTTGCTTTAATTCCGGGGACAGTAGGTGCGAGCCCTGTGCAAAATATTGGTGCTTACGGCAAAGAGGTTAAGGATTACTTAGTAGAGGTAAATGCCATTCACTTATTGACGGGTGAACGACGTGTGTTTACTCAAGAAGAATGTCGTTTTGCTTATCGGGATAGTATTTTTAAGCATGAGGCACAAGATTATTTAATTTTGAGTGTTACGTTTGCTTTTTCTAAACAATGGCAAGCCTCACTTAATTATGCAGATTTAAAGCAATATCAGGGGCTGACTGAACAGAGCACAGCCCAAGAAATTTTTGAGGCAGTCGTCAGTATTCGCCAACAGAAATTACCTGACCCTAAGGTTTTAGGCAATGCAGGGAGCTTTTTTAAAAATCCTATCGTCGCAGCGGAAAAATATCAGCAGTTAAAAGCAGAGTTTTCGGGTTTGGTTGGCTATCTTCAAGAGGATGGTCGTTATAAGTTAGCGGCGGGGTGGTTAATTGATCAATGCGGGTGGAAAGGCAAGTCACTAGGACCTGTAGGGGTACATGATAGACAAGCTTTGGTATTGGTTAATCGTGGTGGGGCGACAGCCCAAGATATTCAAGAAATTGCCAAGGCGATTCAGGCGGATGTCTATGCCCGTTATGGGGTGCAAATTGAACCTGAGCCTATTTTTGTGACTTAATATTTTTGATGTGTTTATCTTCATCAAGTTCGAATAAGCCAATAAAAATGCCCTATAACATTGTATAGGGCATTGTTGTATCCACCTAAATTTAGGTTTTATGGGTTTGTCGTTGTGATTTATAACATCGCTTGAGCGATAATCACCGAACCGACATAAGTACCTGTAAAGGCAAGTAAAGCGATAATGGCAATTTTAAAGCCAGCAGCTTTAAAGAGTTTAATCTCCATTTTAGAAATCGCTAGACCAGCATAAGCTAAGACAGGTGTCAGTAGCGGTAAGAAACCGACCTTATTTGTATAGGCAGCGACTTGTGCGCTGAGTGGAAATTGAGGTAGCGAAATAATAATCGCCACAGTAGAAATCCATGCAACAGCCGGTACGCCAATTTTGACATATTTATAGATAATCAAACCAACAAGGCTACATGCCCAGAAGATAGCCATACCCGGCAAAGCGGTGAGGATATCATTGGCAGGGTTATTTACCCAGTTGACGATAAGACCTACAAAGCTAGAGAGGATAAGGGCGAGTGCCGTTTCAGTGATTGATAACGATACTTCTTTTTCCTCGGTATAGTCAGCACCACTTTGCGCAGTGAGTTGAGCTAATTCCGAGTTTTCTGTACCTTTGCCTTTGCTAAATGATTTGAGTAATTTATATAAACCCTCGGTAAAAGGTAAAGCGACAAAAGCACTGACAAATAGACCTGTTGCATAGGTTAGGAGGTTCGATGAAGCAGCAAAGGCAGTGATATCCTCTTTGAATTGAGGGAGAACTTCACCTAATGCGGCAGAGCAAGCACCCATCATACTACCACTACCGACACCACATGCCATCGCCAGTGCTCGATAGTCAAATAAATCCCAAGACGCAAACAGTCCTGCCATGATTGAGAAGTAGATAGTCCCAAATAGTGTACCCATGACGTATACACCCATGACACCTACACCCTCAGCACTTTTTAGACCATATTTATCCGCTACTAAGGCGATATTCGGCTCTCGAGCAATAGAGTGAGTGGCACCAATGGCTTCACGGCCCATTTTGAAGATAAGAACAGCCACAGGTAGTGCGAATAAGGCGGTGGCGACATTGCCGATTTCTTGGAGAATAAGAGCAGGTCCAGCAGCAATAATTTTATCGATATTTGGTCCAATGCCAACACCAAATTTGGCGATAAAAGGCATAATCCCGATTAATACCCATTGACTAGCAATATTGCTTGAGTTTTGACCGAGGTGTTTGCCGATACTAGGCGCAACATTCTCATTAAATACTAAAGCAAAAATAAAGGCATATAGTAAAGGTAAGAATAAAATGACCCCGATTCCTGTTGTAAATCGCGTGATACCGATAAGCTCGGCAATCACTGATAATAGGATGGCGAGGACATGGACTTTCCAGTTAAGGAGTGCTTTTTTATCCATGATTGAAATTCCCTGTTTGTGTAAATTGTTGTGAAGCAAATGCTTGTCTGTAAGTATAAGTAACAAATAAGGGGAGGGCAATAAAAAGTTCAATATTAAACTTTTCACTTAAGGGGAGGGTGATTGTGTCTAGAAGTTAATGAGCTTGTATTATTGCCTTGTACACTTAAAAAACTTGCTAAAATGCGAACGGTTTTATGCTATTTATCTATTGAGGATTGTTATGGAAATTAAAGCAGACCTTGCTTTAAAACAAAATATTTTTAGCAAAATTATCTTTGCTAGTCGTTGGTTACAGTTGCCGATTTATTTAGGCTTGATTGTTGTACAGATTATCTATGCGTACAAATTTTTAAAATCATTATGGAACCTTGTCGTGAATCTCGGCACGATGGATGAGAATACCATTATGCTGACAGTGCTAGGTTTAATCGATGTGGTGATGATTGCCAACTTGTTGATTATGGTGATTGTTGGTGGTTATGAAACCTTTGTATCGCGATTAAATGTGGATGACCACCCTGACCAACCTGAGTGGTTGAACCATGTCAATGCTTCTGTGCTTAAGGTGAAGTTATCGATGGCGATTATTAGTATTTCGTCAATTCACTTATTACAGACATTTATTAATGCCTCTCGCCTAAGCAGTGAGACGATGATGTGGCAACTATTTATCCATTTAGGTTTTACGGTATCAGCGATAGGTATTGCTTATACGGATAAGGTGTTGAGTGCTGCGCACCATGAAGTGAAGCATTAAACAATCCTAACTGTTTATATACAAAAGGGTGCCTCTGTTCGTTCAGAAGCACCCTTTTTATGGGGATGATTATGATGAGGACTATGCCGAAATCACATCATTCATACTATATAGACCATGGCTTTTATCTTTGAGGAATAAAGACGCACGGCAACTGCCTTGGGCATAAGTAGAACGGCTAGATGATTTATGAGAAATCTCTATGCGTTCGCCCGTACCGCAGAACATCACGGTATGGTCACCAATGATATCGCCACCACGGACGACTGAGAAACCAATTTGACCGTCTTTGCGTGCACCTGTATGTCCATGACGTGCCCAATCAGCAATATCATCAAGTTGATGCCCCCATTCATTAGCAATCACTTCGCCCATAATAAGAGCGGTACCTGATGGAGCATCGACTTTATGCTTATGATGTGCTTCAAAGATTTCGACATCATAACCCGTATTGAGTAACTGTGCTGCCAGAGCAAGCAGTTTTAAAGTCGCATTGACACCAACACTCATATTTGGCGCAAATACGATAGCAATATCTTTAGAGGCTGTTTCAATGGCTTTTTTGCCAGCTTCATCAAAACCTGTTGTACCAATAACTAGCTTAGTCCCAAATTGTTGGCAAGCCGCTAAGTGTTTTAATGTACCCTCTGGGCGAGTGAAGTCAATTAAACAATCTGCTTGTTGTAATTGGTTTAAATCTGAGCTGATAATCACCCCAGTGGTTTGACCTAAAAAAGCACCAGCGTCTTGACCGAGAGCAGCGCTGCTTTCGTGGTCGAGAGCGACTGTTAATGTTAGCTCAGGATGATTGAGGACGGCTTCAATAAGCATACGTCCCATACGACCATTGGCACCTGAAATGGCGATACGCATAAGAACCTCAGATTATTGTAAAGGGTTAGTTTGTACGCCTGTTTCAGGAAGCGCTGGCTCAGCTTGTTGAAGAGCGCGTTCTGCTTCCGCTTGACGACCATCCCAACGTTGTTGTGTCGCATAATCTGATGGTTGGAAATCTGGTTGAGGATCACCTTCCCAGCGGCTTAATAAACCATTGTTATCGAACCATACGACAAATTTACGCAGTACAGGATCGCCATAACCCGGTTTGAAATAATAGTGGTAATCCCAACGATTTGGATGGAATACGTTGGTTAAAGTTGGTGTGCCTAGTGCATAGCGGACTTGTTCAGGAGACATACCTGCTTGAAGAAGAGAAACTTGCTCAGCAGTCACCCAGTTACCTTGTTGAACGGGAGCACGGTATGGGAAACCCCATTTACCTGATGTGCAGGCTGTTAATGCAGTAACCGCGAATAATGACGCGATAAGACCTTTGCGTAGACGCAATGCTGATAATTGGATATTCATAAGCTGTATGTATTCCAGATAAAATCTTAGAAAAAAGTTATCATATAGAGATAAGGATAATTATAGAGTCCTTTTGAATAAAATATAATTCTGGATAGCGTAATTAATAAATTTTTGTGAAAGGGAAGCTTTTATGAGTGACCAAAGTGAATTACAGAGCATGGGCCTAAAGGCAACATATCCTCGTCTAAAAATTCTTGATATTTTTCGTAATGCCGAAGAGCGTCATTTGAGTGCCGAGGATGTTTATCGTTTATTACTCAATGAAAAAATCGAGATTGGTCTGGCTACTGTTTACCGTGTGTTAACTCAATTTGAGCAAGCAGGTATTCTTTCACGCAGTCAATTTGATAATGGTAAGGCAATTTTTGAATTAGATGAGGGAGATCATCATGACCACCTCGTATGCAATGCTTGCGGCAAGGTAGAGGAGTTTATCGATGAAACCATCGAAACTCGCCAACATGAGATTGCTGCAGAAAAAGGGTTTACCTTAGCCAGCCATGCGATGGTGCTATATGGTATTTGTAGTGATTGTGCAGGCAAAAGTAAGCGATAAATAGTCGTTTAAGTTTTGCTAATGTAAAAAGAGGTTAGATGTGGGTACATTTAACCTCTTTTTTATTGGGTGTTGCTTGTGCTATCAAGTGAAGCGTTTAAGCATTATTTAGCATTTCTTCAGCGTGTTCTCGACTGGTGGCAGTGATATTGACACCACCTAGCATACGAGCGATTTCTTCTACACGAGCAGCGTGGTCAAGCTCCACAATTTGTGAGCGTGTTTCGCCATTATGCTGTTGTTTGCTGACTTCAAAATGATGATGTCCGCAGGCTGCTACTTGCGGTAGATGGGTCACACAGAGTACTTGATGAGTATCACCTAATTGACGGAGTAGTTTACCGACTACTTCGGCGACGGCGCCACCAATCCCTGTATCGACTTCATCGAAAATCAGTGTGGGAACTTGATGGGCTTTATTTGCCATCACCGATAGTGCCAATGAAATACGTGCCAATTCACCGCCTGAGGCGACTTTTGCTAGGGCACGAGGGGTTGTGCCAGCATGACCGGCTACATTAAATTGTACGGTTTCTAGACCATGGACACTCGGTGAACTTTCTTGTAGCTCAATCTCGAAGCGACCACCTTGCATGGCTAATGTTTGCATTGCTTCTGTGACGGCTTGTCCGAGTGTAGAGGCTGTTTTTTGGCGAGCGACAGAGAGTTGCTGAGCATTTTCTCGATAAGCTTTTTCGAGTCGAGAAGCCTCCTGTTGTAGTGCCTCAATATCAATAGCTTGATTGAGCGTATGTAGTTCTTCTTCGAGTTGTTGTTGCTTGTCATAAAGCATTTCAGGCTCAATTTTAAACTTCTTGGCTAAATCAAACATCGCCCGCATACGTTGTTCGGTTTGCTCTAAGCGTTGAGGATCAAGCTCTACACGATCTAAGTAAGAGGCTAAATCAGAGGCAGCCTCAACACAGGCGATACGAGCGGATTCTAAGGTTTCGTAGATACTCGCTAGTTGAGGGTCTTTATTCATCATCTGCGCTATACGGGCACTGGCATGAGCAAGTGATGTACAGAGCGAGTGATTGTCATTGTCGAGTTCATTAAGTGTCTGAGCCGCTCCCTCAAGTAGGCTAGAAGCATGAGCTAGACGATTGTATTCACTATCGATTTGTTCCCATTCGTTTTTACCGGGTTTGAGCTGTTTTAGTTCACTTAATTGCCAGCTAAGACGCTCGCGTAATGCGTCTTGTTGCTCACGATTTAAATCGGCTTGCTTTAGTGTATCGAGAGCCTTTTGCCATGCTTTCCAGTCTTGTTGGACTGCTTTTACGAGTGTTTGATGTCCACCATGTGCATCTAACATAGCACGCTGTGCACTGGCTTTGAGGAGTTGTTGATGGGCATGTTGTCCATGGATATCGATAACGAGCTCTGCCACTTCTCTTAATTGCGTGAGTGTAGCCGGTGTACCGTTAATAAAGCCACGGCTTTTGCCTTGACGGTCAATGGTACGGCGTAAGATAAGCTCTTCAGCGTCAATGTCTTGTTGTTCTAGCCAGTGCTTGACAGCTTCATTGATTTTGAAGACAGCGCTAATATCCGCTTTGTCAGCGCCTTCTCGAATAAAGTGCGGTTCGCTACGTTGACCTAATGTCAAGGATAATGCGTCGATAAGAATTGATTTACCAGCACCTGTTTCGCCAGAAAAAACGGTAAAACCAGTCTGGAAATGGATATTTGACTTTTCTACAATCACAAAATTGCGAATGTGCAGGGATAACAACATAGCTGAAATCACTTATGAGAAGTTAATGTGCAAAAGCTGATGATTTTATTCGATATTGTCATCGTCATCAGGCATAAGGTTCCAATGCAGTTTTTTACGTAGTGTCGAGAAATAGCTATAACCAAAAGGATGTAAAAACTGAACTTTATGTGAAGCCTTTTTAATCATAATCTTGTCGCCCTCTTGGAGGTCTGACCACGTCTGCATATCAAAATGCACACTAGCACCACTACCAGCACGGCTAACATTAGATAAAGTTAAGGTCAGCGTGCCTGATGAGGGGACAGCAATAGGACGGTGCGAAAGCGTCTGAGGAGCAACCGGAACCAGTAAGAAAGCGTCTACCATAGGATGAATAATCGGTCCATTGGCAGAAAGAGAGTAGGCAGTTGAACCTGTTGGTGTCGATACGATAATCCCGTCTGTACGCTGACTGTACATATAGGCACCGTCATAGTCTACGGAAATTTCAATCATACCGCCACGTCCCGAACGATTGAGTACGATGTCATTGAGTGCTAAGTCAGTCGTGAGAACCTTACGGTCACGAATAATCGAGCCCTCGAGTAGTGTGCGTTTTTCAATCGTGAATTTACCCTCTAGCACGGCTTTAACAGCATTAATGGAGTTATGTACAGGAACATCGGTAATAAAGCCAAGGCGACCGTGATTGATACCCAAGAGGGGGATGGCATATTTACACAGCGTACGAGCAGCACCTAGCATGGTACCGTCACCGCCCATCACAATAGCCAAATCTGCCATCTGTCCAATTTGTTCCAGTGAGCCTGTAGTGTATTCTTTGACACCGGTATTTTTAGCGGTGTTTTTTTCAATGATAACCTTGATTTTGGCTTGCGTGAGGACGCTGGCTAACTCGCGTAGAGGAGCGTCCATACCAGAATCTTCGTAACGACCAATGAGGGCAACTATTGAAAAATGCATAGGTAAACCATATAAAATAGTAGGACGGACAGCAAATATCCGCAATATTAAAAGTTATTTAAGTATTATTGTACTTATTCTTTTTTCATTTTGCCTAAGGACTAGGATAAAAAAATCACATAAAAAGTGTAGAGGCTTATGGACGAACGTGCGAATCATTTACTGACAGCTCTGATTGAGCGTTATATTCAAGAAGGTCAGCCTGTCGGCTCAAAAGCATTGGCGAGTATGTTTCAACTCTCACCGGCGACTATTCGTAATGTGATGGCTGACTTAGAGGCACAAGGTCTTGTGCAGAGTCCTCATACTTCCGCTGGGCGAGTACCCACACCAAAAGGGTATCGCTTATTCGTGGATCGATTGTTAGCGGTTAAGGCGTTTCAGACACAGACTTATGATGGTTTAGAACAGGCTTTTGAATATAGCACGCCGACCCAAGCCTTAAACACAGCGGCTTCATTGATGTCGAAATTAACGCGTTTTGCCGGTGTGGTGGTGACACCCCAACGTTCACAGGTATTTCGTCATATTGAATTTATTCGTCTGTCCGAGAAACGTATCTTATTGATTATTGTGACCCCAGAGGGGGATGTGCAAAATCGTATTTTGCTCATGACCAAAGACTATTCTGAAGCGGAATTGGTGCGAGCGGCGAATTTCTTTAATCAGCATTTCTCAGGCAAATCTTTTCAAGCAGTCAAAGAAGAATTAGCATTGCAATTGCAAGTGCTTAAAGATGATATTTCTAAGCTAATGCAGGCGACTGTGGATTATGTAGGTGAAATATGTTCAGAAGATGTGTATGTATCAGGAGAAAAGCACTTGCTAGATGTCGCTGATATTGCTTCTGATATGAACCGTTTGCGTCAAACCTTTTCGCTATTTGAACAGAAAACAGAATTGATGCAATTATTGGATGTCTCTTCTAATTCACAAGGGGTGCAAATCTTTATTGGTGGGGATTCTCATCTTGTTCCGATGGATGAGTTATCTGTTGTCAGTGCACCGTATCAAGTTGATGGTAAAATTGTGGGTTCATTAGGTGTGATAGGACCGAGTCGTATGTCTTATGATAAAGTCATTCCTATCGTGGATATTACCGCTAGGCTACTGTCCAATGCCTTGAGTAAATAGAGAGTTTTATGAATCAACCCATCGGTATTTTATTAGTTAATTTAGGCACGCCTGCGAGTTATCAGGTATCGGATATTCGCCGTTATCTGAATGAGTTTTTATCTGACCCACGAGTCGTGGAATTGCCTAAAGCGTTATGGCAAATCATTCTAAAGGGAGCGGTATTGCCTTTTCGTGCACCTAAATTAGTTGAAAAATACAAAGAAATCTGGATGGATGGGGGTTCACCTTTATTAGTCTATACTCGAGCACAGGGAGAAGCGCTTGCACAGAAACTCGCTGCTGAGAATGTTATCGTCGATATTGCCATGCGCTATGGTGAGCCTGATTTAGAAAAAGCCATTTTAGGGTTGCAGCAGAGGGGCTGTGAGCGTATTTTAATCGTGCCGATGTACCCACAATATGCGGCTAGCACGACAGCCACATTATTTGACCGTGTGGCACAGATTTCGCAGAAGATGCGTAATCAACCCGATTATCGTTTTATTAAACGGTATGCTGAACATCCTGCCTATATCGCTAGTTTGGCACACAAGGTCGAACAGTTTTGGCAGGCAAATGGTTTACCACAACGACTATTATTAAGTTTTCATGGTCTACCACAACGTAGTGTCGATTTAGGTGATCCTTATTATGATGATTGCCATAAGACAGCGACTTTGCTTAGAGAGGCTTTAAAAGCGTATAATGTCGCCATCGAGGTGAGTTTTCAGAGTCAATTCGGTAAAGCCAAATGGATTAGTCCTGCTACCCAAGCTGTATTGGAGCAGTATCCTAGCCAAGGGATTTATCAGGTAGATGTGATGTGTCCCGGTTTTGCAGCAGATTGTTTAGAAACCCTTGAAGAAATTCAACTCGGATGTGCAGAAGCCTTTAAAGAAAAAGGTGGTCAGCAATTCCGCTATATTCCTTGTTTAAACGCCGACCCGGTTTGGATCAATGCTTTAGCAACCATTGTTAAAGACCGTCTTGGTTCGTGGTCATAGAAAAGAGAGAAGCGTATGTTAAGAAAAAACCCACGTGGTGATTACCCTGAAGTACACGAAACCGCCTTCGTAGATCCAACGGCTATTTTATGTGGTCTAGTGAAAGTGGGTCCCAACGTATTTATTGGTCCTTATGCCGTGATTCGTGCTGATGAGGTAGATGAAGATGGTAATTTAGACCCTATTATTATTGGCGCCAATTCTAATATTCAAGACGGTGTCGTTATCCACTCTAAAGACGGTGCGGCAGTGACAATTGGTGAGAACACTTCCATTGCACACCGTTCGATTGTGCATGGTCCTTGTGAAGTAGGTAATAATGTGTTTATCGGCTTTAACTCAGTATTATTTAATACAAAAGTGGGCGATAAAGCGGTTGTGCGTCATAACTGTGTCGTTGATGGTCATGACATTCCAGAGTCTTTCTATTTGCCATCTGCTACTGTCGTGAGTAAGGCAACAGACCTCAATTTATTAGAAACTGTGCCTGAAGAAGCGCGTGAATTCTCTGAATCAGTCATGTTAACTAATGTGAGTTTTGCCTCTGCTTATCGCAAGGTACAAAACACCTTCTAAAGCATTTTTAGTCAGCTAAACGACTAATTTACCCATATCCGCATTATTTTCCGGTTAGGTATTGGATGATAATGCGGATTTTCTATGATATCTCTCTTGAAATACATTGAATTGACCTCATATAGGTGCAAAATCATTTTATATAGAGGGAAATATGTCTCAAGATTCAACAACACCAGAAACAACACCTGAGCAAGAACTCGATAACCCATCTATTAACGAAGAGACCTCTGCTGAGGAAGAAGTCCTCCAAGATGAGGGCTCTGAAGAGCAACAGTTAATTGGTGAGTTACAACAACAAGTCTTAGATCTAAAAGACCAAGTTTTGCGTGCTCATGCTGAGATGGAGAATATCCGTCGTCGTTCACAAGAAGAAGTATCTAAAGCACGTAAATTTGGCACAGAGTCTTTTGCCGAAAGCTTAATCCCTGTAAAAGATAGCTTAGAAGCTGCTTTAGCGGTTGAAAACCAAACATTAGATACGCTTAAAGAAGGGATGGAGACGACTTTACGTCAATTAGTTTCTGCCTTTGAGCGTAATCAACTCAAAGAAATTGCACCAGTAGCAGGGGATAAATTTGACCCTAATATTCATCAAGCGATTTCTTCTATTCCTCATGCAGAAGTCGAAGCTAACGGTATCGTACAAACCTTACAAAAGGGGTATACCATTGCCGAGCGTGTATTACGTCCAGCATTGGTTATTGTGTCAGCAGGACAATAAAAAAATCATTACCCCCTCTTGAAAAGTGGATAAACAGACTTATATAGAGGGTATAGATAAAGGGAGTGCATGAAGCTTCTCTTTCGCAATAGATTTAAAGATATTTAAAGGTAAAATAAAATGGCTAAAATTATTGGTATTGACTTAGGTACAACAAATAGCTGTGTTGCAGTTTTAGATGGCGACCAAGTAAAAATTATTGAAAATGCAGAGGGTGCTCGTACAACACCATCGATTGTTGCTTATGCTCAAGATGGTGAGGTTTTAGTAGGTGCTCCAGCTAAGCGTCAAGCAGTCACTAACCCTAAAAACACAATTTTCGCTGTTAAGCGTTTAATTGGTCGTAAATTTACAGATAAAGAAGTTCAAAAAGACTTAGATTTAATGCCTTATGGTATTGTTGCTGCAGATAATGGCGATGCATGGGTAGAGGCTCAAGGTAAGAAACTTGCT
>JAXECN010000084.1:0-6320 GCA_034093535.1 Pelistega sp.
TTTCAAACACATCTAACCCTGCCCCAGCAATCGTGTGATTTTTTAAAGCCTCAATCATAGCCTGTTCATCAATCACACTGCCTCGCGAAATATTCACAATAAACCCTTGTGAACCTAGCGCTCTTAATACCTCAGCATTAATAAGATGACGTGTCCCTGCCCCTCCTACTGTCGCCACAATTAACACATCAGCCCATGCTGCTAAATCAACTAAAGAAGCCTCATAGCGAAAGGATACATCCGTGCGAGGACGGCGATTATGGTAAGCAATCTCACAGTCAAAACCACTCAAGCGCTTTGCAATTACCTTACCAATACTGCCTAAACCGACAATACCGACTTTTTTACCCGACAGTCCTGGAGTTAAAGCAAATGTCCCTTTTTCCCACTCCCCAGCACGTACAAATTTATCCGCTAAGCAAACCTGACGCATAGTAGCTAATAATAACGCCATGGTTGTATCAGCCACACCGTCATTCAGCACCTCTGGTGTGTTACTAAAAGGAATCTCTCGTGCCTTTAACGTCTCCGTATCGGTACTGTCGTAGCCTACACCAAAATTACACACCACTTCTAGATTAGGCAATAAGTCAATCCACTCTTTTTTCAGTCCCATGTAAGCACTTGATATCACAGCCTGAATGGTCTGCCCCTCTTGCTCCAGAAAAGCCATCACCTCATCGGCTTTTTGCACACGTACCATCTGTGTATTCGCTGTCAAAAAATCTAATACATCTTCATGTGCATTACCGATTACCAAGACTCTTTTTGATTGAAGTGCTGTCATGACTATTCTTCTCCTTTGCGATTTTGAGACATCAACTTATCACAAAGCGTAAATTTTGCCTAGTTCAGTGGAAATTTTTACTCATTTTTCAAAAACCTAGGTAGAATAGAAGGTTATCTTTTACCCCTTTGTTTTTAAATTAAGATGTCTTTAATCGTCCATAAATACGGTGGTACGTCGATGGGTTCTATCGAACGTATCCAAAACGTTGCAAAACGCGTTGCCAAATGGCACGCCGCAGGCCACCAAGTCGTGGTTGTCCCTTCAGCAATGTCAGGCGAAACAAACCGCCTACTGGGTTTAGCCAAAGAAATTAACGAACTCGCTGACCGTCGCGAACTTGATATGTTAGCCTCAACAGGCGAACAAGCGAGTAGCGCCCTATTAGCCATTGCCTTACAGACGCTTGGCGTATCTGCTCGTAGCTATACGGGTTGGCAAGTCCCTGTTCGTACCGATAAGTCTTATACAAAAGCTCGCATTACCTCTATTGACGGTGATCGCATTAAACGTGATTTAGACTTAGGTAAAGTCGTTGTGGTGACAGGCTTCCAAGGCGTGGATGACGAAGGCAATATCACGACACTTGGTCGTGGTGGTTCAGATACATCTGCCGTTGCGATTGCCGCTGCCATTAAAGCAGACGAGTGCCTAATCTACACAGACGTAGACGGTGTTTACACAACAGACCCTCGTGTTGAGCCTGACGCACGTCGCCTATCAGTGATTTCTTTTGAAGAAATGCTAGAAATGGCATCGCTAGGTTCTAAAGTTCTCCAAATCCGTTCAGTAGAGTTTGCCGGCAAGTATAAAGTGCCTTTACGCGTACTCTCTTCACTCACTGACCCTAACATTGATCTCGACGTTGAAAAGAACTCGGGCACACTAATCACTCTTGAGGAAAATACAAAAATGGAAGCTGCTGTAGTTTCAGGTATCGCATTTAGCCGTGACGAAGCAAAAATCACTGTTCTTGGTGTACCAGACCGTCCTGGTATCGCATTTAATATTCTTGACCCAATCGCTCAAGCGAATATTGACGTGGATATGATTATTCAAAACCAATCAGTAGACGGCACAACAGACTTTTCATTTACCGTCAATCGTGGCGACTTCAAACGTGCAATTGAAGTCATCAATACAAGTGTTGCTCCAGCTATCGGTGCTCGCGAAGTTATCTCTGATGAAAAAATCGCTAAAGTCTCTATCGTCGGTATCGGTATGCACTCTCACGCAGGCGTAGCAAGCAAGATGTTCCGCACACTAGCTGAAGAAGGTGTTAACATCCAGATGATTAGTACAAGCGAGATTAAAACTTCTGTCGCTATCGAAGACAAATATATGGAGCTAGCCGTACGCGCACTTCATAAAGCATTTGACTTAGATAAAGAGCCGACACAAGCGTAATCATCTCTTTACAAAAAGCTCAAAAGCTACCCTTAGCCATTGTGCTATTGGTAGCTTTTTTGCTGGGAAGAATTTATCTCCTACCCCACCTTATATTTTGGATTTAACTCCTGGAATGTATTTCGTCATAAGACCTGCACGTATTTCTCTTCAAAAGATACTCAGCGAAGATTAATAAGCCTTTTAAACACAGAATAATATTTTTTTACATTATTTCCGCATTTTATCGCTTATTTTATGCTTGCATTGTTTGGGTTTTTACTGTTATAATTCTTTTTCTTAACGGAAACGTGGCCGAGAGGCTGAAGGCACTTCCCTGCTAAGGAAGCATACGGGCTTAAACCTGTATCGAGGGTTCGAATCCCTCCGTTTCCGCCAAAGAACTTAAATTACCGCTTAGTTATCAATAACTTAGCGGTTTTTTATTGTCTGTTGTTTTGAAATAAAGGCAAACCGTTATAGTTTGCCTCTTTGTGAATTTACCTGAATGATTAACTTATTTCCAAATCTCAGGATCGACACCACGTTCAATTAAACTTGGGTGATTTTGTACTTTAAATACAGGATCCTGACCCGCTTTAATTTGTGCTTTGTAATCTTTCAGAATTAACCACACAATCGGTGCTAATAGCACGATAGACGCTAAGTTGATTAATGCCATCGATGCCATGACCGTATCAGCAAAAGCCCATACAATGCCACCATCACGTACCGCACCGAAATACACAAAGAACAATACGATAATACGGAACACTAGAATAAAGGCAGGCTTGTTGCGAATATAACGGACATTATTTTCCGCATAAGCATAGTTACCAATGATAGAGGTATAGCAGAACAATAGCAGCATAAAGGCTAGGAAATGAATACCAAACTCGCCCACATGGAATTGCAAAGCTTTTTGAGTAAGCGATACACCCTTGAGTGCTTCACTACCATAATCATTGGATAGCAATACTACAACTGCTGTACATGTACATACAATAATCGTATCGACAAACACACCTAACATCTGAATCAAACCTTGACTCGCTGGGTGCTTTGTGTCAGCTGTCGCCGCCGAGTTCGGTGCAGAACCCATACCAGCCTCATTAGAGAAGAGACCGCGCTTGATACCCAATAACATTGCTTGTGAGAATAAAGAGCCAAAAATCCCGCCTGCCATTGCCGAGAAGTCAAATGCACTACTCACAATAGCTGCTAATACCGCTGGCACTTTATCAATATTCATACCGAGGATGATGACTGCCATTAATAAATAGAATAACGCCATCAATGGCACGACTTTGGCAGAAATCTGACCAATTCGCTTAACCCCACCAAAGATAATACCTGCGGTGATGACAACCAAGACAATGGCAATCACATCTGCATTCCACCCCCAAGCATTGCGAGTCGCTTCAACAATTGAGTTAGATTGCACCGCATTAAACGCAAATCCAAATGAGAAAATCAATGTCATCGCAAAAATCACGCCTAACCACGGTGCACGCAGACCTTTTGACATATAGTAAGCAGGACCACCACGGAACATACCGCTGCTATCACGTGTCTTATAGGCTTGTGCTAGCGTCGATTCTGCAAAAGCACTACTCATACCAATCAATGCGGTAATCCACATCCAGAACACCGCACCCGGACCACCTAGTGCAATGGCTGTCGCCACACCACCAATATTACCCACGCCCACACGACTCGCTAAGCCCGTGGTAAACGCTTGGAACGGTGTCAGAGAATCACCCTCTGCCGCTCGCCCAGACCACATCTCACGAAAACTACGTGGCAAAAGACGTAATTGCACCAAGCCTGTCGTAATCGTAAAAAATAAACCTACCCCTAATAAAGCAATGACTGTGGCGTCCCATAAAGGACCGTCAAATGTATTGACCAACCATTGCAATATATTCTCAAAACCAATAATAATGCTATCCATAGCAGTACCTTTTTGTGATAAAACCGAGCGCTATTTTACGCCTACTCCAGTAGCATTTCCGCTTATAACATCAATTTATATGTAAATAATTTTTTATCTTGATATCAAATTACCCATATTTAACTCACACTTTACACATAATTCGACTATACTTAATTATCTTATTTTTAGTGAATAGGCTCCATGATGATTAGTGCCGAAGACTTTCTCGCTCAAAACACTCCTCGCTCTGCCCTTGAGCCGTTTCATGATGACATTGCTAAATTACGGGCAGCAAAACTGTCTTATCAAAAAATCCAAGCCTTCTTAAAATTAAATGGCGTGGATACTCACGTCAATAATGTCCGTGGTTATTGTCAACGTCATATTGAAAAAAACACCAACACTGCGACAAAGAAAGTCACTAAAACAACTCAAAAAACAAGTGCAAAAACCTCAGCTGCTAAGAAAACAAGCAAAGCAACAAAGGCTACAAAAGCAGCAAAGAAAATAGTATCAACTAAAATAGCTCGCAAAAAAAACGTCAATAAAGATATTCCTGCACAAAAAATTGGTAAGAAAAATACGATGCGTCAACTCAAGAAAAAAGAAGAAAGCATTGAAGACCTACAAGCTAGTTTGTTCTAAGACATAATGAACTTTCTTGGTTCAAGCATATATCTCCATTTTTCTTAAAAATAAAAAAACGCCTAAGCTTATCTACTGTAAATAACGAGAAATAATGCCTTTATAAGCTTCAATAAAATCAAGGTATTGTGACAATGGAATTCTCTCATTAACCTTATGATTTAACATGGGGACACCAGGTCCATATACTGCTAAATCCATATTTTTATTCGCACGAGTGAACTGTGCAGCATCTGTAGTACCCGATGCAACGATAGGGCGTAAAGGACCTATACCAAATTGTTTAGCT
This sequence comes from Pelistega sp., assembly GCA_034093535.1. Classification (GTDB taxonomy): domain Bacteria; phylum Pseudomonadota; class Gammaproteobacteria; order Burkholderiales; family Burkholderiaceae_B; genus Taylorella. The sequence goes on from JAXECN010000084.1 coordinate 5,044, forward strand.
TTCTCTGAAAGATCAACACCTAATACCTCTCCCATTGAGTCAAATAAAGCCTTCACCTGCAAACCTGGAATATTTTTATTTTCTTCAATAATCGCTTTAATTAAAGCAGAATCAGGATTGGCTTGAACAGGTGCTAAATCCGCTGTAACTTCAACGCTTAACTGGAAACCTTTTTGTACATTTAAGTCACTCACGACCTTTTGTACCTCAGCAATCAACGCTTGATTGTCAAATTCGGGAACAGTACGTGCATTAGCTTCAAACTCTGCATAATCTGGAATAGAATTAATTTGAATTCCACCTTTCATCAGCGTGATATTATTAAAAGACTTCCCCAAAACCTTATTTTCAGCCGTCGCTGCTTTTTCTACGATTTTAGAAGAAATAGCCTCCATAGCTACCACTAAATTTTCAATCGCATTACTGCCTTGCTCTGGCATTGAAGAATGAGCCGCTACGCCCTTCGAACTAATCTTATAGTTAAGTGAACCTTTATGCGCATAAATAATACCGACGTTAGCAGGTTCCGCAATCAGCAAACCATCCGCATCTTTCACATACTCCAAATCTGTAAGCTGCTGAGAACCATATTGACCAATTTCTTCTCCCACCGTGGCCAATAAACGAATCGTGCCCTTAAAATTCTTACTATTATTTAAATCAATTAATGCCCATACCAATGCAGCCAAACCAGACTTCATATCCGAAGTACCTCTACCCCACATAACATTTTGCTCATCAATATGTCCGGAAAAAGGAGGATATTTCCACGCCGATTCATCCCCTGCACTAACAACATCCATATGTCCAGATATAACCAATGTCTTACCTGAGCCATTTTTAATTTCAGCAACTAAATTAGCTCGACCATCCTTATAAGGAATCAACTTAGCTTCAATACCATGCTGTTTAAGTAATTTTTGCAAATAACGTGCAACTTCGGCCTCATTATCATTTTCAGAATTAATTTGAACTAAATCCTGAAGCATATTAATAGCCACCTGTCTTTCTGTGGCACTCACTCCCATTGATGTCATCGCCAATACACCTCCTGTTAACAATATTGAATTAAAAAATTTTTTCACACTATGTCTCCTGCACACTTATATACATTCACACATCGCGACTTAACTTACCACAAATAACGGTGATGAAATAGTCGTTATCTCTAGAGTTTTTACTGATGGTTTCATATTTTTCAGTTTATTACAATATTATTAAACTATGTTATTGAGGAGACGATTGATGAAAAAACTAAACTTAGTTCTACTAACGGC
>JAXECN010000085.1:0-13763 GCA_034093535.1 Pelistega sp.
ATCTGGTATCGATCCATTCGGTACAGCATGGGGTAACGCTGCTGCGACATCTACATTCGGTGACTCTTTATCAGCTCGTCAATCTCCAACATTAAAATATGTTTCTCCAAGCTTTGACGGTTTCAAATTTGCTGTGTCTACTGGTTATACAAACACTAAAGAATCTGAAGGTAGTTCAACTACAGGTAAAGTACGTAACACAGTAGCTTCTGCTGCTATTGGTTATGCTAACGGCCCAGTAGAGTTAGGCGTTTCTTATGACTACGATCGTAAGCGTGAACAAGGTACAATCGGTACAAAAGCTGTTTCAGCTAACCGTTTAGCTAAAGCATGGACAATTGCTGGTGCGTACGATTTCGATGTCGCTAAATTACACTTAGGTTATGGTCAACAACGTGATGGTTTCGTTGGTGGTAATTTAGGTTTATTAGGTACAAGCATTGATGTTGCTTTTGATGAGACACAAGCTAAAGACATTAAAGATCGCTTAGATACTGCTGGTCTACGTGCACAAGCTTGGTTCGCAGGTGTTTCTGCTCCTATCGGTGAATCTGCTAAGGTGATTTTTAGTTACCAAGTTGGTCGTGTTAAACATAAAGCAGCTTATTTCGAGGGCTACCGTGCAAATACACACGTTTGGAGCTTAGGTTACCAACAAAACCTATCTAAACGTACACACGTATACGTTTTAGGTTCTTACGGTCAAACGAAAGTTAAAGAGTCTGGTGTAGGTACTGCGGGTAAAGCTCGCCACACTCAAGCAGTTGTTGGTTTACAACACCGCTTCTAATTGTTACACAAGGCTCGACCTTGTATAACATAGTCTGAATAAGACAAGAAAGCCCTCTGGTTCGCCAGAGGGCTTTTGCTATTGTGGACTTATGTTTTGATTGAATCTGAACTGAGGGATTTGGCTTATTAAGTAGTTTGCGCTGCATAATTACATCATTGTAATACGACACAAATTTTAAATCGTTATTTGTAATCTTTGTGGTTTTCGAAATACTCTCGAATGTCTTTGTGGAACGTATTGTGAACCATATATTCATTGCCCATAAATCATTTGTTTCATCTATCAAACCATCGGTTTAAAAATTTGGTATAAAAAGCGACAAAACGGTCATTTTTATTGCGTTTCTGTTTGGTTGAAATATGACACGTAATTTACAATTTATAACAATAATCAAAAAACTTTATGGAGATATAAATTATGAAAAAGTCAGTGTTATTTTTAGCATTAACAGGGGCTTTGGCTAGCACGGTACAAGCAGATACGACAGTGACACTTTATGGTGTTGTGGACGGTGGTATCGGTGTAACAGATCAATCTATTCGTGTGGATGGTGAGAGTGTTTGGGCGAAGCGTACAATCGGTGTTCGCTCTGGTGTACAAGCAGGTAACCGTTGGGGTCTTCGTGGTCAAGAAGATTTAGGCAATGGCACCTCAGCGATTTTCCAATTGGAATCAGGTTTTGATTTAAATGACGGTACTTCTTTACAAGGCGGACGTTTATTTGGTCGCCGTGCTGTTGTGGGTCTTACTAGTGATAGTTGGGGTACAGTGACTATCGGTCGTCAGTATCCTGTGGCGGATGATTTTATCGCTAAATTAGATCCTTTTGGTATATCGTATTCACAAGCTTCTTTTACTCGTACCTTTGCAGATAGCGTAGGTGTACGCCGTGATAATGTGATTAAGTACTTATCGCCAAGTTTCTCTGGTTTCAGTTTTGGTGTGAGTCTTATCGCTGATGATACGCAGAATTATACGAGTACTACGAATGATGTAAAAACACGTAATACCGCCGTTGGTGTTGGTTTCGGCTATAAGAATGATCCTATTATGTTAGGGGCAGCGTATGACTATGAGCGTAATAAGCAAACTGTCAATGGTATGACAAATCCTCGTTACAATAAGAGTATGTCGTCATGGGTATTTGGTGGTACGTATGATTTCGAAGTGGTGAAATTACACTTAATCTATGGTCAACAACATAACGGTGTGATTTCTGGTAATTTTGGTCCTGTGACTAATATCCTCTTTAAAGAAACGCCAAATTTTGCAGGCTACAACTTCAATACTCGCGGTGTGCGTATGCAATCATGGTTAGCGGGTCTTTCTAAGCGATTAGAGGGCGGTAGTCGTGTGATGTTCTCATACCAAGGTAGCCGTATTAAGCATGCTGACTTAGCTGTCCCAACAGGTAAAGCAGATATCGGCACAGTGCGTGTGAACTCACATATCTGGAGTGTGGCATATGTTCATGCTTTATCTAAGCGTACTTCTATCTATACAGTAGGCTCTTATGGCGAGTTTAAAGCGAAGTTTGGTACTGCTGGTGCTCAACGAGCTAAGCTTAAATCAACAGAAGTGGTGCTTGGTTTGAATCATCGTTTTTAATCATAAAACGATAATTTTTCCTCTCACATCTCCGTTAGATGTTGCTAACCCTCTGGTTTTCCAGAGGGTTTTTCTACGGCTAATGGTAAATGCTAGGTTTACAGTGAGCTGAGAAGTCGATACATTGTAATTTTATGACAAAAGTCGTTGTTTTAAGGAGTACTTTATATGTCAGGTAAAAAGGCATTAGTAGCGAGTTTAGCGCTAGCTAGTTTATGGGGTTCAACTGCATTGGCACAAACCAAATGGGATTTCCCAACAGCGTATCCTGAGGTCAATTTCCATACTCAGAATATCCGTGCCTTTGCCGAAAATGTTGAAAAGCTTTCTAATGGTGAATTAAGTTTTAATATTCACTCCAATGCTTCATTATTTAAAATGCCTGAGATTAAGCGTGCGGTTCAGGGTAATCAAGCACAGATTGGTGAGATTATTCTTACCGCTTATGCTAATGAAGATCCTATTTTTGAATTAGACGGTGTACCATTTGTAGCATCAGGCTATGACGCAGCATGGAAGCTTTACCAAGCACAGAAACCGTTCCTCGAGAAAAAGCTTGAATCACAAGGGATGAAGTTATTATTTACCGTAGCTTGGCCTCCACAAGGTATTTTTGTGAATAAAGAGCTAAACACAGTGGCTGACTTAAAAGGTCTGAAATGGCGTGCGTATAGTCCAGTGACTTCAAAAATTGCTCAATTAGTGGGAGCTCAACCAGTGACCATTCAGCAAGCAGAACTTAGTCAAGCTTTAGCGACAGGTGCAGTTAATGCGCTGATGACTTCAAGTGCGACAGGCTACGATATCAAGATTAACGAATACATCAAGTATTTCTATGACAATGAAGCATGGTTGCCTAAGAATGCGGTTATCGTCAATAAGAAAGCTTTTGATAAATTGACAGAATCTCAACAAAAAGCTTTATTAGACGCAGCTGCACAAGCTGAAAAAGCGGGTTGGGAGCTTTCTCGTGAGAAGACTAACTTCTTCAAAGGTGAGCTTGAAAAAGCTGGTCTGAAGATGATTACTCCGTCTGAAACACTACAAAAAGAATTTGTAGAAACCACGAAAGTGATGCTAGAGGACTGGTCTAAAAAGGCGGGTGATGACGGCGCTAAACTATTAGAGGCTTATCGTAAATAGTTGATTAATCATGCGTAAGTTTTTAGATGGTTTATACAATGTGGCGGCTTATGCCGCTGCATTGTTTATGGTGAGCATTTTAGTTTGTGTGCTATTGTTGATTGTCGGTCGTCAGATGGGGTGGTATATCCCAGGGTTAAATGCCTATGCAGGTTATTCAATGGCGGCGGCGAGCTTTTTAGCTTTAGCACATACGTTCAAACATAATGAACACATTCGCGTGACATTGGTGCTGAATGCTTTACGCCCAACAGCACGTCATATTCTTAATTTAATTTCTTTAGTGATTGCTCTAGGCTTGGCGGCAACCGTGGCTTATTACAGCGTACATTTAGCGATTGATTCTTATCAGTTTAATGATTTATCTGTCGAAGAGGACGCAACACCGCTGTGGATTCCGCAACTATCGATGGCAATTGGTAGCATTATTTTTGCGATTGCATTGCTTGATGAGTTAGTACGTACTTTTGTCACTAAAGAAGATATTATTATTTCAAATGCTGAGTAAAAAATGGTAGAGGGTTTAGTTGTTATTGTATTGATTCTCGCTATTTTAGGTTTCTTGGCGAGTGGGGTATGGGTTGGTCTGGCATTGTCTGGTGCAGCTTGGTTGGTGATGGAGCTATTTTCACCGCGAGCGGCAGGTGATGCGATGGCGATTTCGATTTGGGGTGCCTCATCGAGCTGGACGCTGACTGCCTTGCCTTTGTTCCTATGGATGGGTGAGATTTTATTCCGTACCCGTCTATCAAGTGATTTGTTTAAGGGCTTAGCACCTTGGTTAGATGCCATTCCGGGTCGTCTTTTGCATACGAATATCGTAGGATGTGCAATTTTTGCGGCAGTATCTGGGTCATCGGCAGCGACATGTGCCACCATCGGTAAGATGACTATTCCTGAGTTGCGTCAGCGTGGTTATCCAGATTCTTTGATTCTAGGGACGCTGGCTGGTGCGGGTACATTGGGTCTATTGATTCCGCCATCCATCATTATGATTGTGTATGGGGTATCCGCCAATGTCTCTATCGCTAAACTCTTTATGGCTGGGGTCTTTCCGGGGATTTTATTAGCCGTATTGTTTATGGGCTATATCTTTATCTGGGGTTTACGTCATCCAGAACAGAATCGTCCAAGTGATGCAGCGAAAAAGACCTTTATGCAGAAGTTATATGCTTCTCGTAATTTAATCCCTGTGATTTTATTAATTGCGTCGGTACTTGGTTCAATTTACTCGGGTATTGCTACCGCAACAGAGGCGGCAGCTGTCGGTGTTGTAGGTGCTTTGGTTATCGCTACCCTACAAGGGGATATGAGCATGAAAGTCTTCATGGATTCACTCATGGGGGCGACACGGATGTTCTGTATGATTGCCTTGATTCTCGCAGGGGCACAGTTTCTAACCTTGGCGATGGGCTATATCGGTTTACCAAATGCCTTAGCACAGTGGATTGCCTCTTTGGGTCTATCACAGTTTGGTCTGATCATGGTATTGATGGTGTTCTTTATTGTGATGGGGTGTTTCTTAGACGGTATCTCACTCGTGGTATTGACGATGGGTGTGTTATTGCCGACAGTAGAAGCAGCAGGCATCGATTTGATTTGGTTTGGTATCTTTTTAATCTTCGTGATTGAGATGGCGCAGATTACGCCACCAGTTGGTTTTAATTTGTTCGTCTTATCTGGTATGGCGAAAAAAGAACTCAGCTATATCGCCAAGGTTTCCATCCCGATGTTCTTATTGATGATCGTGGCTGTATTCTTAATTTACTATTTCCCAAGTATTGTGATGTGGTTACCACAAACAGCCAGTGGGGTGTAGCGAGGATACAACGCGATTTTTTGGCTTTTGTTAAAAAAAGCTTTGTAAAACATCGACCTGTGATAGGATAGAAAGCATGAATACGATTAAACACTTAGTATCTTTTTATTACTCTTTTTGGTTTTCGAAGCCTTAGCGCGGAGAGAAGGATACTGTGCAACTCGTAAAAATGCATACCTAACCAGAAAGCCGCCTAAGAAATCAGGCGGCTTTTTGTTTATCTAGTTTTGTTTAAATTTGAATTTTTAGTAGGAGATTTAACGTGTCGTACAATACAGATGATATTCGCATCCATGAGATTAGAGAATTAAGCCCACCTTCACATCTGATGCGTGAATTTCCTATTTCAGTGGAAGTTTCTAATGTCGTACATAATGCTCGTCAAGCGATTCATAATGTACTAGCTGGCGAAGATGACCGTTTAGTGGTTGTGGTCGGTCCTTGTTCTATCCATGATACGCAAGCTGCTTTAGAGTATGCTGATCGCTTAAAAGTCTTACGCGACCAATACAAAAATGAATTAGAAATTGTGATGCGAGTGTACTTTGAAAAACCACGTACTACGGTAGGTTGGAAAGGCTTAATTAATGACCCAGATTTAGACCATAGTTTCAATATCAATAAGGGTTTACGCATTGCTCGTGAATTATTATTAAGCATTAATGAAAAAGGTTTACCAGCAGGCTGTGAATACTTAGATATGATTACGCCGCAGTATATTGCGGACTTAGTGTCATGGGGAGCGATTGGTGCTCGTACAACAGAGAGTCAAGTGCACCGTGAGTTAGCTTCTGGTCTATCTTGCCCAGTAGGTTTTAAAAATGGTACAGATGGCAATACTCGTATTGCAATTGACGCGATTAAAGCAGCTTCTTCACCACACCATTTCTTATCAGTAACTAAAGGTGGTCACTCAGCGATTGTTAAGACTAAAGGTAACGAAGACTGTCATATTATTCTGCGTGGTGGCAAGGTACCTAACTATGGTGCGGAATTCGTCCAAGCAGCAAGTGAGGATTTAGAAAAATCAGGTCTACCAGCTAAGATTATGATTGACTCAAGCCATGCCAATAGTTCTAAAAAACCAGAAAATCAACCAGCTGTATTAGAAGACGTAGCTCAACAGATGGAAGCAGGTGATATGCGTATTTTTGGTGTGATGATTGAATCTCACTTAGTCGCAGGTCGCCAAGACCATGTAGAAGGTCAGCCATTGACTTATGGTCAGAGTATCACGGATGGTTGTATCGGTTGGGATACGACGGAGCAAGTATTAGCTCGTCTGGCACAAGCTGTGACAAATCGTCGTCGTAAACTTGCTTAATGCTGTCTAAAATCAGTTACAATACGGGGATATACTTTTCTAGCATATTTCTATGACAAAACCTCGTGTTGTAATTGGCTTATCTGGCGGCGTTGATTCGTCAGTAAGTGCTTGGCTACTCAAAGAGCAGGGCTATGATGTGGTCGGTCTTTTTATGAAAAATTGGGAAGACGACGATGACTCAGAATACTGCTCAACACGCCAAGATTGGATTGATGCTGCCAGTGTAGCGGATGTCCTCGGTATTGATATTGAAGCGGTCAATTTTTCGGCTGAATATAAAGACCGTGTATTTGCTGAGTTTTTACGTGAATATTCAGCTGGTCGTACACCTAATCCAGATGTTCTGTGCAATGCAGAGATTAAATTTAAGGCTTTCTTAGACCATGCGATGGGATTGGGTGCAGACTATATTGCGACAGGACATTATGCTCGTGTACGTGAGGTAGAAGTACAAGGTCGTACTGAGTACCAGTTACTTAAGGGTCTAGACCCGGCTAAGGATCAAAGCTATTTCCTACATCGCTTAAATCAAGCTCAGCTAAGCAAAGCGATTTTCCCTCTTGGTGAAATCCATAAAACAGAAGTTCGCAAAATTGCCGAGCAATTAAAACTGCCCAATGCACGCAAGAAAGATTCAACAGGGATTTGTTTTATTGGTGAGCGCCCATTCCGTGAGTTTTTAAATCGTTATTTGCCGACTAAGCCCGGTCCTATTTTGACAGACGAAGGCAAAGAAATTGGTCAGCACACAGGATTGGCTTTTTATACCTTGGGTCAACGCAAAGGATTGGGTATTGGTGGTGTAAAAGGCTATCAAGCGGATGACGGTACAGCTGACGCATGGTATGTTGCTCGTAAAGATATCCAAAATAATGCCCTCTATGTGGTGAGTGGTCATGACCACCCATGGTTATTAAAGTCTGAGCTAGCTGCAGAGGATGTGAGCTGGATTGCGGGCTATGCACCAGCGTTGGGTGAATATGGCGCGAAGACACGTTATCGTCAAGCTGACGCAGCATGTCGTCTAGTCGAAGCGTCAGAGAAAACATTAAAACTGAATTTTAACGAAGCACAATGGGCAGTGACCCCCGGTCAATCTGCTGTGCTTTATCAAGGCGATGTATGCCTTGGTGGTGGGATTATCTATTAATTTTAAACGTGAGCTATTATGAAAATTGCTAAAGAACTTACTGTATTAAATGCTGTTTCTCCGTTAGATGGTCGTTATGCGTCACGCTGTGATGACTTGCGTGCGTATTTATCAGAAGCTGGTTTTATGGCACACCGTGTTGAAGTTGAAGTGGCATGGTTAATCGCTTTATCAGAAGCTGGTTTACCTGAATTACCTAAGTTCAGTGCTAAATCTAAACAGGTGTTAAATAAGATTGTTAGCAACTTTTCAGAAGAGGATGCTTTACGTATTAAGGAAATTGAGCGTACGACGAATCATGATGTTAAAGCGGTGGAATATTTCCTCAAAGAAAAAATCGCTAATGATAAAACGCTAGCAAAAGCAGCTGAGTTTATCCACTTTGCATGTACATCAGAAGATATCAATAATACTTCGCATGCATTGATGTTGACACGCGTGCGTGATAGCGTGATTGTGCCACGCCTTAATGAAATTTTAGCTCGTCTCACTGCCTATGCAAAAGAGTTTGCTAATCAGCCATTATTGTCGCGTACACATGGTCAACCGGCTAGTCCAAGTACGATGGGTAAGGAATTCGCCAATGTGGCAGCTCGTTTGAAAAATGCGATTGCAGCGATTGAAAAAGTAGAGCCTCTAGCTAAGTTAAATGGTGCGACGGGCAACTACAATGCGCATATCAGTGCTTACCCAGAAATCAATTGGCCTACATTTAGCAAGAATGTACTCAAAAATTTAGGTTTAAAACAAAATGAGTACACCATCCAAATTGAACCACATGATTGGATGGCAGCTTTATTTGATGCGATTGCACGTGCGAATACGATTCTTTTAGACTTTAACCGTGATGTATGGGGCTATATCGCTTTAGGTTACTTCAAACAAAAACTAAAAGCGGGTGAAGTAGGTTCTTCAACTATGCCACATAAAGTTAATCCAATCGACTTTGAAAATTCAGAGGGTAATATTGGTTTGGCAAATGCGGTATTACGTCACTTATCAGAGAAATTACCTGTGTCGCGTTGGCAACGTGACTTAACAGACTCAACAGTATTGCGTAATCTAGGGGTGGCATTAGGCTATTGCTTAGTGGCGTATGACTCTCACCTCAAAGGTCTAGGTAAGTTAGAGCTCAATGCAGCCGCGATTGATGCGGATATTGATGCTTGTTGGGAAGTATTAGCAGAGCCTGTTCAGACAGTTATGCGTCGCTATGGTTTACCACAACCTTATGAGCAATTAAAAGCACTCACACGTGGGCGTGGTATTACCGAAGAAGCTTTACGTGAGTTTATCGAGGGCTTAGATTTACCTAAAGAGCCAAAGCAACGTCTATTAAAAATGACACCTCGTTCTTATATTGGTCAAGCGGCTAAACTAGCTAAAGCCTTTAAATAATTCAGCCTTAGTTTATACTGAGGGGATGTAGTCATAGCTTATCGGTGTTATCTGCCGGTAAGCTAAACCTTTAATTAAGGAGAGATTAAGATGAAAAAATTACTAGCGATGGCTTGTATGGCATTGGCAGCCACATCAGTGCAGGCGCAGACATTCCAGAGTGCAGATGATGCTATTTTGTATCGCCAAAGTGCTTTCCAAGTATTATCAGCGCACTTTAACCACTTACGTCCTGTTGTGCGTGGTCAGGTGCCTTATAATGCGGAGTCTGTCGAGGATATGGCTGATTTGATTGAAACTTTAGCGACTTTACCTTGGGTAGGTTTTGGTCCGGGTACCGAGGGTGGTAATGCTAAGAAAGATATCTGGGCAAATAATAAAGCCTTTGAAGATACTCGCTCACAGTTTATTGTCAATGTTAAAGCGCTCAAAGAAGCGGCTGATAAAGGTGATTTAGAGTTAGTGAAAAAGAGCTTTAATGAAGTAGGGCAGTCTTGTCGTACTTGCCATGATAACTTTAGACACAAACGCTAAGAAGGTTAGAAGTAAATGTTAAGATATGCACGTTGTGTGATTGCCTTATCTGTGGTTGGGTTAGCGGCTTGTAGTACGGTGACGAGTCATCGTTATCAATCTATTGGTCATCCGAAGCGACCTCAGGTGGAGCGTGTGGAATTTAATCCTGCAGAAATTAAAAAGGATGCCGGCGTGACGCATGTCGTAGGGCGTGCATATCTGCTTGATACGAGAGTCTTTCAGGAGCGAGTGGCTAATTTTGCTGATGTTGTATTAAATCCTGTGTCGGCTGCCAGTACGCAGTGGTATACCGAGGTTTGTCGCCGTGGTAAGGTTCTCAAAGGTGAGCCGAATCCACTTTATCAGCATGCGATGTTCCAGACCAAGACGAACAGCTATGGTCAGTTCGCTTTTCCTAATGTCCCAGCCGGTGAGTATTATCTCAGTACCAAACTCTATTGGATGGATACAGCACCTCGTTCAGGTCCAGTCGAATACGGTGGTCTATTGGCTAAGCGTGTGAAATTGGTGGCTGGAGCGACATCAATTGACTTGAATCAGCAAGATCGTTGTCCGGGATACTTCCATTAACGAGAATTTACAATTTTTTTCTTATAAAACAAAGATTTTTAATGACTATTTAATGTAAATTCTATATAGTTGTGTACATTGTATTAATTTCATCCGTTTTTTAAGGTTAGCTATGAATATTTCTCGTGTTTTAATGTGTACAGCCGTTGCTTTTGGTCTAAGCGGTTGTTTATCTGTATTCCAAGGCGGTTCTTCTCAAGCTAAAACAGCTACGCCAGCACCTGTTGTGGTAAAAGCTGATAAAGCACAAAGTACAAGCGCTAATGTGTTTAACTTATATGTAGGTTCTACACAAAAAGGCGAAGTCAAAACAACGACTAAAAAAGGTAAAAGAAAACAAACTACCACAATTAAGCAAGACGTACCAGTTGAAGCAGCTGGCGTAACGTACTATACATCAGGTCCTATCGTGGCTAAAGAAGACGTACGCAATGCTTTTGTGGCTAAAACAATAGCTGGTGAGCCTGCATTAGGTATCCGTTTAAGCGATGCAGCGAATAGCCGTCTAACAACTGCATTAGCTGCTAATCAAGCAGGTGCAGTATTAGCTAGTTTAAATAACTCTGTATTCTCTAAAGTGAACCAAGCTGGTGCTAAGTTACAAGATGGCGTATTATTATTGCCAATGAACTCATTAAATGAAGCTCGTGATGTAGCGGCTTTCTTACGCAATAAATAAGCGTAATTGATTGAGTTATCCCGAGGGGTCGCCTGATAGGCGACCTTTTTTATTGGGGTGAGGAGAGCTGAAGTATTTAGCTCGAAGTGAGTAGGCTAATAAATAGAAACGCCAAAAGCTATTAGGCTAATAGAGCATAAGAGCCAAAGCCTGCGATAATCAGCCATGCAAATACGATAATGCCGAGAATAAAGGCTTTTGGTCCAGCTTTTCTAAATGTCGCAAATTGAGTGGTTAAGCCTAATGCTGCCATTGCCATGGTGAGGATGATTTGATCGAATTCGATAAGCGCTTGTTTAAGTTCAGCAGGAATCGGGACAAAAGAATTAACGACAATCATCAAGAGAAACCATAGGGCAAACCATGGCATACTAATCTTTTGACGTTCGCCAGTGGCGGTTTGTTGGCGTAATAAGCACCACATCAAGATAAATAGAAAGGGTACTAATAAAATTACGCGAACCATTTTGGTTAATACGGCTAAGTCCATGGCACTATCGCCGACTTGTTTCCCAATCGCCACGACTTGAGCGACTTCATGCACAGAAGCGCCGACTACTACCCCAAAGTCCAGAGCTTGTTGAGGTGTAAACCAAGTGTGGTAAATCCATGGGTATAGGAAAATGGCAGTTGTTCCAAATAGCACCACCACAGTAATGGCTTGTGTGACCTCGGTGGCTTTGGCTTTGAGTAAAGATGAAGTCGCCATCACAGCAGCTGCTCCACAGATACTACATCCAGCACCGGTGAGGATGACGGTATTTTGATCGAGTTTTAAAAGACGTCGCCCTACAAAATAAGTCAGGAAAAAAGTCGAACAGACCATGAAAATATCGATAAGGATAATTTCCCAGCCTAAATCAGCGACTTGGGCAATAGTTAAGCGGAAACCATAGAGGATAATCCCTAAGCGTAATAATGTCCCTTTGGCAAAGATAACGCCTTTATCCGACTGTGCGGCGATACGCGGATAAAAGGTATTGCCAAGTAACATACCAATCAAAATGGCAAATGTCATCGAACTTAAGCCTAGACTTGCTCCTATGCCCATATGGACTAGCCATGTCGCCAGTGCCACGATTGAAGTGATGACGAGCAAACCCGGTATATATGCTTTTATCATTTTGCTCCTAACCAAGCGGGATTGTGAGTTAATACGTGTTGATAGATAGGACAATCCTCTTGATGAGCACCTGCTAAGTAACCAATACTCATCAGGAACTCATTGACGATTTCACCACCAACAAATTTAAAATTCTTTTTAAATAATTTAATCCATTCTGCTAATGTCAGGGGGTGGTGATTATCTAGCCATTGTTTAAATGAGCCATATTCTTGTTGTATTGCCATAATACGCTGTGCATTAACAATGGCAGCATTAATTTTGAGGCGATTACGCACAATGCCGGCATCTTGTAGGAGGCGTGTACGGTCTTGCTCGGTAAAAGCAGCTACCTTTGCAATATCAAAACCGGCATAAGCACGATAAAAATTATCGGCTTTTTTTAACATTAAACTCCAGCTAAGACCGGCTTGATTAATTTCTAATAGTAAGCGTCCGAATAAAGCATTATCATCATCAATAGGAAAACCATATTGAGTATCATGATAGTGCTTATTAGGGTCTTGTGTGTCAGCAGGTAAAGCATTAGCGAAATGACAATAACTCATATCAATATCATTGATTCTTTTAAGTAGCAGACATTATATACGTCACTGTGCTTAATAAGGTCTTATAATTAAACCAAAGGAGATTTTTTAAGATGAAGAACGATGCCTCGATTGAACACTTTAATAAAAATGCTGCTAACTGGGATAGTCGTCGAACTTCTGGGCAGCTGCAAATGTTGCCGTCCTTATTATTGGAAAAAATTGTTCTGAATGCACAGGATAGGGTCTTGGATTTTGGGGCAGGGACGGGCTTATTGTCAAAAGCGATTGCTCCTTTTGTGGCTGAAGTCACGGCATTGGATACATCAGCAAATATGCTAGCGGTATTGGATTCTCATGGGATTTCGAATATTCAGACCGTAGAGCAAGATATTTTTAATGGTTTAGGTACTCAGCATGATTTGATTGTCAGTTCGATGGCGATGCACCATGTGGAAGATACACAGCGATTATTCCATGCTTTTTATCAAGTGTTAGCCGTCGGAGGTCGTCTGGCATTGATTGACCTCTATAAAGAGGACGGTAGCTTTCATGGTGATAATGAGGGCAAAGGCGTTAAACATTTTGGTTTTGTCCCTGAAGAGTTGACTGCAATTGCTTCTAGTGTGGGTTTTCAGGATATTCAATTTAGCACCATTCATCAGCTTACGCGTGATAATGGGCGTACGTATCCTTTATTTTTAATGCAGGCGGTAAAATATTAAGCTTGCACTCTATAGTGAGTTATGCTAATATTTAATGCTTAGTGCTCATAGATTATTTATGAGTATGCATGGGGCGCAGTAGCAAAGCGGTTATGCAGCGGATTGCAAATCCGTCTAGAGCGGTTCGACTCCGCTCTGCGCCTCCAGCTATTTATAAGGCTCTTGAAGTAATTCAAGGGCTTTTTTATTTTCCGCAAAAATGTGTTTTTCCGCAAAGATACGTCTTTGAGATATTTATAGATAGTTTTTAACCCTGTAAGAGAGCTGATTTTGCAGGTTTTTAATTTTGTGAGTAACCATATGAGTAATGGCGATTTTGTGTTGGTTTACTGCTCAACAGAAAAAGGGGTAACTTCTTCTGCTG
>JAXECN010000086.1:0-8719 GCA_034093535.1 Pelistega sp.
TACAGCCAAACATAGCGATACCAAACCTTTAAAGATTGACGACTTTTTCATCTCTACACCTATATAAGTCAAACTTTGATAATTTTATCGCTATTTCGAACTTTTACACTAACCCTCCTATAGAATACGCTTAAAATACAAGCATTCGACATTAAGAGAAACATATGCATATTCATATTTTAGGTATCTGTG
This sequence comes from Pelistega sp., assembly GCA_034093535.1. Classification (GTDB taxonomy): domain Bacteria; phylum Pseudomonadota; class Gammaproteobacteria; order Burkholderiales; family Burkholderiaceae_B; genus Taylorella. Next base: position 193 of record JAXECN010000086.1, read on the forward strand.
GCACCTTTATGGGTGGTCTTGCGCTTATCGCTCGTTCAGCTGGACATAAAGTAACGGGATGTGATGCTGGCGTGTATCCTCCGATGAGCACACAATTAGAAGAACAAGGTATCGAACTCATTGAGGGGTTTGGTGCAGAACAAATTAGTCTAAATCCTGACTTATATATTATTGGTAACGTCGTCACTCGTGGCAACCCATTAATGGAAGCCATTCTAGAAAACAACCTCCCTTATGTATCGGGTCCACAGTGGTTAGGCGATCATGTTTTACGTCAACAACACGTACTCGCCGTCTCTGGCACACATGGTAAGACAACCACCAGCTCGATGCTGACGTGGATTTTAGAATATGCTGGTTTGCAACCTAACTTCCTCATTGGAGGTATTGCAAGTGATTTAGGTATTTCCGCACGCTTTAACCCAGCCCAAAAGCATTTTGTGATTGAAGCTGACGAATACGACACAGCCTTTTTTGACAAACGTTCTAAGTTTGTCCACTATCACTCACGCACCGCGATTCTTAATAACCTAGAATACGATCATGCAGACATCTTCCCTGACTTGCGTGCCATTGAAACACAATTTCATCACCTAGTACGCACGATTCCTCAGAGTGGAACAGTGATTACGCCAACTAAAGACGAAGCCTTAGAACGCGTCATTGAACGTGGTATCTGGTCAAAACAAGATCACTTCGGTACAGATGCTAATTGGCAATGCGGTCAACGAGATGCCGCTGGACAATCATTCGAGGTTATTCACTTAGGTAAGGTCGTCGGTCAGGTGAACTGGTCGCATACAGGCACTCACAATATTAACAATGCCTTAGCGGCTATCGCTGCGGCTTATAGTATTGGTGTTGAGCCTAACAAAGCGGTCGAGGCACTCAGTAAATTCCAAGGTATCCGTCGCCGTATGGAACTACGCGGTGTGGTCAATAACATTTCTGTCTATGACGACTTTGCTCATCACCCTACTGCCATCGCAACGACATTAGACGGTCTGCGCAAACGCGTCGGTGCAGCACGTATCATCGCCGTACTAGAACCTCGTTCAAATACCATGAAACTTGGCACCATGGCAGCACGTCTACCAGAAGCACTTGCACAAGCTGATTTGGCTTTTTGTTATGGCGAAACACATGGAAAACATGCCCTCGGCTGGAAACCTGAAGAAGTCTTTGGTAAGCAAGCCGATAAAGTGAAGACTTTCCATGATATCGAGCAGCTCAAACAAGCCCTAGCAGATATTGCAAAAGCAGGTGACCATATCATCATCATGAGCAATGGAAGCTTCGGCGGTTTACATGACAAACTGTTGAAAGCACTATGATTTTATACTTGCACGGTTTTCGCTCTAGCCCATTATCAGCAAAGTCTCAACTCTTTGAGAAGACAATGGCAGCTCGCGCTCAATCTCATCTATTGATGTCGCCTGCTTTACCGTCTTCGCCTAGAAAAGCCATCAAACTTTGCCTATCGCTTGTTAAAGATATCCCCAAAGAGGAGCTCTGTATTGTCGGTTCCTCACTCGGCGGATATTATGCGACGTATCTGGCAGAGCACCTCGATTGCCGTGCAGTATGTATCAATCCTAGCGTATATGCTCCTCGTGACTTGGCAACTCAGCTCGAAGTACGCACCCACTATCATAGTGATGAACCGTTTGAGTTTAAAGCTTCTTATATCCAAGAGCTTGCAGAGCTATTTGTACCGACTATCCGCAAACCAGAACGTTTCCTATTGTTAGCCGGTATGCAAGACGAGCTTTTAGAGTGGCAAGAAATGCAAGCCCGCTATCTCGGTGCTCAGCAAATTATTGCCCCTGATCAAGACCATGCTTTTAGTGGTTTTGAACAATACCTTCCTACTGTTTTAGATTTTATTTTTAAATAAGCTGAATGTACGTACTCTTTGAAGAATCAAGTCAATTTAAAACGGCAACCATCCTATCAGAAGCTGACACTACACTCCAAGTAGAAACCAGCTCCGGTAAGCGCAGCAAGATTAAACGTACAAACGTCATCTTTTCGTTTAAAGATACCCTACCTGACACTCTTCTGGAGTCAGCCACGAAGCTAAGCGAAGAAATCGATATTGAATTTCTCTGGGAAATCAGCCCCAAGGAAGTATTCAATACTGAACGCCTAGCAAAAGAATACTACGGCGACCACGCCGGCACAATTGAACAAACCGCTCTACTACTTTGCCTACATGCTCACCCAATTTATTTCCATCGCAAAGGCAAAGGGCTCTATCAAGCCGCACCCGAAGAAATCTTAAAAGCGGCATTACTCGCTCAAGAGAAAAAAAGACAACAAGCACAACAACAAGAGGACTGGGCACAAGCACTTATTCGTGGAGAAGTGCCAGACGCTCTACGAGATATTCTACCGAGCTATCTAAATAATCCGGATAAAAACACTCTTGAATGGAAAGCCTTTAACCAAGCTCTCGAAGCCACCTCGCAACAAACAGCAGAATTTCTCTTAAAGCTTGGCGTATTCCCTCATGCCTTGGCAGTACATCGTGCAAGATTTCTAGGGCAATATTTCCCCAAAGGCACTGCACACACCAAACTAGAAGTTCCTCACCTCGAACCGCTACCTCGTGCTGAAGTCGAAGCCTACTCTGTGGACGACATTGATACGACAGAGATTGACGATGCCTTTAGCATCCAAAAACTCAATGATGAGGAATATATTTTTGGTATCCACATTGCCTGTCCTGCATTAGTCGTAGAGCGAGATAGTCCATTGGATAAAGTTGCTCGCCAACGGATGTCTACTGTCTATTTCCCGGGTGACAAAATCCCTATGCAGAGCGATGAGCTCATTCAAGCCTTTTCACTCAATGAAGGCAACTATGCTCCTGCCCTCTCACTTTATGTAACGGCCAATATCCTCACAGGTGACATTCTCAATGAAGAGACAAAACTCGAAGAAGTTTTTATCAAAGAGAATCTGCGTACCAATCACCTCGATACGCTATTGACCGTGGAGAGCTTAGAAAGTGCTGATAGTAATCTCCCCCACGGTGACTTGTTTAAACCTATGTGGGCACTCAGTAAACACCTACGCAAAGCCCGTGAAGAAGTGCGAGGTAAGCCAGAGGTACTCGACCGCATTGAATACAACTTTAAATTAGATGGTCCGGCGGATGACCCTAATTCAAAGCCGATTCTCATCCCGCGTATGCGCAATGCACCACTAGACCTTATCGTGGCAGAATTTATGATTCTCTGCAATAGTCTGTGGGCAAAATTACTTGATGAACTCGGTTTACCTGGCATTTTCCGCTCACAACAAAATGGTCGTGTGCGTATGAGTACGCATGCCCTCATTCATGAAGCGATTGGCGTACATCATTATGCATGGACAACCTCACCCCTACGCCGCTATGTGGATTTATTTAATCAGCGTCAACTCATTGCTGCCGTTAAGCATGGTATCTCTGCTCGCCTAGTCGCACCTTATAAACCAAAAGACGCAGACATTTTCTCTATCATCAGTCATTTTGAGTCTTGCTACACCAGTTATATGGATCATCAAAACAAGATGGAACGTTATTGGTGTTTGCGTTATTTAGAACAAAATAACATTACTCGCACCACAGCTAGCGTAATCCGTGATGAATTAATTCGGTTTGATCACCTTCCTCTAGTTGTCCCTATGCCGGGACTTGTGGATGTCGAACGTGATACGAAAATTGAATGTGACATTCTCGATATTGATTTATATAAACTTCAGGTAGAATGTCGTCTTGTTCAAGTATTAGAGGCATAAGATGAGAAATTTTGCGGTCTTTGGTAACCCTATTAAGCATAGCTATTCACCCAAAATGCATCAGCTATTTGCAGAACAATGCCATCTTAGCGAATTCAATTACGTCAAAACCCTCGTTGAAATAGATGATTTTGAACATAGTGTCCAAAGTTTCTTTGCTCAAGGAGGCACAGGACTTAATATTACTGTACCCTTTAAACTTAAAGCATTTGAACTCGCCCAAGAACTCACCCCTCGTGCAAAAGCAGCTGGTGCTGTCAATACCTTATGGCAGCAAGATGGTAAACTCTACGGTGATAATACGGACGGCATAGGACTTGTCAATGATATCCGTCGCCTTGGGATTGACCTTACTGGTTCTCGAATTCTACTGATTGGAGCAGGTGGTGCAAGTCGAGGAGCCATATTACCCTTGATTGAAACCAAGTGTTCAGCACTACATATTGCTAATCGTACAGAGGCTAAAGCCGCGGCTTTAATCGAAACATTTAAAGACGATACCACGATACCCTTATCCGCAAGTGGTCTAAGCGCCATTACTGGACAGTGGGATATTATCATTAATGCCAGTGCCAGTAGCTTAACTGATGATGAACTCGCCATCCCCTCTGCTCTTTTTGCTTCAGCAAAACTTGCCTACGATATGCTTTACTGTGCAGACGGACAAACTGCCTTTGTAAAACAAGCCAAAAAATACGACACTCCTCTTTGTGTTGATGGTCTAGGCATGCTAGTTTATCAAGGCGCAGAGGCTTTTCGTATCTGGAATAAGGTTTCCCCAAACCCCGAAGAAGTCCTCGCTATTTTACGTAAAGACTTACAATGTCAGGGCTAGCACAAGCAATTAGCACTCGTCCCATTTACACCTCACTCAAATGGAGTGTGATGGCTCTGCTTGGGCTTTTATTGGCGTATCAGCTATTTCTCTTTGTGCATGTCTTGGCTTATCGTTTTATCAACCCGAAAAGCACTGCCTTTATGCGTGCACAAGCAACACAGCTGACGGATAAGGATATTCAATATCATTGGGTAGACTATGAAAATATTAGTCGTTCCTTGAAAAAAGCCGTCATCGCTTCTGAAGACAGTGGATTCAAACAACATGGTGGTGTTGAATGGCTAGCCATACGACATGCTTTTATGTTTAACCTGAAGCAATGGAACTCAGGTAAAGACAAACTTCGTGGTGGCTCAACCATTAGCCAGCAACTTGCCAAGAATCTATTCTTAAGTGAAAGCCGCTCTTATATACGCAAAGCACAAGAATTGGTCATCACCTATATGCTGGAATGGACAATGCCCAAAAAGCGTATTCTTGAGCTTTATCTCAATACAGCGCAGTTTGGTGAGCATATTTTTGGAGTGGAAGCTGCCAGTCAGTTTTACTTTAAAAAAAGTAGTCGCCAAGTCAGTGATAGTGAAGCCGCTAGACTGGCTGTCTTATTACCAAACCCAAGTTACTATGGCAAGCACATAAAAGGGGCTTATGTCACAGGTAGGGCGAGTATTATCCGCCGACGCATGAAACAGGTTGATGCACCTTAAAACACTGTGCAATTGTTAAGCTTTTGTGACAAAGCAAATTTGCCAAAACTACCCTTGCTCAATGCTATTATAATAAGTTGACTTTTTGCTAAAAAACATACGATGAAAACAGCTCGACGTTACCTCGCTAGTGAAATCTACCGCACGACCATTGCCGTTATTTTGGTCTTACTCGGTCTATTTATCTTCTTTGATATGATTGATGGGCTAGACGACCTTAGCGAAAAGTTTACCTTTATGTCCTTGCTTTATATGCAAGCTTTACAAGTCCCTAATCGGCTATACGATTTATTACCCATTTGCGTACTGATTGGAACAGTCATCGCTTTAGCAGGTCTAGCCCAACGCAATGAACTCGTGATTCTACGTGTATCAGGCATTAGTAGTAAACGTCTACTATGGATGCTATGGCTGATTACTATTCCATTTATGATTTTTGCTCTCTTAGTTTCTGAAGTGGTTACACCTTATACAGAAAAAAAGGCAAGTGACTATGCCATCTCAGCACTTGGCAAGAACAGCACTAAGATGAATAGTGGTTATTGGTTCAGAGAACCTGCTGATGAAAATCACTATCGCGTGATTAATATTCGTCGTTTAGACTCCAGTACAGCTGTTTCAAATATTAATGTCTTTGAATACAATACTGCGAATAATCAATTAGCCCAAGCCGTTAGCGCCGCCAAAGGTCGCCTACAAAACGGTGAGCTTACCTTAGATAATGTCACTATTCGCACATTAGCAAGTAATATTGAACAAATCTTAACGCTGGCTGATGCTCCTCTAGAAACACTCTCTAAAACATCTTCTCAAAAGAGCATGACATTTAAAACGTCACTGACGAGTGAGCGTCTCGTAGCAACAGAATTACAGCCTGACAAGATGAGCACACCTGATTTACTCAACTATGTTCAGTACTTAGAAGAGAATAATTTACAAACCAACCGCCACATTGTTGCACTTTGGCGCAAAGGTAGTTATCCATTTACACTCTTGGTGATGATTACCTTAGCGGCACCGATTGGTTTTGTCCAAAGCCGTAAAGGCGGTGTCGGCGCTAAGATTTTCTTAGGTATTTTGATTGGCATTACTTTCTTTATGGCCAACCAACTCGCCCTCAACGTAGGTATGCTTAATAACTTACCGCCTTGGTTGACGGCACTATTACCTAATATTGTGGCTTTAGTTTTAGCTTTTGCTGCGCTCTATCTAATGGAGCGTCGCAGTAAACCAAATAATTTTATCCATGCCAAATAAAAAGAAACCGTCCATTTGGGCTATCGGGGATGTTCAAGGCTGCTGTGATTCTCTCGAAGAGTTACTCAGCCATCCAGACATAAAAGCAGACGAAAACGCACAGTTCTGGTTTGCTGGCGACCTCATCAATCGAGGTCCTAACTCATTAAAGACATTACGCACGATTATGAGTCTAGGCGAGCGTGCTGTATGCGTATTAGGCAATCATGACCTCCACCTACTCGCTGTGTACGCAGGTATTCGCCGAGAGAATAAATCAGATACGATTGATGAGATTTTAGAAGCACCTGATGTAGAAGAAATTATTGATTGGCTACGTCATCGTCCACTCGCTCACTTTGACCAAGACCATCTCATGGTACATGCTGGCGTAATGGCAAAATGGGACGAGAAAAAAACAATCAAACTTGCCGGTGAAATTTCTGAGGCACTACAATCTAAACATTGGAAAAAATACCTACAGAAGATGTATGGTAATGAACCTAATCGTTGGCGAGATTCACTCACTGGCTCTAAACGTCGTCGAGTGATTATTAATGCACTCACACGCATGCGTATGTGTTTTATCGATGGCTCCATGGAGTTCGGCTCTAAAGACTCACCGTCTGACAATAAGAGCGACAACATTCTTCCATGGTTTGAATTGCCTAATCGCAAGACCGAAAAGACCACTATTATCTTTGGACATTGGTCTACATTAGGATTGATGGTACGGAAAAATCTAATTGCACTGGATACCGGCTGTGTATGGGGTGGTAAGCTCAGTGCTATTCGCTTAAGCGATCGTAAACTTGTACAAGTGGAATGTGCAGGTAAGCGGAGGTAGTTGGTTTTTCACAGTCGATTAGACAATACTAATTAACAGCAAGGCTCACTGCAAGTTTCGTGCAGTCGCTAATCGCTTTTAAGTGTACCTTCCCACTTAGGACCACCTGAATCAATCCAAAATAGCTCAAGCATACGGGCGACAGTGTGGTCAATCATCTCGTCCAAATTCTTTGGGTGATGATAGAAAGCAGGTAATGGAGGGAAGATAATACCGCCCATCTCAGTGACAGCGGTCATATTACGCAGATGTGCTAGATTAAATGGTGTCTCACGCACAGCTAGCACTAAACGACGACGCTCTTTGAGGTGAACATCAGCGGCACGAGTGATGAGATTATCCGAAAAGCCATGAGCACAAGCCGCTAGGGTTCGCATAGAACAAGGCAATACAATCATACCTGCCGTATCAAACGCACCACTTGCCAGAGTCGCTCCAACATCTCTAAAGCCATGAACATGGTCAGCGAGAGCATTGACACTTTTGCGGTCTAAGCCTAGCTCATAATTAATATTTAATAACCCAGAAGGCGAGACGATTAAGTGAGACTCCACATCAGGAATCTCCTTAATACGCTCTAGCATGCGAATGGCATAAATAGAGCCTGTGGCACCGGTTATGCCAATCACGAGTCGTTTAGTCATTAAACGCGCCTGCTTCTTCTAGAACAGTTTTTAACTCACCGCTAGCAGCCATTTCTGTCAGAATATCTGCACCACCAATGAACTCGCCTTTTACATAAAGTTGAGGAATCGTTGGCCAGTTTGAGTATTGCTTAATACCTTCGCGCACTTCTTGATCTTCTAGCACATTAACCGTAACTAGTTTTTTTACACCAAGCTCACGAAGAATTTGAACAGCACGACCAGAGAAACCACATTGTGGGAATTGAGCAGAACCCTTCATAAATAATACTACAGGGTGATCTGTCACTGTTTGGCGAATAAAATCTTGAACTTCACTCATCATAAAACCTTTTTACAAAATATCGACTAAAAACTTATTGTACTCATTTTTTATAGTGCTTGTGCTTTAACCTTAGCAATCGTATGACTACTCAGCCAATAACACACCTCCGCTGACTCTTTCGATGCCGGCTAAGTCACGAATACT
>JAXECN010000087.1:0-16646 GCA_034093535.1 Pelistega sp.
TTGTTCTCGCTAAGGATTTCCTCCGGAAATATACGCTCGCCCAAACTTGCTTTTCTCAGTAACTTTATGCTCGAGTAAACTTATTCTTTCTCAAGTTTCAACTATATACCCTCGCCCAAACTTATTTTCTCCCCAATAAAAATGTAACAAAGCTAAAAATATCTCTTGAAATATAAAATTTCATCCCTATAATTAGCACTCAAGGGGTGAGAGTGCTAAGTCTCCCCATACTGATTTTTACTTATTTATTCAATTGACAAGCAGGAGCATTCCATGTCATTACGTCCATTACAAGACCGCGTAATTATCAAACGCGTTGATAACAAAAAAACTACTGAATCTGGCATTATCCTAGCGGGTAGTGCAGAAGAGAAACAAGACTTAGGTGAAGTTATCGCTGTAGGTCCTGGTAAAAAAGCTGACAACGGCACTATTATCCCTGTTGACCTAAAGGTAGGTGACAAGGTGTTATTCGGTAAATATGCTGGTCAAACTGTAAAAGTTGACGGTGAAGAATTATTAGTAATTCGCGAAGAAGAAATCTTAGCGGTTTTCGCTTAATTTCTCCCCCTATTCATCCATAAGTGTTCTCACACTTAGTCTACAAGGAATTTTAAAATGGCTGCTAAGCAAGTATTATTTGGTGATGATGCACGTACACGCATCGTACGTGGTGTAAATATCCTAGCAAATGCTGTAAAAACAACTTTAGGTCCTAAAGGTCGTAACGTTGTTCTAGAGCGTTCTTTCGGTGCTCCTACAGTAACTAAAGACGGTGTGTCTGTTGCTAAAGAAATCGAACTAAAAGACAAATTTGAAAATATCGGTGCTCAACTTGTTAAAGAAGTTGCTGCGAAAACATCTGACAATGCTGGTGACGGTACAACAACAGCGACTGTATTAGCACAAGCAGTTGTAGAAGAAGGTTTAAAATACGTTGCAGCGGGTATCAACCCAATGGACCTAAAACGTGGTATCGACAAAGCGGTTGCTGCAGCGGTTGCTGAATTACAAAAACTTTCTCGTCCAAGCTCAACATCAAAAGAAATCGCTCAAGTTGCGTCGATTTCTGCTAACAGCGATACGTCTATCGGTGAAATCATCGCTAATGCTATGGACAAAGTGGGCAAAGAAGGTGTTATCACTGTTGAAGACGGTAAATCTCTAGAAAACGAATTAGACGTTGTAGAGGGTATGCAATTTGACCGTGGTTACTTATCACCATACTTCATCAACAACCAAGACAAACAAATCGCTGCTTTAGACGACCCGTTCGTTCTTATTTTCGACAAGAAAATCAGCAACATCCGCGACTTACTTCCATTATTAGAGCAAGTAGCTAAAACAAGCCGCCCTCTATTAATCATCGCTGAAGACGTCGAAGGCGAAGCGTTAGCAACTCTAGTAGTTAACAACATCCGTGGTATCCTCAAAACAACGGCTGTTAAAGCACCTGGTTTTGGTGATCGCCGTAAAGCAATGTTAGAAGACATCGCAGTATTAACTAACGGTACAGTTATCTCTGAAGAAACAGGTCTTTCTTTAGAAACAGCAACTTTAGACCAATTAGGTCAAGCAAAACGTATCGAAGTTGGTAAAGAAAACACTATCATTATCGATGGTTACGGTTCAGTTGACGCTATCGAAGCTCGCGTAAAATTAATCCGCAAACAAATCGAAGAAGCAACTTCTGATTACGATCGTGAGAAATTACAAGAGCGTGTTGCTAAGTTAGCTGGCGGTGTAGCTGTTATCCGTGTTGGTGCAGCCACTGAAGTTGAAATGAAAGAGAAAAAAGCTCGTGTAGAAGATGCGTTACACGCAACACGTGCTGCTGTTGAAGAAGGTATCGTTCCTGGTGGTGGCGTTGCTTTACTTCGCACTAAAGAAGCAATTGCTGCAGTTAAAGGTTCTAACTCAGACCAAGACGCAGGTATTAAATTGATTCTACGTGCTATCGAAGCGCCTTTACGCACTATCGTAGCCAATGCTGGTGAAGAGCCAAGCGTGGTAGTTAACAACGTCATCAACGGCAAAGGTAACTACGGCTATAACGCGGCAACTGGCGAATACGGTGACTTAGTTGAGCAAGGCGTTCTTGACCCAACTAAAGTAACTCGTACAGCATTACAAAATGCTGCGTCTGTAGCAAGCTTACTATTAACGACTGAAGCTGCTGTTACAGAAATCGTTGAAGACAAACCAGCTGCTGCTATGCCTGATATGGGTGGCATGGGCGGTATGGGTGGCATGGGCTTCTAATCCCACCCCTTCGACGAAGTCTTTTTTCACAAAAGACTACAAACATCCAATCAATACCCGTACACTTCACTGTGTGCGGGTATTTTTCTTATCTGCTCTCTTTATAAGAAGGGGTCTAAGGGAATAATGCTAAAATGTGCGCATATTTTCATTATTGATAGACTATGAGCACTACTCAAGAAAACCCTTTCAAAAGCAAGCCTGGCTTTAAACGCATTCTTAATGCCACTAAATACTCTCTCCAAGGTATTCGCTCTGCCTTAAAATACGAAGCCGCTTTTCGTCAAGAATTATTGCTTTGTATCGTATTAGTTCCTCTTGCTTTTGTATTAGGTCAAACTGGCTTTGAAGTACTCTTCTTACTATCTACCTTATTTCTTGTCTTAATTGTCGAGTTATTGAACTCCTCAATTGAGTCCTTAGCCGATCGCATCACCAATGACTTTGATGAATATATCGGCAGAGCAAAAGATATGGCAAGTGCGGCCATTTTCTTCTGCTTTACCTTAGTAACTATCACTTGGGTATATTTTCTAATCAAAAGATTTTTTATGTAATCCGCTATGAAATTTACTGAAAAACTGAGTGCTGCATGGCGCGACAACAATTCCTTATTAATGGTCGGTTTAGACCCTGATATTAATCGCTTCCCAGAAGAGTGTCGTCAGAGTAAAACCGCAATTTACGATTTCTGTACAGGGATTGTAGATGCTACTGCACCCTATGCTTGTGGATTTAAACCACAAATCGCTTATTTTGCTTCACAACGAGCAGAGGAACAATTAGCTGCGATTTGCGAATACATCAAGAAGAACTACCCTCATCTGCCGATTGTATTAGACTCTAAGCGTGGCGATATTGGCACTACCGCGGAACACTACGCCAAAGAAGCCTTTGAGCGTTATCGTGCTGATGCAGTTACCGTCAATCCTTATATGGGTTCTGATTCCATTGAGCCCTATTTAGCATGGGAAGACAAAGGAGTGATTATTCTGTGTCGCACCTCTAACCATGGTGGTTCAGATTTACAATTTGCGACGCTCGCAGACGGCACTCCGCTTTATCTACATGTGGCTCGTCTAGTTGCCGAGAAATGGAACCGTACAGGTCAATGCGGTCTTGTTGTGGGCGCAACCTTCCCTGAGGAAATCGCCAAAGTCCGTCAAGTGATTGGCGCAGATATGCCACTACTCATCCCCGGTATTGGTGCCCAAGGTGGTGATGTCCAAAATACAGTGGTTGCTGGCTGTAATGCCCAAGGTGAAGGCGTACTCATCAATTCATCACGCGCAATTTTATATGCAAGCGCAGGCGTCGACTGGCGTGAAGCTGCTGCCAAGATGGCGGCGAATACGCGTGACGAAATCAATGAAGCACGTCACAGTTTATTATTAGCACCTAAAAGCCTCTGAAGTTAACGCTTTAAGCTCTGTTCAATTGCTGGACAACTTGATTTAAGATAAAGGCGACCGCTTGCTGTCTAATCGCAGTACGGTCGCCTTTAAAATGCATGGTATAGGTATGACACCATTGAATAGCACCCTCTTTTAGACAAGCGATACCAAAACAGACCATACCCACTGGTTTAGCTGCCGTCCCTCCTGTAGGACCTGCGACCCCTGTCGTACTCACTGCCCAATGCGCTTGCTTACCCACATAACTCGGTGTGCGATTAATCTGTGCTAGCACGCCACAAGCCATTTCTCGTGCCGTTTCCTCACTCACTGCACCATAGGACATTAGAGTTGTTTCAGCGACACCCAACTCATCCATTTTGGCTTGATTGGTATAGGTGACAAATCCACGCTCAAACCACTGACTAGACCCAGCAATCTCAATCACAGTACTCGCCACTAGCCCCCCTGTACAGGACTCCGCTGTCGATAACATAACCTTCTTATCTAATAGCTGTTGTCCAACATGCTGTGCAAGTAAGGTTAAGTCGTTCATTGCTATACTCCGATAACGCGCACTGCCACAGCAATCACAAATAAAGTATAAACTGCTGCAACAATATCATCCCACATCACACCAAAGCCATTTTTATATTTATTATCAAAATAACTAATCGGCCAAGGCTTAACAATATCAAAGAAACGAAACACCACAAAGGCTACAAGCTGCCATACAACGGATAAAGGCGACATCACAAAGAGTACCAGCCAAAATGCCACGATTTCGTCCCAGACAATCCCCCCATGGTCCTGTACACCCATCTCATTAGAGAGGTGTTGGCAGATATAAATCCCTAGTGCAAAGGCGAAGAAAATCACCAACGCTTGTAGCACATCATGCGTGACAATCGCACTTATCAGCACCCACAACACCCAGGCTAATAAGGTTCCCCAAGTGCCGGGAGCTTTTTTAATCAAGCCCGAACCAAAACCAAAACCTATGATTCGCCACAAAGAGCCTTTCATCCACGAAAATGTTGCGTTAAATACCTGTTCTTTTGCCATAATCTATAAAATTTTTCTCGTGTGATTAAACAGAAAAATGGTCAAACCCCATTTTATCCATCGATACCGGATTACCTTGCTCATCCATAACAATACATTGAGATTGTGTATCCTCTACAAGGCGACCAATCGCTGTCAGCGGGATATTTAATTGCTGAGCTATCGCTAAAATCTCGTCATTTCTTGCTGCCGGTGCTGTAAAGCATAACTCGTAAACATCTCCTCCTGCTAACACCGCTTGCCGTCTCTGTTCTACAGGAAGTGCCATTAAAGCCTCATGCACAGGCAATTGACGCTCTTCAATAATAGCTCCCACCTGACTTTGCTTAAGAATATGTCCTAAATCCTGCAAAAGACCGTCTGATATATCTAAACAAGCATGAGCAATGCCAACTAAGGCTTGTCCTAATGCTACTCTTGGCTCAGGATACTCAAGTGATTGTCTGGTCTGTGCTAATAAAGAGTTTTGCTCGACTGTCAGAGACTGCCCACGCTTCTCGATAAAGAGCAGCTCTAATGCGGTATGCGCTGCACCTAATGCACCACTAACCCAAATGGTATCCCCGACTTGCCCCTGATTACGCATCAGATAAGGCGGCTTCACCTCACCAAAAACCGTCACACTTAAGGTTATGCCTGACTCACTTCTAGTCGTATCACCTCCAATCAACGGGCAATGATAACGGTCCGCAAGGGCATAAAAGCCAGCAGAGAATTTTGCTAGCCATGCTTCATCCACATGCGGCAAAGCTAGCCCCAATAAACAAGCGATGGGCTTAGCACCCATCGCCGCTAAATCAGATAAATTCACTGCCAATGCTTTATGACCTAAAGCATAAGGGTCGACATCCGAAAAAAAATGTCTCCCCTCAATTAAGAGGTCTTTACTGGTCGCAATAGCGGATAAGCTTGTCACTGGCTGAAAGATAGCACAATCATCATTAACCCCAAGAATGATATTGGGGTTATGATTTATCTGCCCTTTTGTCTGCGAAAAATATCGCTGAATCAGACCAAACTCACCACTCATAAAAAGCCTTATGACTTTTTAACTTCCGCGGCACGAAGCTCTACAGCTAGCTTATCCAGCACACCATTAACAAATTTAAAGCCATCCGTACCACCGAACTCTTTAGTTAACTCAACAGCCTCATTAATCACTACTTTATAAGGTACCTCTTTTAACTCAGATAACTCAAAAGTCGCTAATAACAACACACCATGTTCAATAGGTGAGAGTTCATTGACAGGACGGTCAACAAATGGTGCAAATTTTGTCCGTAGATTTTCTGCGCTATCAAAAACACCGTAAAGAATCTTTTGATACCAAGCTTCATCTGCTAAAGCAAACTCTTCTTGTCCACGGAGATGGGCATCAATGGCACCACGTTCTTGATGTGTGCAACCACTGATAATCCATGCATAAATACCTTGTAAGGCAAGTTCACGTGCACGACGACGTGCACTTCGACTATTGATACTCATATCTATCCTAATCGATTATTCTTCGTCTTCGAAGTCTTCGTCTGACTCAGGAATTAACGCTTCTACTAAATTTGCCATTTCTACAGCACATACCGCACAATCGCGACCTTTCGTTTCTGCACGCTCAAGCGCTTGCTCATCAGTCTCACACGTTAGAATACCGTTAGCGATTGGAATATTCATATCAAGAGCAACACGAGTAATCGCCGCCGCGCTTTCGTTGCTCACTACTTCAAAGTGATATGTTTCACCACGAATAACTGCACCTAAAGCAATCAATGCGTCAAACTCATAGCTTAATGCCATTTGCTGTAATGCTAAGCCCATCTCTAATGCACCAGGCACCGTCACGACCATAATCTGGCTTTCGTCTACACCTAACTCGCCTAGCTCTTCAAGACAAGCATTTAATTCTGCGTAACCAATTTCCTCGTTAAAACGACCACATACGATACCGATGTGTAGACCTTCACCGTTGCAATCTGGTTCTAAAGTGTATGGTTTCATAATTTATTCCTTTTAATGGGGTTCAAATACCCCTGCTAAATTGCAAAAAATAACGGCATACCTACCGTGATATGCCGTTATTATACCCGTATTAGATACGAAACAATCTAATTATGCGGCGTTTGACTCATATCCTGTCACTGTCAATGCATAACCTGCCATACTTGGCATTTTCCGAGGGACAGCCAATAGACGCATCTTACCAACATTTAAGTCACGTAAAATCTGAGCACCCACACCATAAGTACGCAAATCATAGCGTTCTGGTGTCTTTAGGCTCTCATCACCCTTGGCATCCCAAGAAGCAAAACGAGAGAATAAACGTTCCTCTGAACCTTGGGCATTTAATAACACCACTACGCCACGCTCTGATTGTTTAATCTTGGCGAGTGCCTTATCAATTGTCCAACTGTGTGCTGCACTCTCTGTATCGAGGAAATCCAATGCCGTCACTGGCTCATGTACACGCACTAGAGTTTCTTGATCTTCTGAGATATCTCCATGCACGAGAGCGATGTGTGGCGCACCTGATGCCTTGTCTTTATAGGCAATCGCTTTAAACTCACCCCATGGCGTTTGGAGAACTTTTTCAGAAATACGCTGAATCATCGATTCATGCTCACTACGATATTGGATTAAATCGGCAATCGTACCAATCTTCAATTGATGTTCTTTTGCAAATTCCTTTAAGTCAGGTAAGCGCGCCATCGTACCGTCTGGCTTTAAAATTTCGCAAATCACCGCTGCCGGTGTCAGCCCTGCCATACGTGTTAAATCACAACCCGCTTCTGTATGACCTGCTCGAATTAGCACACCACCCGGTACCGCACGCACAGGGAAAATATGCCCTGGATGAACAATATCACTCGGCTTAGCATCGGCAGCGACAGCCACCTTAATCGTATGAGCACGGTCTGCGGCAGAGATACCTGTCGTCACCCCTTCTGCTGCTTCGATAGAAAGCGTGAAGTTCGTCCCAAAACCAGAACCATTGCGAGAAGTCATCATCTCTAGGTTTAACTGTTCACAACGCTCTTTGGTCAATGTGACACAGACTAAACCACGTGCATGCGTCACCATAAAGTTAATCGCTTCTGGTGTCACAAAATCAGCAGCCATCACCAAATCGCCCTCATTTTCGCGATCTTCCTCGTCAACCAAGATGACCATTTTGCCTTGTCGTAAATCTTCGACAATTTCGCTGACACTCGAAATAGGATATTCAGTTGCTGCTTGACTCATTAAAGACTTCCTTTGAGAAAATTTAAGCTACCATTTTACTGCTTTCTCTGTTTTTATCCTAGTTATTCAACCGAGCAAATATATTTTTTATCATTAATGACCTCTCTTTTACTCAGCCTTTGATATTACCGCTACTTATAAGTGGTATACTTAAGGTATGGGGAATTTACAATATAAATCAAAGACTTTCCCGAATTTCTTAGGAGAGACAAAAATGACTTTTGATATTGAAGCACGCCTTAACGATAACTCGAGCGACACACTGAAGCTATGGCTACGTTTACACGCTTGTAATAACCAAGTGCTCAATTACATCCGCGAGAGAATGCGTCAACAATTTCAAACCACATTGCCTCGCTTTGACCTGATGGCTCAGTTAGCAGGCAACAAAAATGGTTTAAAAATGGGGGAACTCTCCGAACGCTTAATGGTCAGTAATGGCAATATCACGACGATTACCTTACAACTCGAAAAAGAAGAACTCATTGAGCGTCTGATTAACTATGAAGATCGTCGTAGTACCTTTGTTAGATTAACCAGCAAAGGTACCAAGCTCTATAACAAGATGGCTAAAGCCTATGAGCAATGGCTGATGGAGGCATTTGCTCAAATTAGCGACGCACAGCATAAGCGAATTTACAAAGCACTCTCGGACTTAAAAGAAGCTATCAACTCTCCGTCTACGGGAAAATACTAATTAAATGGTAAAATCACTAGGTAAATAAGTCAGTATTGCCTAAAAATACCAGCTGCTCCTTAGCCTGTCGATTTCTTAGGCGATATTGACCAGTGATTTTAACTATTTTTATAGCTGTATTTATATGTCTTCTCAGAGCTCTCAACAGCAATACGATATTTGCATTATCGGTGGTGGTATTAATGGCGTCGGCATCGCTCGTGATGCGGCTGGACGCGGTCTAAAAGTACTTGTTTGCGAACAAAACGACCTCGCCAGTGCAACCTCTTCAGCGAGTAGCAAGCTAATCCACGGTGGTTTACGCTATCTCGAACATTATGAGTTTCGTCTCGTCCGTGAGGCACTATCAGAGCGAGAGACGCTACTAGATATTGCACCACACTTGGTTCAACCACTACGTTTTGTCTTGCCTCATGAGCCACATTTACGCCCAGCATGGATGATTCGTTGCGGTTTATTCTTATACGACCATTTGGCTAAGCGTTCTGCTCGTCTGCCAGGGTCTGAGAGCATTCCCCTCACTCGTGAGAACAACTACGGTCAGGCACTCAAAGCCAACTACACTAAAGGCTTTATCTACTCAGATTGCCAAGTCGATGACTCACGCTTGGTCATTCTCAATGCGAAGAGTGCTCGCAAACATGGCGCAACCATCCTGACGCGTAGTAAAGCCTCTCAAATTACACATGACTCGCAACAATGGACGGTGACCATTGAGCAAGAACAAGGTCAAACCTTGCAGATTAAAGCCGGTATTCTTATTAATGCTGCTGGTCCTTGGGTGGCTCAATTAGATAAACTCATCCGTCCAGAACAAACAGCGGATAAGTTACGTCTAGTCAAAGGCAGCCATATTGTCGTACCTAAGTTCTACCCTGGTGATCACGCTTATATCTTGCAAAACAAAGATAATCGTATTGTCTTTGCCACCCCTTATCGTGAGCATTTTGCGATGATTGGCACCACCGATGTTGACTATAAAGGCAATCCAGCAGAAGTCGCTATTAGTGAAGAAGAAATCACGTATTTACTCGAACTCATTAATGAATACTTCGCAAAACCACTCACTCGTCAAGATGTGCTTTCTGCTTGGTCTGGCGTACGTCCTCTTTACAACGATAGCACAGGGTCTGCTTCCGCTGTTACTCGTGATTATGTCTTTGACTTAAGCGGTGGCAAAAACCAAGGTCAGCCACCATTACTCTCTATTTACGGTGGCAAAATCACGACTTATCGCCGTTTAGCTGAACATGCACTAGAAAAACTTGCCCCATTTACTGGCAAACCAAAAGCATGGACAGCCACTGAAAAACTTCCGGGCGGTGATATTGTTTCTGCTGAGCATTTTGCTGATCAACTCTTGCAACAATACGCTTGGCTCACGCCAGCACTTGCACATCGTTATGCAAAAGCATATGGTAATCTTGCTCACTCATTCCTCTCTGGCAATCAAGAAGAGATGGGCGTCGATTTTGGGCATGGTTTGTATGCATCAGAAGTCAATTGGTTGGTCGATTACGAGTGGGCACGTACCGCTGAAGATATTCTCTGGCGTCGTACTCGCCTAGGTCTACTCTTTACTGCCGAGCAGGTGACGGCACTTGAAGATTATCTCAAACAAAAGGTATAACTCCCTATGTCAGAACAAGAGCTCAAACTACATGTTCCTCAACAAAGTCGCGATAAAATCAAAGCGGCTTTAAGTAATGCCGAAAGTATTACACTACGTGCAATGTATTTTGATACGACTGACCGACAACTGGCAAAAGCCAAAGCCGCTATTCGTCTACGCCAAGAAGGTGAAGACTGGGTACAGACCCTAAAAATGGCAGGCAGCCATAGCCTCAGTCGTATTGAGCTCAACCACCACCGCCCAGGTCCTGTGCTCGACTTAAGTCTTTATGCCGGTACCGAAGCTGAACCCTTACTG
The DNA here is from genome assembly GCA_034093535.1 of Pelistega sp. GTDB lineage: Bacteria > Pseudomonadota > Gammaproteobacteria > Burkholderiales > Burkholderiaceae_B > Taylorella. The sequence goes on from JAXECN010000087.1 coordinate 10,583, forward strand.
ACAAAACTAACCAAACCGCTTGAGTTACGTTATGAAACGGATGTAACTCGCCTCTTCAAAAAACAACGCACCCGCAAAGGTACGGTAGAAATTGCCTTTGATACTGGTGTTGTTCGAGCTGGACGTTTTGAATTGCCTATCCATGAAGTTGAGTTTGAACTTGTCTCAGGTAGTGCAGAAGCGATTTTTGATTTAGGCTTACGTTGGCTAAACGACTATCAACTTATTCTCGATATGCGTACCAAGGCTCATCGTGGTGACGCCTTAGCCAATATGGCAACAAAAATTAACGAAGCCGATGAAACGACCCAGCTCATGGTAGAGTCTCAAGAAACCTCTCGTTTCTGGGCAGAGCGTAAAGCACAATCTTATTCATTATTCAAGCAATTGAGCGCAACTCAAGCCTTGTGTCGCCTCACCGAAGAATGCGTAGAGCAAATCTCTCTCAATGCCGCCTATTTAGCAGAGGTTGATACAGCCGGTGTAATGACTGTTGCCAAACCTGAACATGTTCATCAGCTCCGTATTGGTATGCGTCGCTTGGTATCTAATTGGAAACTATTAGGTAAGCACGCTCATCTACCTGATGAGACGCTGCGCGAACAATTAAAGACTTTCTTAGCGGACTTTGGTGCAACGCGTGATACCGATGTTATGCTCGCTACCATCTTACCGTTATTAAGCAAAGCAGGTATGCCAGCTATTGAGATTGATCATTACCAAGGTCGTAGTGCGACAGACATTGCTCGCACACCGGCTTTTCAAACATTCCTCGTTCAATTATTAGCATGGATAGCGACAGCACCCACTCAAGACCCTGTATCTGAAGAAATCGCTCCAGAAGAGAACAACCCCTCAGTCGAAGATATGCCTATTGCATCAGAACTGGCGACGACTGATGAACTGAATATTATTCCTCTTATTCCAAGCGCTCCAGTCCCTAGCTTACGTAAAATACTCGAAAAACGCTTAAGCAAATGGAACAAAGAGATTGTGACGCATTGGAAATACCATGATAAAAATGACATTGAAGCCTATCATGATGTCCGTAAGAAAATCAAACGTATGCGTTATGGTCTCAATGTCTATGAGGCCTTAGAGCCACAAGCAAATCTGAACAACTACATCAAACGACTCGCCAAAGCACAAGAAGTCTTTGGTGAGCTCAATGACTATGCCTCAGCGCTAGATTATTTTGAGGGCCTTACCGCAACACACCCTCAAGCCTGGTTTGCGGTCGGTTGGTTATCTGCTCAATTAAAACGCCTAAAACGCGATACAGATGTGGCATTAAAAGCACTACCAAGCAAAATTGACTATTAATCAGCCTAATATTTAACAAATCCTTGCAATAGTGAAACACGCTGAAGAATTCTAGCAGCCGTCTGGTGCTATGATTACTTCAGCGTTTTTACACTTAGTACAAGGATGGATATGTTGAAATTTGCTTTTAAAAAATCGCTCTACCCATTATTAGCTACATCAATGGCATTGGGAGCATTCTCTGTATCCACAGCACAGGCACAAAATATCGATTATATCGATGCAACATTTGCGATTGGCTACAATGGCAATATGGGCAATAGCCAAGGTAAGTTAAAAGTACAGCGTCAACAAAATACCTATGACGCGACTTTCTCTGCTGAACATACGCTTTTAGATATCACTCAAAAAGCACGTTTTTCTATGCAACAATGTAGCGTTACTCCGAGTTCATATTCGAATGACGCACGTCCTGCAATTAAGTCTAATGTTAAAGAAAACATCAACTTTAACTGGGGTAAAAAACAAGCTAATTACACAAAGAATAGCGAAGAGAACAAATCCTTCTCTTTAGCTAAATCGACCTTATATGACCCGCTAAGTTTCTTCTTTGAGGCACGTTGCGACTTAATGGCAGGTAAAAAACGCTTTACCTACCCTATTATCTACAAAGGTAACGAACGCCAACATACCTATGCAGTTGTTGGCAAAGAAGTCGTCAAAACCGGTCTAGGTGATGTAGAGGCTCTGATTGTCGAACGTGTCCGTGATAGTAAATCGCGTCAAACTCGCTTTTTTGTCGCACCTAGCCTAGACTATATGCTCGTCAAAATTGAACACCGAGAGAGTGCTCTAGCTAAAGCATCCGCTACATTACAAAGCATGAACTATAAAACCAGCAACTAATTAATCGCTAAAAACTAAAACCCACATCAACTGATGTGGGTTTTAGGTATGTATGCAGCCCAAAAATTAAACATCATCACCTAATAAAGCGGCCGCAAATTCGCTCGCCACAAAAGGCTGTAAATCATGTAGGGATTCACCTACACCAATCCAATAGACAGGGACTGGTCTGACTCCTTGGCTACCTGCGGCAACGGCTGCTAACGTACCCCCTTTTGCCGTACCGTCTAACTTAGTCACCACTAACCCGGTTAAGCCTAATACGGCATCAAAAGCACGAATCTGAGCAAGAGCATTTTGCCCTGTATTACCATCAATCACCAATAAAACCTCATGTGGTGCTGTGTTATCTGCCTTGGTAATCACTCGCTTAATTTTCTTCAACTCTTCCATCAGATGTGTCTGTGTCGGTAGACGTCCTGCGGTATCTACCATCACCACATTCGTCTTACGTGCACGCCCCGCATTGACCGCGTCAAAGGCAACCGCCGCTGGATCACCACCATCTTGAGAGATAACTTGTACATTATTACGTGCCCCCCAAGCAATTAATTGCTCACGAGCTGCCGCACGGAACGTATCACCTGCCGCTAATAATACACTTGCCCCACTCGCTTGGAAATGATGCGCTAATTTACCAATCGATGTTGTCTTGCCGGCACCATTAACACCAGCAATCATCACCACATTTGTGTTGTCTTGATCGAGTACAAAGCGTTTTTCTAAAGGTTTTAGATGTTCTGTCAACAACTCATGCAAGGCTTTTTTGACATCCTTAGCGTCCTCAATACGTTCTTTTTTAACTTTAGCACGCAATTTAGTCAGTAATGATTGTGTTGCCTCAACCCCTGAGTCCGCCATAATCAGTGCGGTTTCTAGCTCTTCAAATAGGTCCTCGTCAACTTTAACACCCACAAAGAGTGAGCTGATACTCGAACCTGTACGTGCTAATCCAGACTTTAAGCGACTAAACCAAGAGGCTTTTTCCACTGCTGGTGTGGCACTATGCACAACCTCTTGACCCTCGTCAACCTCTAAGACTTGCTCTACGGTATCAGCCACCTCTTCAGGAGCAGTTTCCTCTTCCCAAGCACAGTCTATTTTACAGTCAAGAATATCTTCTTCGCTCTCTAATACCTCATCAGCTACTTGTTCGCCATCATCATTCGCGACAATAGCGGCCGTTTCCTCTTCGCTAACAGATACTTGCTCTTCATCAGCAGAACTGTCGTCAGGGATTGCCTCATCTTGCTGATAACGTAAAGGACTATCCTCTGGAATCTCTGCCAATGCAGCTGCCTCAAGCTCCTCATCAGAACTCGGAGGCGCCACATCATTTAAGGTCACTTTAATACGAATTTTGCCGTCAACATCTGGTTCTGGTAAATCCGGTAAATTATTGACTACGGGAACAACAGGTTCAGGCACCAAGGTTGGGGCGGGAATCTCCACTGGCTCAGGCACAACCTCTAACGCCGTATTTTCTGGTGCTAATTCGACTGGCTCAGTCTCTACAGATACCGAAGGCTCTACGGGAACATCTGCAGGCATCTCCTGCGTGCTCACCTCTTCAACAACTTCAGGAGCTGCTTGTTCTTTATCTTTGTTACGCCAACGTTTGAAAAAACTAAACATAAAATCTTCTTCTATCTATCCATAAAAATAGGCGTCATCTTTATCGCCCTAGAATGTCTATATTGTACCTATAATTACAGGGTTTTCTAGCCTTTTTATCGCTAGACCTCGTATAATTTACACATGAAAAAGACTTTACCCCCTACCCCTACAAAAAAAACAAATACTCCTCAAAAAGTTCGTATTATCGGAGGAGATTTAAGACGGACACTGATTCCCGTGGCAGATATTCCTGGGCTACGTCCCACGCCTGACCGCGTCCGCGAGACCCTCTTTAACTGGATTCACCACCTATGGCAAGGACAATATCACGACAAAAGCGTCCTTGACTTATTTGCTGGGTCTGGTGCCTTAGGCTTTGAAGCAGCTTCTCGAGGTGTCGCCCATGTGCAAATGGTAGAGTCGCACCCTAAAGCACTACAAAACCTCCGTGAGAGCCGTGATAAATTAAAACTTGAACAAGTTCGCATTCATAGCCACGATGCCCTACTGGTATTAAGCCGTATGGACGCTTCTCGTTTTGATTTGGTCATGCTCGATCCTCCATTTAATACTGACCTATTAGCACAAGTGAAACCATACTTAACCAGTATTGTTAAATCGGGGGGCTTAATTTATATTGAGTCAGAACAAAAGCAAACGCTTGACGGACCGTTTGAGTTAATCCGCGAATCTAAGGCAGGAATGGTGTTTTTTCACCTATTTGAGCATATTAGCGACGATTAACTATTCCCATTCTGAGCGAAAGCATTATAATAACCCTTTACCCTATTGTATTGACGGTCATTTCACACTGACCACTTTTAAAGAGAGCATTGATGTTAACTGCTGTTTATCCTGGTACATTCGACCCCATTACTCGTGGTCACGAAGACCTAGTTCGCCGAGCATCAGGCATTTTTGACCAAGTTGTCGTAGGTGTAGCCGCTAGTAGAGGCAAAAATCCCTTCTTCACGCTACAAGAGCGTTTAGATATTGCCAATGAAGTACTAGGACATTATCCAAACGTCGTCATCAAAACATTTGATGGTTTACTTAAAGACTTCGTCCGCCAAGAAAACGCCCGTGTGATTATCCGTGGTCTACGTGCCGTATCTGACTTTGAATATGAATTCCAAATGGCAGGGATGAACCGTTACCAACTTCCTGATGTTGAGACATTATTTATGACCCCATCTGACCAATATCAGTTTATCTCTGGTACGTTTGTCAGAGAAATTGCTCTACTTGGTGGTGATGTCAGCAAGTTTGTCTTCCCATCGGTTGAGCGCTGGCTCATCGAAAAAGTCGCTGCTCGTAAACAACAAGAAAACGCTAAGGCTTAAATATGGCACTCACCATTAATGACGAATGCATCAACTGCGATGTTTGTGAACCGCAATGTCCAAATGATGCCATTTATATGGGTCCAGAGATTTACATTATTGACCCGGAAAAATGTACCGAATGTGTCGGGCACCACGATGAACCTCAATGTATGGTCGTCTGCCCTGTCGATTGTATTGACCCTCATCCCGAATGGAAAGAGACCCCCGAACAACTGATGGCTAAATTCCGCGAATTACAAGCCAAGAAATAAAATAAAGGTCGATATTACCATCTCAATAATATCGACCTTTTTTATTAAGTTCTATAGCACTCTAGACATCTATCTTTTTCATCAGTCGCACGTCTTGCCCTAAATAGACGCTAAACCACTGTGCCGCTAAATCGCCCTCACTGACAGCTTGTAAATGTTGACCATCACAAACTACGGTCTCAAAAGCACTCTCATCATCTTCAATAACATCCATAGGAATATCGAGACGCAACATCTCTGGAGCACGAATCGCCAAATACCCAAATTTAATCTCTAGTTGAATATCAGCAAGCTTAGGTAGGTCTGCCGCTAAACAATGATTATGAGTATCGACCAGTAACCAACGGTTCTGATACTCAGGGTCAAGCGCTCGATCCACAGCAGCACAATACATAATCGGTGTATAAGACATTTTTCCTACCCTATTTACTTTCCAAGAGTTTATCTAGCTTCAGCTTCGCTTCTAAGTTAGAGGTATGCCCGTAGATAAGAACGGGTAACTCCACACTTTTTACTTGTACAGTCACTCCTGCACGCTTGACCTTAAGCCCTTTCTTCGCTTTTAAAATAGCAGGCAGGTAGAGATGTTTCATCGCTAAATGATAATCACCCCTATTAGGCTTAACAGTAATACTCATAGTCGGGGTCACCACATCTAATTGGGCAATGCTGACTTGCTCA